>JBGOVR010000130.1:0-13196 GCA_041478205.1 Candidatus Acidiferrum sp.
AAAGTTCTGCGGAAATCCCTGCGCATCGTACGTCGAGCGCATAAACTCGTACGCCTTCCAGAGACTGTCCCACTTTTCTTTGACGAACGTTGTGTCTCCACTCCGCACCGCGTAATCATTCATCGTAATGATGTAGAGCGGTGTGGCGTCGGACGAGTCGTAGGGATAAGGGAAATCCTTGAACCACGGCACAAAAGTTGCCGCCTGCGCAATCTCGTGCGGAATTTTCCCGTCCGCGCGCTGGTATTTGCTCACGAACTCCAGCGCCGTCCGCGTATTCGCAAAATCGTCCGCGGCATCCAATGCGAGCGACGTCCACAGTGAATCTCGCCCGAAAAACCACGCAAATCCCGGCCGCTGGCCCACACCGGAAGTGCGATATCCTGCAATCAATCCCGTACCAAGGAATGAATTGTTTACAATTCCCTGAACCATGCTCACCCGCGCCCAGTCATACGCCTGTTGCAGCTGCGCGTCGGGCAGCTCCACGTTCACCGTCTCGCTCAGATATTTCCGGTAGTAGTCAGCGGAAGTCCGCAGCAATTCGTCGGAGGCTTCGCTCAAGTGGCGATACGTCGCTTCGGCCCCAGCGCGGCCGTCCATCGACGCGGCCATCACCACCAGCTTTCTGTCCTTGCCTTTTTGCGTGACTCCGAGTCGCAACGAATTCACCCGCGACTCGGAATAATTCGTCTGATATTCCTCTCGCGCCGCCACCGCCGTAGGCGAACCCACCAGCGCCGCGAATTTCTTCGTCTCTTCGCCCAGAAAAAACGCCCGCAGCCCAGCGTCCCAAGAAATGTACGTTCCGCCCAGCGCCGCAGGCCATTCCAACTGAAAATCTCGCTCGAAACTCGCCTCAACTTCCAGCGGGGTCTCAGTTTCTACATCGATCAAGATGACCGCGCCCGGCTCACCCACGGGCACAAAAAACGTCTCGCGCACCGTGAACGTATCGCCGCCGTAGACGATCGTGCTCGACTCCGGCCGCACCACCACCGTCCGAGCCAGCGCTTCCGCGGGCAACACTCGTCCATCAATGTGAAATTGCAGGTGGAATTCCCGCAGCAGCTTCAGCGGATAAACCCAGGTTTCGACCCGTCCCGACTCATTCCCAAAAATCCCGGCCCGCGTGCCAACCGCCGAGAGAAACTCCCATGGGCGTACGGGCCGCGACAACTCCAGCGAGCGCCCCGGCTCATTCGCAGCCTGCGCCGGCCTCGCCGGCGACATGAGCGCGCCTAGGAGAAGAGCAAGCATCAACCACGAGGTAGTTCGCCGGAGAAGGAGAGACGCGGATTCCATACGTTCGGCACAAGGCGCGCAGCGCGGCGTAGCCCTTAGTTTGCCAATCCGCCATGCAGAATCTTGCCGCGCTTACGTTAAGATAAGGCACGGACTCGAGCACTCAAGCCAGTGCGGGAAGGTACCACACTTTTGTTCTCTTCGCGGCGGACATTCCTGCAATCCCTAAGCCGTTCCGCACTCGTGCTCTCGCTGGAAAATGTCTTGGCTTTTGCGCGGGCCCGCTCCTGGAAAAAGCTTCCTGGTCCCGCACAACAACCTGCGGCCCCAGCCTCCGCACCGCCGCCAGCAACCAACCTTGGCGTAACTTTTCTCAACGTGGCTCGCGAATCCGGCCTCAACGCCAAGACTATCTTCGGCGGCGAACACAAAAACAAATATCTCCTCGAAACCACCGGCTGCGGCGTCGCTTTTTACGACTATGACAACGACGGCTGGCTCGACATTTTTCTCGTGAACGGCTCGCGCCTCGAAGGTTTTCCCGCCGGCCAAGCTCCGTCTTCGCATCTTTTCAAAAACAATCGCGATGGCACCTTCAGCGACGTCACCGCAAAAGCGGGCCTGCAACATTCCGGGTGGGGCCAAGGCGTCTGCATCGGCGATTACGACAACGACGGCTTCGAGGATCTCTTCGTCACCTACTTCGGCAAGAATGTCCTTTACCACAACAACGGCGACGGCACCTTCACCGACGTCAGCGAAAAATCCGGCGTCCCTGGAAACCCCAGGCGCTGGAACACCGGATGCGCCTTTGTTGACTACGACCGCGACGGCCATCTCGATCTCTTCGTCGCCAACTACATCGATCTCGATCTCGCCACCGCTCCCATCCCGGAGTCCGGCCCGTGTCTCTACAAAGGCGTCATGGTCGCCTGCGGCCCGCCCGGCCTCAACGGCGGCAGAAATATCCTCTACCACAACAACGGTGACGGCACTTTCACTGACGTTTCCGAAAATGCCGGCCTCTTCCAAGCCAACGGCACGTATGGACTCGGCGTGCTCACCGCCGATTTCGACAACGATGGCTGGCCCGACATTTACGTCGCCAACGATTCCACCGCCAGCGCCCTCTACCAAAACAAGCACAACGGCAAATTCACCGACATCGGCACGGAAGCAGGCTGCGCGCTCAGTGCCGATGGCAAGCCGCAAGCCGGCATGGGTGTTTCCGCCGCCGACTACGATCTCGACGGCAACCTCGACATCGTCAAAACGAATTTTGCCGGAGATACGCCTTCGCTCTATCACAACATCGGCGGAGGAAATTTCGAGGACGCCACCTTTGCCGGTGGCCTCGGTCGCCACACGCAATTCCTCGGCTGGGGCTGCGGTTTTTTCGACATGGACAACGATGGCTGGCCCGACATCCTCATCTGCAACGGCCACGTCTATCCCGAAGTCGAGCAGCTAAAAACCGAAGCAGGCTACCCTCAACAGAAGCTCTTGTACAAGAATCTGCGCAACGGCCGCTTCGACGACGTTTCCACGCATGCCGGTCCCGGCATCATGATTCCCGTCGCCTCGCGCGGCTGCGCCTTCGGCGATTTCGACAACGACGGCGACATCGACGTCGTCGTCAACACCGTCAACGATTTTCCGCAGCTGCTACGCTGCGATTCTTCCACCAACCACAACTGGCTCAAGGTCCGCACCATCGGCACAAAATCCAATCGTAGCGGCATTGGCGCCCGCCTCCGCTGCGTCACCCATCTTCCCGACGAACCCAAGCCGCACCAACAAATCGACGAAGTCCGCAGCGGTGGCAGCTACATCTCCCAAAACGATCTGCGCATCCACTTCGGCCTAGGCAAAGCCGAGAAAGTCGACCTCCTCGAGATCCGCTGGCCAAGCGGCCAAGTGGACACCCTCAAAGACGTGAAGCCCAATCAACTGATCTTCGTAAAAGAAGGCGAAGGAATCGTGCGCACTGTCCAATTCGATCGCGCTAAACTGAAAAAATTGTAGTGGTGACTTCACGGCGTCGCCCGCCACCTATGATCAAAATCGCTCCCACGAAACGCCTGCTCGCGTTGCTGCTCCTCTCTTCGTCGTTCGTTCTTGCCGCCGCGCAGACCTGGACCTTTCCCTTCGGCCCCTGGCGCCGCACGTCAGACGCGCCGATCCTCTCCCCACAAGGTACAACCTGGGAATCCGCCGGCACCTTTAATCCCGCCGTTATTCGTGTTCCTGGCAAATCCGGAACAAACGCAACCCCCGGCAAATTCGTCATGCTCTACCGCGCGCAGGATGCGTCCGGGACGTCGCGCCTTGGCTATGCGGAAAGCCACGACGGGATTCATTTCACGCGGCATCCCCAGCCGGTCCTGTCGCCCGAGACGGATTACGAAAGAGATGGCGGCGTCGAAGACCCCCGCCTCCAGAAAATCGGCGACATCTACTACCTCACTTACACCGGCTACAACAAAAAAGACGCACAGCTCTGTCTGGCTACCTCGAAAGACCTGCTTCACTGGGAGCGCAAAGGCGTCATCCTCCCCGCCTACCAAGGACATTGGAACGTCGGCTGGACCAAATCCGGCGCCATCCTCCTGGAAAGAATCGACGGCAAATACTGGATGTACTGGCTCGGCACCGCCGCCGACAAAACCGACCAAATGGGTCTCTCCTACTCCACCGATCTCCTCCACTGGACCGAAGCCACCGACGTGCCCGTCCTCCCTCGCCGCCCCGGTCAATTCGACTCCCGCGTCGTCGAGCCCGGCCCGCCGCCGATTCTCACGCCCCGTGGAATCGTCCTCGTCTACAACGGCGCCGACGACCATCTCGTCTACCGCACCGCCATCGCCGTCTTCGACCGCACCGATCCCCGCAAACTCATTTCACGGTCAGATCACCCCGTCTTCGCCCCGGAAAAAGATTGGGAGAAGATTGGCCAGGTTCCTAATGTAATCTTCATCGAAGGCATGGTGCAGCTGAGCAATCGCTACTTGTTTTACTACGGCGCTGCAGACAAGTACGTTGGTGTCGCCGAAGCGGCTATAATTCTCGGCGCCAGCGTCAGGTAGAAAAAAAAAGAGTGAAGTCGTGATCGGGAGGACCGTGTCCATGAAGCTTGTGTCCATCAATCTGAAGCCTGTGCCTACGTTCCTGTGCGTGCTCTTTGCGTTCTGCGTTGCGCTGGCAACCCCGGCGTCCGGAGCCGACACCCCGCCCGACCGCCAGATCGCCATCACCATCGACGATCTACCGGCGGGTGCCGCCAATACGATGTCCGCCGCTGCCATCACCGAGATGACCGCGAAATTGCTGGCCACGCTGCGCCAGCAAAAAGTTCCTGCCGTCGGTTTCGTCAACGAACGCAAGCTGTACTTCAACTGGAACGAAGTAAACGAAAGAATCAAAGCTCTCAATATGTGGCTCGATGCCGGCTTTGAATTGGGAAACCACACCTTCGGCCACACTTCGCTCAACAAGGCCGGCCTCAAAGACTTTGAAGACTCCGTGATCCAGGGCGAAAGCGTCACCCGCCTCCTGCTCGCGCAGCACAACATGAAGCTCCGCTATTTTCGCCATCCCTACCTGGACACCGGCCGCGATCTGCAAACTCGCCGCGAAGCCGAAGCGTTTCTCGTCGCGCGCGGCTACCGCATCGCGCCCGTCACCCTCGACGCCTGGGATTGGAACTTCGCCGGCGTTTACGACGATGCCAAAAAGCGCGGCGACACCGTGCTGCAGCAAGAAGTTGTCAGCTCTTATCTTTCCTATCACGCCGCCGTTTTCGCTTATTACGAAAAGTTCTCGAAAGACCTAATCGGCTACGAGCCCAAGCAGATCCTGCTCCTCCACGGCAATCAACTCGAGGCCGAGCACATCGGTGAGCTGCTGGACATGATTCGCAAGCGCGGCTACCGCTTCATCACCCTTGAAGACGCCCTCAGCGATCAGGCCTACAGCTTGCCCGACACCTACGTCGGCGAAGAAGGCACCAGCTGGCTCGATCATTGGGCCATCACCCGCGGCCAGCCTCCTCAGGCCACTCCCATTTTTCCACCCGCCATCGCGGAGCGCGCCAACGCCCTGCCGCATCCACAGCCGTAGAACGGGTCTCGTTCCGTCGAACCCGGAATCCGAATCTCCAGCCATGCTCTGCTATACTCGCGCCCGCATTTCGCCCAACCGGAGACCAAAAATGGAGCATCGCGCAAAACACCAATCGGCGGACGATACGCACCGGCAAGTCCTCCGAGAAAGTACGACAGAGATGATTCCCGGGCGCCGTTCGTTTCTTGCTTATTTTTCCGGCGTAGGGCTGGGCTCCACACTTTTTCCCGGCGTGCTGTGGGGCAGGCTCCAGGATCAAAAGTCCGCGAAGGTCACCAAAGAAATGCTGCGCGAAGCGGCCGCCGTCGCAGGACTCACCTTCACCGATCAGCAACTCGACGGAATGCTCGCGGGCGTCAACAAGAACCTCTCTCGCGGTGAAGACCTGCGAAAAGTTCAGCTCGACAACAGCATTGCCCCACCGCTGTACTTCAACCCCATCATCCCAGGCATGAAGATCGACCGCACGAAGCGCGTTTTTCGCATGAGCGCGCCTCCGCGCGTCACGCGCCCGCAGAATCTAGAAGACGCGGCCTTCTGGCCGGTGACCCAGCTCGCGGAGCTGCTCCGCACCAAGCAGGCGAGTTCCGTCGAGCTGACCGGGATGTACCTCGGCCGCCTCAAGAAATACAACCCCAAGCTGCTATGCGCTGTGACCATCACCGAAGATCTCGCCATGCGCCAAGCGCGCGACGCCGATCGCGAAATTGCCGCGGGCCGCTACCGCGGACCACTCCACGGCATCCCGTGGGGCGTAAAAGATCTAGCCGCAGCCAAAGGCTACCCCACCACGTGGGGCGCAGCCCCTTTCAAGAACCGCATCATCGATACGGATGCCACGGTCGTCTCCCGCCTGAGCGCTGCGGGGGCCGTGCTGGTCGCCAAGCTGGCGACCGGCGAGCTCGCCCTGGACGACATCTGGTTTGGCGGCCAGACGAAAAATCCCTGGGACACCTCGATGGGCTCGCAGGGCTCGTCCGCGGGACCAGGTTCCGCGACTTCCGGCGGCCTCGTCGGCTTTTCGGTCGGCACCGAAACCGGCGGATCGATCGTCGCGCCTTCCGCGATTTGCGGTGTCACCGGACTGCGTCCCACCTTCGGCCGCGTCAGCCGCCACGGCATCATGACCTTGAGCTGGAGCCTCGACAAGACCGGACCGATGTGCCGCAGCGTGGAAGATTGTGCGTTGGTTCTCGCCGCGATTCAAGGTCCCGACGACCAGGACCTTGCGGTACAAGATGTTCCGTTCAACTGGGACGCCAGCCTGGACATTCGCAAACTGCGCGTCGGCTACCTGAAGGCCGCATTCACAAATACCCGGCAAACTCCGCAGGTGGATGCCAATGATGTGGCGGCGCTGGAAAAAATCAAAAGCCTGGGATTCCAACTCGTCGAAGTGGAGTTGCCGGAACATGCCAACCTCGATTTTCCGACGGTCATGTGGGGCGAAGCCAACGCCGCGCTCCGCGATCCCATCGAAACGCAGCCCGCGCAGTTGGTGCGCCAAGACCGCGTCATCAGTCAGAACACCTTTCGGTTGCTTCCCGCGGCGGAGTACATCAACGCCAACCGCGTGCGCGCTTTGCTCATGCAGGAAATGGCGCGCGTCATGTCGCAGGTCGATGTGTACCTCCTGCCTTTCGACTACGCCGACTACACCCCGAATCCCGTGGCCACGCTCAACAGCCTGGTGACCAATCTTACCGGCCACCCGTGCGTCGCTCTGCCCCACGGCTTCGACGAAAAGGGACATCCCACCAGCCTCTCGTTCATCGGCAAACTCTTCGGTGAAGCCGAAATGCTCGCCCTAGCCAGGGCCTACCAGAACGCCACCGACTGGCACCTAAAGCATCCGAATCTGAAGTAGCGAGACACAGAGAGCACAGAGAGGAAATCACCGCTCCTAGAGTTTTCGTTTTCCAGACTCACGGCACTGTTTGAGAAAACTTTCTTGGACATCTGGTGTGGCGCGAAACGAGGTGCCGTCAATCAGCCGTCGAAAGACTGATTCTGTGTCGATCAACTCCCGCTTCCCGGCGGCTAGCAGAATTCCCAGAGTTCCTGTCGTCGAGATTCCCCGGCGTCTGGCTTCGTTGCGGCCACGTCGTTCGTCGATTAACAGCAGATCAGCGCGCTGCTCCTCCGCAAGTTGAATGGCTTCGCGCTCGCCAGGGTCCAAGGCCTCGAGGGCGGCGTCCGGCTGTGGATGGACTACACGTACTTCGATCCACGAGGGAACTTGCAGCAGCCAGGAAGCCACGGGCGATGGAGCCAGGGGATGCCGTAGTTCTTCCATCACCGCGGAGGGGACAAAAACCCGCCCATATAGCTTACGGAGTAGAGTTTCGCATTGAATTTGAATCAGATAGTTCAGAGGAGATGCGTCAGCGACGACGATCATGCCTGGCGGCGATTGTCAGCGCTTTCATCCAGCTTACGCAATGTTTCCACGTCTTCCGCGAGATCCGCGACGCCGTACGCGTGATCGAAGATATTGCGCGCCTTCAGGAAAGCCTCGAATTGGAATCGGGAAGTAAACCCCAGAAGGCGGCCCGCTTGAAAGGCCGTCAATTTTTCGGAGCAGTATCCGGCAATCGCCAAGGCTTCGATAGCTTCTCGCGCGGGGTCCGGCCGCTGCGTGAGGTCATTCGGAAGCTCCACGGTAATCTGCATAGGAAGACCTCTCCCTCAGAGATGATAGCAGGAATGCATCTTACCGGCGAGCCGCAGCACGCGCAGGAAGCACCAACTCGCAAGCGGGGTAGTGGCGTAGGGCAAGCGGCATGGAACAGAGGATGGTAATAGCCGGCTAGAAGCCATCTCATAAATGAGTATCGTCAGGGCACGGCTTCACAGCACTCTGATATGTAGTGGCCGGACTTTAGTCCGGCCAGCGAAAGCTTTTCCTGGGAACGCCGGTGTCCCCACCGGCTCTTGCCCTTCTCGCGGGTGCCCCTTGGTTTCCGCCCCACCCGCAATGAGACCGCTCAAACCGGCCAGCAAACTCCAGTGACGCCCGACACAGCGCCGGCCTCCCCTCCTGCAAGATCATGTAGACAAGAACGCCGAAAAGTGGCACAACGTTCTCAACACAGGTCCCCTTTCTTCGGTGAGTTCGTGCAGAGGTTCTTATGCGACTACTCAACGCTGCGAAAGGTCTCTTTCGAGGATTTAAGAGCGGCTCCAAGCAACCGGAAGCGCCCTCCATATTCGACTCCGGCATAGGCGATTGGGTTCTGGACCTGGCGGTCCTGGCGCTGATCGCGCTGGTCATTGGAAACGTAATCCGCTGGGCTTACCTCGCCGTCTTCCACAGGTAGACGCCCTTAGATCGAACGAAAAGGACTGACGGGTTTGGCTCGTGAGTGCCGCTGTCGTCGCGAAGATAGAGCGCACGAAGTCATCTTTGCGAGGTGACGCTGAGTCACCCGCGCATCTTATTTTCCCAGTCTTGTAGCGGCGACTTTAGGTCGCCATCTTCCATCCCTCGAACCCCCACCATTGTCATTCCGAGCGAAACAGGCCGATGCTTTTTCTTCCCCGTCGCTCCCGTTCACCCCGACCACTTCCAGAGGGCCGACGGCTCGGCTTGCGTAGTGAGGACCGCTGCGCCATCGCGCGTTCTTTGCGCGATGAATCTCTCTGCGCTTCATCTTTTCGAGTTGACGCTGAGTCAAGCGCCCATCTTGATTCCTCCGGCCTTGTAGCGGCGACTTTAGGTCGCCATCTTCCATCCCGCGCCCCCACCCCACCATTGTCATCCCGACCGGAGCAGCCGGTTTTTTCTTCCGCCCGTGAATGCGGGCGCCGGCTGCGTGGTGGAGGGATCTGCTTCAATCCCCCGGGCGTGTCGCTCAGCGGCTGCGGTAGGGCGCGGATTGTTGAATCAGACGGATCTTCTATAGTTTCCCGCGACGCTACTCCCATAACCACCTATCGTCTGCGCCGCGAGCTATTTAGCTAATTGATAGATGACAGTTTTCGGTTTGCCCATGAAATCTACACAAGTCTTTTTCCCAGCATCTGCTCCGGGACTCGATACGAGCAGAACGCTTTGTTCGGCGTGATTAATTATCAGCGAATCCTCTTCGCACCGTTCGGTTATTCCATGCTCTTCTCTTGCGTTGACCTGGACGTTGTCCCAGCGGGTCACATGGTAAATGTCTATAGCGGTCAGCGTTGCCTCCGCGAGGAGACGTTGGTTGTGAGCGACTATGCAGATTTTCAAAGCCTTGATACAACGTACTTCCACAACCTGCTCCAGTGGTTTTTCTGCTTTGTCTTGACTGACCCAGCGGTTTCCCCATGCTTGAACTTCGTCAGAATTATCCGAGTAGGGTCCAAGCCAGCAGAATGTCATGCCCGTGTCGCAGGCATTCTGTGCATAGGCTGGGAAAAGAACGGCGGCAAACGTCAGCGCAGACCAAAGTCGAAGTGTCCTCATGCTTCTATTCTAGTGTGGATGGACTTATCCCGTCGGTGAGTTGTCCGGACAGTGAACAGACGCCTCGAAATAGTAAGGACCTGGATATCTCGCCGGGTTCCACATATCGCGGTTACATGTGGGTTTTTGACGTTGAATCGTGTCCCGCGGCCAAGTGGCCGAGCCGAACCGCGGGTTGCAGGAACGGAACATTCCCAACTGGAGTAAGGAGCTTCGCGATAGAGTTAAGGAATAGAGGCAAGGACATGAAGAAGCTGGCCCGGATCACCAGCAAGGGACGGATCACTCTGCCACACGAGGTTCGCCGAGCCCTGGGCGTGGGCGCCGGAGACCGCCTCCTGTTTGAGAGAGATGGGGCGGGCTTTCGGCTGAGTCCAGTGCGGTCCAAGAGCCCGTTTGAAAAGTATCGGGGTATCGGGAATCCCGGAATGCCCTTCGGCAGAAAAGGAATCACCCGTACGCTTCGTAAGCTCCGCGGGCGGTGACCACAGCTCAGAAGCCCGTGGGCTGCTTTTTCTCCCGATTCGCGCTGTAGGGTGCCCCCCACGTCGAGGTTACGTGTGGGGTCTTTGACTTTGGTTAGCGGTGTAACCTTTTTACCCCACCCACCCGGCCCCACTTACGCAAACCACTCACTCCATTGTCTTTATAAGTTTTCATTTGACTAATCCGAGTTATCATGTATAATAGTTTCATAAGTTGCTAACGCACCTTCCGGGCGACACCCCGCGCTTACCCTCGAGCAGGCCAGGCTGTAGTCGGATCGTCCAAAGCAACTACCGTAGAGTCATACGCTTACGCATCACCGGGGAACTCCCATGAAGTCGCTCTGTTACAAAAAGGTTCAAGGAACCGCCGTCTTCCCCGTTTACCCTGAGTGTTTTTCGCGAAGGGTCACCCGCCTCGCACTGCAAGCCTTCCCGCCGCAACCACCGACTCACCCTTCATTGCTTTGCGTTTTAAATGTGCAAAACGGCCCTTTATTTTCAATGGTTTACGCGTTCCGTTTTGGGCAAGTGCTTTCTTTTGATATCGATACACAATACCCCGGGGGTGGGGGGGGGTAACATTGGTCTCTTTAACCAAAAGCCTTTTTCCAATCTGCAGGTTTGGGACTCGCTCGCCACTCGTCGCTCGCAACTCGCCACTAAGTCTTTTAGAACTCCGCGCCTTCACGCGCTCTTTGCGTGAAGAATCAGCACCGGGCATCCGACAAGCGATGCCCGCCCTGAGCCTGTCGAAGGGTTCCCCTCTTCGCTTAAGTCTCTTAGAATCCGCACTTCCGCAAAATGCGCGCGTAACTCCTTTAGAATCCGCACTTCCAAATCTAAAGGACTTAAAGTCCTTTAGAATCAGCACTTACAAAAAACGGGGGGAGGGGGTAAAGTGTTAACCAGCCACCGGACTCGTCGAGATTCTTGTGCACAAGCCAGCGCCACTCGAGGACAACCCAGCGGAAAGCACTCACTCATGAAGACGGTGCGCCCGCGACGAGATAGACGTGGAGGAGGTAGACGTGGTAGGTGAAGGTGTCGCTTTGGCGGTGCGGCTCGAAAGCTATTTCAGCGTGACCGTTGCGGGGTGCAATTCCCACACCGTGGCCACCTGCGCGGAACCCCGGTTGTGCTCAAAATCTTCAAAGGCCATTCCCAAGACATCCGCGGGCAAGGCTTGTGGCAGTTCGCCCCCATTTTGTGAATCGAGTTTAAAACTGTGTTGCTTCAATTGCGCTTGGATATTTTGGCGGGCGCTGCAAAACTCGCTATCCACGGGTGTTTCCACGATCACTCGGGGAGCCTTCTTGTCCGCAGTCATGGAAATTTCTATGTGAACATCGCAGTCTGCGGCGTTCACGCTAGCTTCTTGGACGAAGGCAGTCGCGACATGAAAGACTTCGAGTTCCCGGCCGGTGCGCGGCGCATCGGGAGGCCTGAGAGGGTCTTGCGTCCAGCTAAGGATGGTATCCACGCCGATCTCTTGGGCGGCGATATTCGGAATCGCCATATGTTTCGCGACGTGCCGGTAGTCCGCTATGTCCGGTTCAATCGGCAAGCACTTGCAGAGGTCTTCAGGTGTCGGCTGCAGTACACCGAAACTGCTGCCGTTACAGGCCACTGCCATCAGCGCAAGCAGACTGACACCCGAGGATAGCAATACGTTCTTAATCTGGCTCATAAGAGATTAGATGCCGCGACGACGGAAAGGGTCTCCGAACTTGACATTGGCCTAGCCCTCACAGTGAAACGCTAAGTGTTCACCTGGTGCCGCTTCGCAGGGAGTCATCGAATGCAAACATAAGCATGGAAGCCGAGCCCGATTATCGGGGATACGCCAAGTTATCGAACGAGTACGCGGTTGAGCCGGGCTGCCAATCCGGCGATTCCTGGCTGGCGTCCGAGCCGAAATTGGCCAGCCCGGAACCCAGCAGGCTCAAGGTGGGCAAGACGAAACCGCTCCAACCGGAAGCGAACAATGTTAATCCGCGCAAGCCGAAATTGGTCAAACCCAGCGCCAGGCCGAATAAGTCTGGGACAAACGAAAAGTCGTCTCCATCGAACGAGCCGTGCCGGCCGAAGGAAGTTCCACGCGAGTTAAATTCATGTCCGCCGCCGAATCTCGAGCTCTGGAACAGCGAGGCGCTCGACCCAGTTCGTGAATGCGAGAACGAGGAACGGCCAAATGTGGAATTGCCGAATCGAGAGTTTCCGGAATTCGACAGCCCAGGATTCGCGTTGAAGGAGTAAGTCTTTCTCGGCGTATTTGCCGAGAAGGAGCCGCCGCGGCTGGGCCAACTTCTCGAAGCCGATGTGGCGGTCGGAGGACGATTGGAGTTGAAGGAGTACGCAGGTCTCGAGGTATTTGCCGAGAAGGAGTGGCCCTGGCTAGGCCAACTTCTGGAAGCTGATGTGGCGGCCGGAGGACGATTGGAGTTGAAGGAGTAAGCAGGTCTCGAAGTATTTGCCGAGAGGGAGTGCCCTTGGCTGGGCCAACTTCTCGAAGCCGAAGCAGCGGTCGGAGGACGATTGGAGTTGAAGGAGTACGCAGGTCTCGACGTATTTGCCGAGAAGGCGTGGCCCTGGCTGGGCCAACTCCTGGAAGGCGATGTGGCGGTCGGAGGGCGATTCGAGCCGAAGTTCCTTCTGGGGGCGCCCGCCAGTGCTTTTGCAAAAGAGGCATTTCCGGCGTTTCCGAACGAACGCCATTGACCCGAAGCATTCGCGAAATTGCGAGGCGTCGCGGCCCCGCGGCCTCCGACGTGGGCGGAACTGCCGTACGGGCGTGGGGCAAATCCACCGGAGCTGCGGTACGAGCCGCCGCCCCCTTGCCGGGATGAGGCTGACAACCCGCGACGAAAACTAGTGCCGCCGTTGTGTCCGCCGCCACC
>JBGOVR010000020.1:0-44321 GCA_041478205.1 Candidatus Acidiferrum sp.
CAACGCGCGCGTTGATGAGCGCAAGCTCCTTGAAATAGAGCTGATAAAACGGCAAAGCACCCTCGGTCGCCGTGATGATCCCAAAGAGTAGCAAGCGTCCACCAAAGCGCGCCATCATGATGGCGTCCGCCAGCGAAGTCACCGCCCCGGTCGATTCGATGATCACGTCGGCGCCGCGTCCCTCGGTGGCTTTCAAAACTTTTTGGATCGCCTCTTCCCCGCTCGCAAAAGTCAGGTCCGCTCCCAGCTTTTGTGCCAGCTCTCTTTTTTCCGCACTGCGCGTGATGCCGATGACCGGACTGGCGCCCCGCGCTTTAGCGAGCTGCACGTGCAGTTGGCCGGTCACGCCCAGGCCCAGAACAACAACGGACTCCCCGGGCAAAATATTGATCAAACGTTGCGCATGCAAGCACGTCGTCAGCACCTGAATCAGGGGTGCCGTGCGGCTCTCGATGGTATCCGGCAAACGAAAAACGTGGGTTGCGGGAGCCGCGACATACTCGGCAAAGCCGCCGTTCGCGTCGCGCCCCAGCAGCATTCCGTTGGGGCACAGGTGCGTCTGGCCGATCCGGCAATGAAAACACGCGCCGCAGAAAAGCTCCGGGTCAATGATGACCCGGTCGCCGGGCCGGAACGTATCGTTGCCGCTGCCTTCGACGACCTCTCCGATCATTTCGTGGCCCATGATCCGCGGATACTCGACGGGAATCGAGCCATTGAAGATTTTGAGATCCGTTCCGCAGATTCCGGTGTGACTTACCCGAATCAATACTTGGCCCGCCCCGCCGCTGGGCCGGGAAACCTCATCGAGCACCAGCTCGCCGGGTGCCTTCAGGACCATCGCTTTCATAGGGGGTCTTTGCATAAGCAAGCAATTCGAACGAACCGCGAGTCCAAACTACCTCACGCCGGCCGCCGCAGCGCCTCGGGATTTACCGGATTGCGCGGCATCTCGCCGTTGAAGACGCGGACGATCTCTTCCGCGGCCTTGACTTGCAGATCGACAAGCGACTCGACGGAATAGAAGCTCGTATGCGGCGTCAGAATCACGTTGTCGCGGCCGAACAGCGGCGAACCATTCGGGGGTTCCTGCGACAAAACATCCAGACCCGCTCCCGCGAGTTGTTTCGCGTCCAGCGCCTGTGCCAGAGCGGTCTCGTCGATGATCGGGCCGCGCGCCGTGTTCACCAGGTACGCCGTGGGTTTCATCCGCCGGAAAACATCGGCGTTGAAAAGGTGATGCGTCTCCGGCACCAGGGGGCTATGAATGGAAATATAGTCCGACACTTTCACCAATTCGTCGAACTCGATCTTTTCCACACGCGCGCGGGTAAAAACGTCCGGCGGGATGTACGGGTCGTAGGCCACAACCTTGAGGCCAAAGGCTTTTGCTTTGGGCGCGACCAGTTGCGGAATCCTGCCGAAACCAACCAGCCCAAGAGTGCTTCCCCGCAGGCGGTGAATCGGTGCGACCGCCTGCATTTCCCAGTGGCCCGCATGCGTGCGCGCATTCGAGGAGGGTATTTTGCGGGCCAGCGCCAAAAGCAAAGCCAGCGTGTGATCGGAAACTTCGTCAATGCAATAGTCGGGCACCCTGGTAACGACAATCCCCGCCTTCGTGGCCGCGGGGATATCCACATTGTCGACCCCGATGCCGAATCGCGAGATGATCCGGCAGCGCTTCATTTGTGGAATCATTTCTGCCGTGATTTTCGCGTACGTCGCGAGCAGGGCATCGGCATCGCGCGCGACTTCCAAGATGGCTTCGGCCGTAGGTTCCTTGGCCAGGCGCAACTCCGCGCCGATCCGCGATAGTACCTCGCGCGCCGGGTCGAGGTTCGGAAAGACGGAATCGGAGACTCCAACGAGTAGCCGGGGCATGCTTAGCGCGCCATCGCTTCTTCCATGTGTTCCATCAGCGTGAAGACCACCGGCCCTTTACCGGAAACCAGCACGTTTTCTTCCAGCCGGCAGGTCTGCTGCAAGCCGGGATGTCCGGCGAACGTCTCGATCGCGAAGTACATGTTCTCTTTGATTTCCGCCGGATATTTCATGGAATACGCGCGGGAAATCCACATGCCCTCGTACAGCGTGATGCCGATGCTGTGCGCGAATTGTTGCAACGTGACGGTCCCATATTTGTCGTCGTCGTATTCGGGAAACGCGGCCGCCACGTCGGCGGTGGTGTTGCCGGGGCGCAGCTTGTCCAGTCCGGCGTACATCGAATCGTACACTTCGCGATACAGGTCGATTTCTTTTTGGTTCATCTTCCCTGCAACCTTAAAGCACCGCACGAAGTCAATGAAGTATCCCGAAGGTCCCACGGCGTTGATGTCCACGATGACCAGGTCACCCTGGCGAATAAGTTTATCGGTGGCCCAGCGGCGGTATGGGCTGGTATTGCCTCCCGACGCCACAATGATGTCGTAAATAATCTCGCAACCCCGCTCCAGCATGAACTCGTGCACTTTCGATTCAATCTCGCGCTCGCGCACGCCCGGCTTCAGCCACTCATATTTGATCTTCCACATCGCGGCGTCGCCGATGCTCGACGCCTGTTTCAACAACTCGATCTCATCGCGGGTCTTGACCACGCGTGCGGCAGACACCGCCGGCCAGCCATTCACGAGTTTCAACCCCGTATTTTGAAACGCCTCCAGGGCCGGCATGTCAAAGTTGTCGATGCCGATGTTTTCCTTTTGCACGCCATGCTCTTTCAAAACATCGAGCACGCTCTCCGCCATGCGCCCGGCCATGAACGGCACCGCGCCTTCCGCCCATTGCCAGGTGATCGCCGGTCGGATGCGCCCTTCCATCCACGGCAGGTCGATCTTGGCGCACTGCAGGTCGGAGCCCGCGGTTTCGAAAAGCACGGGCTCGCCGCCGTTGGGCAGCACGGCGTAGCGGATGTTGATGTTGTATTTCCAATTGCCCTGATACGACGCGGTGGCGTAGCGAATGTTGGCGCCCGCGAACAGCACCAACGCGCCCAGGTTGTGAGCGGTCATCTGCTCCCGCAGCTTCTGCAAGCGATCTTTGCGCAAGCGATCGAAGTCCACGCGGTATTGCCAGTCCGCACCGGTCTGGCTGTAAACGCGCCGCGGGTCCCACTCGTGGGGTTTTCCTATGAAACTAATGTCCATCGCCATTGCGCCAATATCCTCCGTATGAAATTTAATTTGGTTTACACCGCTCCCGTACGTTGGAAGGGAACTGCTTCAAAAAAGGAACGCCAGTACATGGTTCTGCCAACTTGGCGGTCCACAAGAAGAAAGAGCGTCTTTGACAGCTCATAAAACTTAGTCCTGGCTGAAAGCTATTATGCGCGTCGCGTGCTGGTGACTGGCCCTGGTCGATCCGAGAATCAAAGGACGTAATGCGTCCCACCGGCGTTTCATCGAGATGTGACTATGTTTTCGCGGGGACCGCGGCTTTTTTGTGGGATTTGGGAACCGACGGCGCCGCTGCCGGTGAATCCTCCATCGGCAGACGGTAGCGGCGGATTCCGTCGTAGGAAAACAGCGCGCTGGCCACCGCGCCGGCGGTCGCAACGCACCCGATTTCCCCCACTCCCTTCGCGCCATAGCCTCCGACTTCATCCGGCACTTCAATCAGAATGACGTCCACCTGCGGCATGTCCTTGGCTCTGACCAGGCCGAAATCCCGCATGAGCAAAGAGTCTGGTTTTCCATTGGTGGAGGTGAAATTTTCCGAGAGCGCGTAGCCGAGACCCATGTGCACTCCACCTTCCATTTGTTCGGCGCAAAGCCGTGGGTTGATGGCGTGTCCGACGTCGTGAGCCGCAATGACCCGCTCCATCCGGCCATCTTCGCCGAGAATCACTACCTGGGTCGCATAGCTGAAGGTTAAATGGGTTGTCGGATTTTCCAACGCCGCGGGCGTGCCGGGTCTGGTGGTGAAATCGCAAACGTAGTCTCCCTCATACACCCGGCCAACGAGTCGATCGAGCGTCGTCTGTTTTAGATCGGCGGCCAGCTTGCTGGCGGCGCGCTGCGCGGCGGCGCAGCTCAGCGTGGTGGCGCGAGACGCCCACGTCTCTCCGCATTTCACGCCCAGGTCCTTATCCCAGCGGACCGTCATGATTTCCGGCGGCAGTTGCGTTTCCTCGCACACCGCTTGCCGAATGGTGGTAAAAAGTCCCTGACCAAGTTCCGTGTAGCCAGTGAGAATTTCTACCTGGCCGCCTTCCACGACGCGGATGAGCACGTGGCCGCTATCGATCGTTCCGTTTCCAATGCCGGTGCTCTTGATCCCGCAGCCGATGCCCGCATATTTGGAATTTTTGTAGACCTCTTTCACAGCTTCTAGCGAGCGCCGCAGACCCAGCACGCTCGGTCTCATGATTTGGCCGGTAGCGAAAGCGTCGCCGGGGTTCAGAATATTTCGTATGCGGATGTCGTAGCCATCCACGCCCACCCTCTCCGCAAGGAGGTCCATCATCCCCTCCATGGCGAAGTGCGCCTGATTGGTGCCGAAGCCACGCATGGCGCCGCTCGTCGGGTTGTTGGTGTACACCGCCGTGGACTCGACATCCACGCTGGGCACGCGATACGGCCCGCAAGAATGACACGCCGCGCGAAGCAGGCACTTGCCGCTTGTCCCCGCGTAGCCTCCGGCGTCGCCGACGATCCGGGCGCGCACCGCGAGCAAACGGCCTTCGGCATCCGCGGCGACCTTGTAGCGCATCGTCATCGGATGGCGCTTGACGTGATGCTGCGTGGATTGTTTGCGCGTGAGAACCGTCTTCACCGGACGGCCCAGCAGATACGCCGCCACTGCCGTCTGCCCTTGGATGGATAATTCTTCCTTGGCGCCGAAAGCGCCGCCGGCGGCAGCAAGCGCAATTTCAACGTCCTCGAGCGGCAACTTCAAAATCTTGGCGATCTGACGCTGATCGAAGACCGAGCCTTGGCTCTGCGTGTGAACCTTGATGCCTTTTCCCTGAGGCAGGGCTAAGCACGCCTCCGGCTCCAGAAAAGCTGGTTCGATCGGCTGCGTGGCGAAGGTCTGCTCGATGACGTGCGCCGCGGAAGCAAACGCCGCCTCCACATCTCCTCGCGCAAACGCGGTGGTTTCGATCGAGTTTCCGGACTCGTGCAGATTTCCCGGCGCATGCACCTGCGGCGCGCCAGGTTCGAGCGCGGCGAACGGATCCGTCACCGGTGGCAAAACTTCGTAGTCCACTGCCACTTTGTCCGCGGCTTGGCGCGCGTGGAACGCGGAGTCTCCGACGACGAGAGCCAGGATATCTCCGACGCAGCAAGTGGTCTCACCGGCAGCCACAAAGATGGGCAAATCGGGAATCGCCAGGCCGGCGCCTCGCTCTCCGGGAACATCGGCCGCCGTGAAAACTCTAATGATTCCCGGCATCGCCAGAGCCGCGGAAGCGTCAATCGCGCGGACTTTGGCCCGCGGATGCGCGCTAAGCACGGGTGCGCCGTGCAGCATTCCTGGAACGAACATATCGTCGACAAAGGGTCTCTCGCCCAGGGCTTGTTCGAGACCCTTATACCGCAGCGACGACCGGCCGATGCCGTTCCCGTGGTTGTCTCTCACGAATGCCGGATTGCGGCTCATCCCAAACTCTTCGCCGAAAAACAAATGCCGCCGGGGTTCCGTCCTGGCAACGTGCTTGCCGTTGTTCCAGGCTTCACCCGCCGTTTGAATGGCGTCGATGATTCTTCCGTAGCCCGTGCAGCGGCAAATATGGCCGTTGAGCGCCTGCGCGATGGCTTCGCGGTCGCCCGTGCGGCCTTGCCGCAACAGCGACGACGCGCGCATGAGTATTCCGGGAATGCAGAAGCCGCACTGCACGCCGCCCTCGACGGCAAACGCCTCGCTCAACACGCGGCGCATCTCTTCGTCGGTGCCTTCGAGCGTGACGACGTTGTGGCCTTCCATCTGCTCCGGCTTGCGCAGACAAGCCAGCACGGGCCGTCCGTCCACTTCGACGGCGCAGCAGCCGCAGGCGCCCTCCGGAGCGCAGCCGTTCTTGGCGGACACGATGCCGCATTCCTCGCGCAAAACTTCGAGGAAGTGCATCCCCGGCTCGTAAGAGCACGCGATGGGTTTTCCGTTGAGAGTGAAATTGACCTTGGGCAACTTCTTACCTCACGCGCCGAGCGGCGAGTCAGCGAGCAGTGCCTGCCGCCAAAGCACACCTACCAAAATATCGCATTTGCCGGACCGGCTCAATTTTCTCGGGGCGCGAGTTGCCGGGCCGGCGCGGGCATCGAATCTTCGCTAGGAGCGCGCCGCTGCCTTCTGCAGCACACGATCGGCGATCGACCTGAACTCCTCCGCGGTCAACAGATCTTTCTTTTCGAAAGATTTCGCTTTCACCAGTTGCAGCATGGCCATGCGCTCTTCGTCGCTGGCCTTGACGCCCAGCTTCTCGCACCACTCTTCGATCGATGGCGGGCCGCTGTTCTTGCCGAGCACGATGGAGACCGGCTTCTGTCCCACCAGCGATGGCGCAAACGGAACGTATTCGAGCGGGTGTTCCTTGCGCGCCAGGCGCACCCAGCCGGCGATGATTCCCGACTCTACCTCGTAGAGTTTGTCTCCGACGATCGGACGGTTGGGAGGAGCCGTCAGTTTCGCGCGCTCCAACACAAAGCGCGAGAGCTCGCACAGTTTCTCGGTGCGAATGCCCAGGTCCACGTTGTGGAGGCACAGCAGCGCCATGACCACGTCTTCCATGGGAACGTTTCCGGCGCGCTCGCCGATGCCGGTGATGGTTGTCTGCGCCACCGTGGCTCCCGCCGCGAGGGCGGCAATCGTATTCGCTACCCCTAAGCCGAAATCTTGATGGCAATGGATTTCCACGGGCTTCTTCAAGCGCTCGATCACTTTCTTTACGACGTGATACACCGCTTCCGGCGTGGCGCAGCCCATCGTATCGGCCAGCGTGAAGGCGTCCATATGCCCTTCGGTGGCCACGCGCTCGACCATGTCCAGCAAGGGCTCGACTTCCGTGCGCGTCGCATCGATGGTGAAAAAGACGGTGTACAGGCCTTCTTCCTTCGCCGCGAGCGTGGCGTCGATGGACGATTTGATCGCGCGGTCGACGGTCCAGCCGTAGGCGTTCTTGATCATGTGCTCGCTGGCGGGAATTTCGATCACCACGCCGCTGCAGCCGCACTTCTTGACCGTTCTTACTTCCTCGGCGATACATCGGCCGAAGGCGAAAATCTCCGATTTCAGTCCGAGACTCGCGATGTCTTGAATCGCGGCCTTGTCTTGTTCGGAAACCGCGGGCATGCCCGCTTCAATCCGGTGCACTCCGGCGGCATCGAGCTGGCGCGCGATGGCGACTTTCTCTTCGCGGCGGAAAACCACGGCGGTTTGCTGCTCACCGTCACGCAGCGTGACGTCGTGAATCTTGATATTGGACGGGAAAGCGAGATTCTTGCGGACCTCCGGCAGGTGATTCCAGGGGCTGGTGAACCATTTGTCCGTTTTCCAGGGCTGCGCCATAGGACCTCGGTCGTAAGATTTTACAATTTATAGAAGCGGAATTATACATGAGCCGGGCTGAGGCAGGCAAGCAGGAGTGTGGTGGTATGGTGGTCAGGAAGGTTCCTCGGTCCGGTTCGCCAATCGATTTATCTTTTCGAGGTTCATGATGGGCGCGTGGATCCTGGGTTTTTGGGGAGGGGACATGTACACCCCCGTTGCGAGGGAAAGAGTGCGAATCGGATTGATTCTAAATAAGTTACGGGCTTTCCGTTGTTAAAAAGAGTGCGTAAAGAGAAGAAAATGCAGGAGTTGAATGAAATAGGGAAGTACAGGATGTGAACGGAGCCGGCGATGGTCGGCGCCTACGGTTCTGGCGGAGGTGCGGAGGAAGCTTCACAGCCCATGATAGCACGGGATTGTTATTATTCATATACTTATTGATAGCAAGTACTAGTTTAGAATTAAAGGATAGTACTTGGAGGGTGTTCTAACGATCGGCGAGAACGGCGGAACCCGAAATAAAAAACGATCCGCGCCAGGAGACGCGCGCCGGAGGGCGGGTCGGAGGCAAGGCTCCAGCCAGTTAAGCGTTTATCTCCCGTTTAGGTTGCGCGTGACACCGTGGGACCGCTAGTGTAACCGGACCCTGGCTTGGGCCGTCCTACGTAACCTAAGGCTAAGGTACCCGGATCTAAGAAAATTTAATTGGGGGGAAAGCGTCATGTCACTACGACGGATTTTAGGATTGTTCTGTTTCGTGTGCCTCCTTGCCTCGACGCTCCTGCTTCTTTCGCGAAGCAAGGTTAGTGCGGCGCCGCAAGGCGGATATCACTTGTTGAGGAAGATGCCCATCGGCGGCGATGGGGGATGGGACTATTTGACGGTCGATCCCGATGCGAAGCGCATCTATATTTCGCGCGGGACGCACGTGATGGTGGTTGACGAAGAAAAGGGCGAAGTCATTGGAGACATCCCCGACACCAAGGGCGTACATGGGATCGCGCTGGCGAAGGATCTTGGCAAGGGATTTACGAGCAATGGACAGGCAAACACGGTGACCGTGTTCGACATTGCCACGCTCAAAACGACCGCGACCATCAACGTGACCGGGCAAAATCCAGACTCCATTCTTTACGATGCGTCCACCAAGCGCATTTGGACCTTCAACGGGCGCACCGCCAACGCGACGGTAATCGACGCGACCGCGGGAACGGTCGTAGGAACAGTGGCGCTGGCGGGCAAGCCGGAGACGCCGGTGCTGGACGGCAAGGGCAGCATCTTTGTGAACATCGAAGACAAGAATTCGCTAGTAGAAATCGATGCGAAGTCGCTGGCTGTAAAGCACACTTATCCGCTGGCAGGCTGCGAAGCGCCCTCGGGTATTGCGATGGACACCGCCACCCGGCGCGTGTTCAGCGGCTGCAGCGACAGCAAGAAGCTGGCGGTTACCGACGCGGATACCGGCAAGGTGGTTGCGTCGCCAACGATCGGCGAAGATACGGATGCAAGTGGCTTCGATCCTGAGACCAAGCTGGCATTCGCGTCGTGCCGCGAAGGGGTGCTGAGCATCATCCACGAGGATTCGCCGGATAAGTACAGCGTGGTAGAGAACGTCAAAACGGAATTCGGCGCACGCACCATGGCGCTCGATCCGAAGACGCACCATGTGTTTACGGTGACGGCGGACCTTAAGCCGCCAGCGCCGAAGACCGCGGAGAATCCGAACCCACGGCCGCAGCCGGTTCCCGGCACGTTCCGGGTTTTGGAATACGGACAGTAGACGGCAGAGAAACCAGAGGAGGCGTTCGGTGACTCTTGCCGAACGCTTCTTGCTGCGCAGTGGAAATCTTGCGAAACGATCGGGAGAACCTTCGCGCTGGCAAGGTTGTCCCGGTCGTCACGCGAATTAGTGGGCAGTGCACGCGACTCGCGAAGCTTTTCCGGAAAACAAGGGGGAAACGATGAGCGGTTTTCTCATACCGGAAGAACTGAAAAAGCTAGAGCCAGCGAAAACTTCGGTTTTTCCCTCGCCCACTTCCACGCAGGTTTTCAGGACCGCGTTGCTCGCAGCGTTCATCACAATTCTTGCGCTACTCGTGATTTCTCTTCCCGTGTTTGGGCACCATGGGGCGTCGATGTTCGACATGGTGCGGTTGATCACCGTGAAAGGGACGGTAACGAGTTTCGAGTGGGTCAATCCCCACGCGATGATTTATGCCGACGTGAAAGACGACCAGGGCAACGTGCAGAAATGGGCGATCGAAACCCGGGGCGGGCCCAACGCTTTGACACGGGCCGGGTGGAGCAAAGATACGCTCAAGCCGGGGGACGAGGTCACTTTCACCGGTCATCCCGCAAAAAATGGCACGAATAACATGCGTCTGGCGAAGGTGGTGCTGGCCAGCGGCAAGGAACTCGAGCCCGAGGCACACTCATGGTTTTGAGGGCAAGCACTCAGGCGAGCGCGGATGCTTCCGGGTCAAATCTTGACATTCGAGGCGCGACGGTTTACTACAGCGGCGTTTCGATGACGCTGGTCGCTCGGTTGAGTAAGCACAAGCGAGGATAGAACGGACTGGAGCGAAAGTTATGAATCTTAGGATGTCGAACGCGGTGTACGGAGCGCTGCTTGTGGTTCTCCTCGGCGCTTGGCTAGGAGTGAACGCCAAGGCCGGCACGGGAGCTGCCCCGCCGGGATCGATCCCAACTTTTTCTACCGCGGACGTCGCGCGTACGGGTTTCTTTTATGTGGGCGGCCATTACGTAGGCGGCGCAGGCAAGGAAGTGATGGATGGCGCCGAGTACGTCGAAGTGATGGTGCCGAAGAAAATCCGGCGGGCGTATCCTATCGTATTTTTGCACGGAGCGGGGCAGACCGGCACGGACTGGCTGCAAACACCAGACGGCCGGCCGGGATGGGCGTACTACTTCCTCAAGCAGGGCTACGTTGTGTACATGGTGGACTATCCGGCGCGGGGGCGCTCGGCGTATGTTCCTGACGTCGACGGCCCGCTGACGATCCGCACGGCGCCGCAACTGGAAAAGATCTGGACGGATTTGACGGAACTCGGCGACTGGCCGCAGGCCAAAAAGTACACGCAGTGGCCGAGCGACGCTCCGAACAAAGGCAAGATGGGCGACCCGGTCTTCGACGATTTCGCGAAAACGCAGGTGCAATACCTGCAAGGTGGAAGCCAGGATAAGTTGAATTTGGATGCGCACATCGCGCTGCTGGAAAAAATCGGGACACCAGTGATTTTGATTACCCACTCGCAGGGAGGGCTGTTTGGATTTCAGGTCGCCGATGCGCGGCCAAAACTCGTCAAAGCAATTCTCACCGCGGAGCCGGCGGGCCCGCCGATCCAGAACGTGGACACCGCTAAACAGGTATACACAGGGAAAGGGAACCTCGTTTGGGGCGTGACCAGTCTTCCCGTTCAATACGATCCGCCGATCAACGACGTGGCGGAGTTGCAGGTTGAGCTGGAGGCCAAGTCGGATGGACCGGGCCTGGTTCCCTGCTGGCTGCAGAAGGAGCCGGCGCACAAGCTCGTCAACATGGCAGGGATTCGGGTTCTCGACGTGTCGGCGGAGGCGAGTTATCACCGGGTCTTTGACTCTTGCGATGCCAAGTGGCTGAATCAGGCGGGAGTGAAGACAGATTACGTGAAGCTCGAAGATGTGGGCTTGCCCGGAAACGCGCACGAGATGATGTTGGAGAAAAACAGCGATGGGATCGCGGCGTTCTTTGAGGGCTGGATTGAGAAAAACGTCCGATGATTCGTACGTCAAGCTGTCTGACCACTTTACTGTTGGACAGCTTGGCGCGTTGTGCAGCTGAAGGATTCGTATCCTTATATACAGCGCAGAGCCGATTAGCGTGACGAGGAAGCCCGGGACATTTTGTTTTGCAATCTCAAGAGGGGTAGAACCATGAAGACCAGGTTGAGAGCGGCCGCGATCGTGGTGGCATCGCTCGGATTGGCAGCGGGGGTGTGGGCGCAGAAATTGGCCGACAAGAAGGCGCTGACCTTGGCAGTGGCGAAGCAAGTCGCCGCGACGGCGGAGGGCGAAGCGGCCAAGAACAAGTTCACCATGGTGATTGTCATCGTGGACGATGGCGGAAATCTGGTTTACCTCGAGAAAATGGACGAGACGCAAATTGGGAGCATTGAAGTGGCGCAGGCCAAGGCGCATACGGCGATCGCCTTCAAGCGGCCAACGAAAGTTTTTCAAGACGCGGTGGCCGGCGGCAACACGAGCATTTTGAAACTGCCAGGCGTGGTGGCGACCGAGGGTGGCGTGCCGCTGGTGGTGGACGGAAAGATTATCGGTGCAATCGGGGTGAGCGGCGGCACTTCGCAGCAGGACGGCACGGTGGCGCAGGCCGGCGTGGACGCTTTGCCGAAGATATTGGCTCAGTAATGGGTAGCATCTTGAAGCCTAAAGACAAAGAGAAAAGATAACGCTGAGACGCAGAGGGACGCAGAAAAGCGCGGAGAATTTGGCGCATCGTTGACGGACTGGGGCACGGGCTGGGATTTTGGTTCGATTCTTGGGGAGGATCAATATGCGGACGCGTTTGTTGGGCCTTATGGCGGTTGCGATTGTTTTTGCGATGGGTTTCGCGCTTGGCAACAGGCTGATGTCCGTCCAGGGGCAAGGGAAACCTGGAGCTGGCTTCGCCGCGATTCCCGGGGACAAGGGTGGCCAGGATATCTTCGGGGCCTACGACATTGTGAAGGACTGGCCAAAGCCGATCAGCGGATTGCCGGGAAATGAGAAGTGGACGTGGGGAGCGGGGCAGAGTATCTACGCCGAGAACCCCAACCGGATTTTCTTGCTTTTCCGCGGCGAACTGCCGGTTGTTCCGCGGCCGCAGACGAAACTGCTTCCTGACTTCGGGCCGAGCATCCTGTTTCCGATTGGCCGGCTGCCGTTTCGGGACGCCACGGTGTCGTCACTGCCGGGCGCAGGCGGAACGGGGCAAGACCCGGACGACGGGCCGAAGATGTGGAAGGGAACCGTGGGCGTGGACGCCAAGTGGGAGCACTGCCTGACGGTGGTGGATGCCAACGGGAACATCATCGAGACCTGGACGCAATGGGACAAAATTTTCAAGCGGCCCCACTTCATCACGATTAACCCGTACGATCCCGAGAAGCACGTGTGGGTTGTCGACGATCACATGCACGCGATCTACAAGTTCACGCACGACGGGAAGGAACTGGTGCAGACCATCGGCACGCCCACGGTGAAAGGCGCCGACGGGACGCACTTCAACCGGCCGACGTTCCTGGCGTGGTTGCCGGACAGCACCATGTTCGTGTCCGATGGGTACAACGGCACACGCGTCGCGAAATTCGACAAGGATGGAAAGTTTTTGTTGGACTGGGGGATGAAGGGGACGCCTCCGAACGACAAGCGCCCGTACTACATGAACAACGTCCACGGTCTGGCGCTGGACCCGGTGACGCGGCACGTCTTTGTGAACGACCGGGCCAATCACCGCTGCCAGGTCTTCGACGAGAATGGAAAATATCTTTACGAGTGGAGCTTCGGCGAAGAGCCCTCGGACATCCATTTGTTCTACATCGGAGCCGACCGGAACCTGTGGGCGTATGACCGCGGAACATCCAGGATGCTGAAGTACGATTTGGATGGGCACTTCCTGTATGCCTTTGGGACTTGGGGAGATTTCCCAGGAGGTTTCTGGGGAGTGCATGGATTTAGCGTCGACCAGGAAGGCAATTTCTACGTCGCGGAAGTGGACAGCGGGCGAGCGCAGAAGTTCACACCTCGAAAGGGCGTAACCCCGGAATTCTTGGTGAGCAAGCCGGTTTACTCAGCGTGGAAGCAATAATCCCAGGGACGTTTCAATTGCGAGAATCGTGCGATTCGTAAAAAATACTTTGATTGTGGCGATGGAGGAATAAATGGGTTTTCTACAGGTGAATGCTAAGAGCTGCTCGAGGACTAGATTGCTTTTGACGCTGGTGGTTTTGGGCGCCAGCGCTTTGTCCGCGGCGGCGCAGACCACTCGTCCGGCGCAGACGTTTGAGACTTCGGCGGGTCCGGTAAAGATCACGCCGATTTTTCACGCCAGCACGGTGATTGAAGCAGGCGGCAAAGTTATTTACTTGGACCCGGCCAAGCCGTCGGATTTTACCGGGCTGCCGCCGGCCGATCTGATCCTCATTACCGATATTCACGGTGATCACATGGACCCGGCGGCGGTGGCCGCGGTGAGCAAGAGCGGGACGGAGATTCTTGCGCCCGCCGCGGTCGCAAAAACCGTTACCGCGGCGAAGACGATCGCCAATGGCGAGACCACGAAATGGGACAAGTGGACGATCGAAGCGATTCCTATGTACAACCTGACGCGCGGTCCGGAGGCGGGCAAGCTGTATCACGACAAAGGCCGGGGCAACGGTTACGTGCTCACTTATGGCGGCAAGCGTTTCTATTTCTCGGGCGACACCGAGGCCATTCCGGAGATGCGCGCACTCAAGAACATCGACGTCGCTTTCGTGTGCATGAATCTGCCTTACACCATGACGCCCGAAGAAGCGGCGGACGGCGTGCTGGCTTTTCATCCGAAGATAGCGATTCCTTACCATTTCCGCGACTCGGACCTGAGCGTTTTTCAAAAAAAGTTGGAGGGCAGCGGTATCGAGGTGCGCATCCTCAACTGGTATCCGAAGAAATCGTAGCGCGTGGAGCGCTGTTAAGTGACACGGGGGAATGGGGGAGCAATGACAGAAAATCACGGGTGTGACTGCGGAAAACCGGTGTCGCGGCGGCGCGTACTCCAAGCAGGGTTGGCGGTTGCGGCGGCTGGCGCGCTGCATGGAGCCGACGGCGCCTTCGCGGGAAGCCAGGCAGAGGGCGCGGAGAGCCATGGGATGAGCGCCGCGGGAGTGCGCCCCGTGGATATTCACTGCCACTATTTTCCGGAAGCTTACCTCAACATTTTCAATGAAGACGGCAAGCGCTTCAATGCGGAATACCGCATGACGGATCAGGGGTTTTTCTACAAGACACCGAACAACGCGACTGCCGCGGGGCCGATGGCGACGAAGTTCGTCGATTTGAAGCAGCGCATCGCGGACATGGATGCGCAGGGTGTGGCGGTGCAGGCAGTGTCGCTGACGGCGCCGATGGTTTATTGGGGCGACGCGGAGCTGGACCACAAATTGGCGACAGCGTGGAACGATGCCGGGAGCGCGGCGCACCAAGCGTATCCGACGCGGCTGGTGGCGTTCTGCACGCTACCGATGCTCTATCCCGACCGCGCGATCGAGGAGTTGAACCGGGCGAGCAAGCTGCCGGGCGTGCGCGGCGTTTATATGGGCACCAACATCAACAACAAAGATCTCTCCGATCCGCTTTTCGAGCCGATCTGGACGCGCATCGAGGAACTCGACCTGCCGGTGTTCCTGCATCCCTTGCAGACGGTGGGCGGGGATCGCCTGCGGAAATATTATCTGGCGAACCTGCTGGGCAATCCGATCGACTCGGCGATTGCCGCGTGCCACCTTATTTTCAGCGGAGTGCTGGACCGGCATCCCAAGCTGCGTATCACGTTGCCGCATGGAGGCGGCGCGCTGCTGATGCTGATGGGGCGGGTGGACCACGGCTGGCAGGTACGGCCGGAGATCAAGCAGCTTCCGAAGGCGCCCAGCGCGTACCTGGACCGATTTTTCCTCGATACCATCGTGCACTCGAAGCAGATCATGGAGTTCGTGATCAGCACCGTGGGCGCGGAGCGGGTGATGATCGGCAGCGACTACTGCTTCGACATGGGCTACGAGCGGCCGGTGCAGTTTCTGGAGCAGATCAACCTGAGCAGCGAACAGCGCAAGATGATCCTGGGCGGCACGGCGGCGAAGCTGCTGAAACTGTGATGCCTTGAGTAGCGGCCGCCGTAGCACGAACTTCTCCGACTGCTTGACGCCTCTGACGCCTGGGCGAAAGGGGTGCAGCAGTGCTGCACCCCTACAATGAAGTTGCTCGCTCCACTAGCGGACGCACCGATGCCGGGGTGGCATCTAAACCCCGCCCTCTGACCCTTCGAGGCTCAGGGTAAAAGAGGGCGACTACCGGTGCCACGGCGGCGCCTGTCCATAGCAAGTCCCTTTCCTATCGAGACCCTCCCCACCTTTTTTGTAAGAGTGTGATTCGATGGGACTTTAAGTCCTTACATTTTGTAAGAGCGGATTCTAAAGGGGTTACGGGTGCATTTCTCGTAAGAGTGAGCTCTAAAGGACTTAGCAAATCGTAGTATTGATTCTAAAGAGGTTACGGCGTCTGGAATTGGTGAAAAACCGGGCAATCTGGTAAGAGTATGCTTCTAAAAGACTTAGCAGATTTAACCGCTGATTCTAAAGAAGTTACGCCATCGAGAATCGGGGTAGATAGGCGCATTTCTCGTAAGAGTGAGCTCTAAAGGACTTAGCGTGCAATCCTGCACCGAAACGGCTGTGCCACAGTTGTTTTGCCTTGGGGATAGTGGAAGCTTGGCGAGATGATCCGACGGGTATAGTAATCGGGAAGTAATCAGAAGTCAAGTGAAAACTCACAAGAACTCGCAACGGGCACTGCCCGGCAACGCCGCGCGTTGTGCGCGCTCCATGGGCCATGCTGCCCACGCATGACTGACCATTACATGGCCTTCGCCTTTGTCAAGGGCAATGCCACAGCGTCGCGGCCCTTCATCTGGTAGAGAGCCTGATCCGCGGCGCTCAGAAGTGCTTCAATCGTTTGCCCATCTTGCGGGTAGACAGCGATGCCCGCGCTAATCGAAATGTGTGGCGCTTCCACATCCTTCGACACGCGATCGCAGACCCGCAAAGCGACCACCTGTGCGCCCTGCACTCCCGTTTCCGGCACGACCAGGGCGAACTCGTCTCCTCCGTGTCTTGCGGCCGTGTCGATCGTCCGGGAATGAAGACGGAGGGCGCCGGCCACACGGCATATCGCGCGAGTGCCAACCAAATGGCCATAGCGGTCGTTGATTTTTTTCAGCCCGTCCAAATCAAATAGCAGGAGAGCAAACTGGCTCCCCGTTCGCTTGGCCCTCTCGATCTCATTCCCCAGTACATCCACCAGCCGGCGATGATTGGCCAGCCCCGTCAAGGAATCGCTTACAGCCAGTTCACGGATATTGTCGAAGAGCCGGGCGTTGTCAAAGAGGGCACCGCCCAAAAGCACGGCGTAACCGCCGAACTGAAGAATCTCGGCGAACGCAAAAGGAGCGTCAAAGGCGCGATCCGACTGGCTAGCGGCAAGACAGGAAGCAACATTCAACACCGCCGAAAGGTAGAGGGAACGATCGAAGGGGGTGCGATTCTTGTTCATGCGCAAGTGATATCCGATGGCCGCCAATAGAAATAGGCCGGCTGGAAACAGATTTCCAGGCCGCGGAAACGCGCCTCCGGGCTGAACTACAAAAACGGCGGGCAGTTGCCAATGGGTAGCGCTCAACAGCGAGGTCAAGAGGACAACAACAACGAGCGCCCAAGTAATCTCGCGGCTGGGGTTGCGCGCCGTTGGAAAGCGGCGTTCGACAACCAGACCAGCCACCAGGAGGATCGCCAATAACGTTCGGCCGATCACCCAGGCCATGGGATCCCTCAGACTTGCGTCGTATCCTGCCGGTGAAGGATGAAAAAAAACGAGGCTCGAACTGGCCAAAGCAAAACCTACGATGACGAAGCCGCAAGCGAAAATCAAAGGAAGCCGATCGCGCGTTCCTCGAAACCTTACCAGGGAGATTGCGGCGAAGGTGAACGCCAGGATCCCACTGGTGAGTTGAAGCTGTCCGTAGAGCGAAGGATCGGGAAGGTAAGAAAACTTTCGCAGCCGCCACGCGAGTAGAAGGGCGCAGCTCCCCACCGCGATCGACGACCGCAATGCTTGGGACCCCTTAAGGAGATCCCATTTCGAAGGAGTGCTGCCCATTCTGGCTCCCAAGCCTTACCGAGCATCTGCGGTAAGGTTACCCCCCAAACGGGGTCCAGCGTTACGGACTGTGAGAAAGAAGCACCTTTCTGGTTACGACATTAGGTGGAGATATTGACAATAGAGTGTGTACGACCATGGCTGACCACAGGTAGTGGATTTCGCCTGGTAAGCCGGATTGCCGGACACGTGAAAAGCACCCGTGCGGTGAGCGCTCCGAGAATGGTTCCGAACACGAGTAGCGGCGTGCCGTAGGGCGCAGGGTACAAACATAGGGGATTCACTTTCCACTCGCCGGAACACGACGGTGAGAACTTCAATGAAGTTGGACGAGCCGGGACAGACAGTGCTGCATGGAGTGGTGCCGCGCCAGGAGATTCAAGCGGCGAGAGGGTGGCTTTTCGCGGCCGTGGAGCCAGTCCGCGACACGCGGTCATCCTCATTTACCACTGCAATGTGATTTAGGCGCATCAGCGAACCGCCGAGGAAGCAAGCGGCGATGGAAACCACAAACCACAGTGCCAACCATTCGATTGCGTTCATTTGGTATCCCCAAATTGCGCGCTGAGTATGGATTCTCGGGCAAGGGATTGCTGTGTCCCCGGTCACGGTGCCACGTGATGGGCGTCACGTTCAGGCTACCTTCCATTGCATAGCCGGTTACTTAGCAAAACAGAGAATTTGGGACGGTGAAACAGGCTGCGGAAAAAGCCGATTTGGATGGTATTTGCCGCTAGCGCCTTCTTGCCTTTGTTGAATCCATTGCCGTTACAGGGGCTCACAGCCAGGAATGGCTGTGCCACGGGACTTTTTCCGCAGTCTGGAAAGCCACAAAGGGTGCGGCTGAGGCAGCAGGACAAATCGCCACGTTTACGACGCAAGTAGGGAGACGACATCTCGATGGGAGTTGGTTGGGTGTGGCGGTTCACCCGCAGGGTCAACTACGATTCTTTTTGCTGCAGGGTTGCCAGATAGTCGCAAAGGTTCTTAATGCGCCGGCGCACAGCGACCTCGTTGCCGTTGTCGCGCAGGCCGAAGATCGGACCCCAGACGGGCATGTCGGTTGAGCCGTGAGCTACGATGGGCTTACCAAAACGCACGATTCCGGCGACATATTCGTCGGGGAATTTGCCATCGTGATTCTTGGCGAGCGTGGTGAGGTCCGCTGGTGGCGTCTTTAACGCGGAGGCGGCAGGACCCATGCCCCTTCCGTCAGCGCCATGACACACGGCGCAATACTCCACATAGGTTTGCTTGCCGGAGGCCACATCGGGCGTTTCGGCGGGTGCCTTGTTCGCGGCCGGCTTATCGTTAGCGCTGGCGGTGAAGATAGCCAGAAACAAAGCGCTCAACACAACGGTCTGGTTCATAGCCACGGTCTCCTGTTTTTCCGGAAAGCGACCGGGCGACTATACCACGCCGGTATTTGATTGGCTGGGATTGCTTGACGCTAGTTGCTTTCGGTCAGGCGGGGAGGGGTTTGCCCTTGGTTTCTTCGCCGAAGGGCAGGAGCAAGAGGCCGATCACGAAGGCAATCGAAGTTAAGGCCACGGGGATGCCAAGAGTTTGGAAGTGGCGAACGCCGAAGCCGACCAAGAAGCTGATTCCGGCGGCGGCGAAGCGTCCGATGTTGGTGGTGAAGGCGAAGGCGCTGACGCGGCATTCCGTTCCGTATTGCTCGGGAATCCAGAGGGAATAGACCGCAAAATTGGCGCCGCCGATGCCGAGAAAGAACAGACAGGCCATGAACCAGCCAAGTGCGCCGGTTTGGAAGTAGAAAACACGGCCGAAGGCAAAGGCAATGAAGACGAACATCATCGCAAAGAAGAAACCAAGGGCGCTCTTGCGGCCGAAACGTTCGCAGAGCCACGGGGTCATGAGGGCGCCGAGAATGGTGCCGATGGCGAGCAGCGCTGTGCCGTAAGACGATAACTGCGCGGCCTCGACGACCGTGCGGCCCGCTTTCGTGGCAAGCTGCGTGATCGCCGTCGGGACATAAGCGGAGCCGGCCCACAAGCCGGAAATCGACGCGAGCATGTAGAGCGAGTTGAGAATGGTGCGGCGGCGGTACTTCGGCGAAAATGGCGCGCGGAAGGACTCAAGGGCGGTCCAGGCACGGCCGAGTTGCTGGCGCTTGTCTTGCCACTTGGCCGGCTCGTGAACGCGATTGTAGAAGAAGGCGACAAGAAGCGCGGGAGTTCCACCGACCACGAACATCCATCGCCAGCCGAAATGCGCGCCCACGGTGTAGTTGGCGATGGCGGCCAGGAAGAATCCAAAGTAGTAGCCCGTGTGCATCAAACCCGCGCCCATTTTGCGGCGCTCCTCGGGCCATGATTCGGAAACGAGCGTTGCGCCGATGGACCATTCTCCGCCGATGCCCATGCCCGCCAGGAGCCGGAAAATCGCCAGGCTCCAAACATTGGTGGCGAGCGCGCTGAGGAAGGTGAAGAGCGAAAACCAAAGGATGGTCAGCATCAAGATTCGCGCGCGGCCGAAACGGTCGGCAATGGGCCCCCAAATCAGCGCGAGGCCCCAGCCAATCAGGAAGAGGGCGAAGAGCAGCGAGCCATAGTAACCGATGTTGCCGTTGGTCGCGGGAATTCCGGACTTGGGCAGCAAGTCGCGTAGAGCGGGAACCAGCACGAGGGCGTAGATGAAAGAGTCCATGCCGTCCAACGCCCATCCACCCCAGGCGGCCAGAAAGCCACGCTTCTGATTCGCGGTCAGCGGGGGCCGAACTTGCGCGGGCGTCACACTGGGGTCTTTCGTTAGAGGGTTTCCCACGAATTCGCTCCGATGAATTTGGCGCGCGCGACGCCGCGCTTTAGCTTGGGGACAAAACTGCGCTTGCGCGCATCGCGGACGGCCACGGAAACAAAACCGGCCGATGCGCAAGCCGGCGCGCAAGTATACACGTTTCCAAAAAGGTTGCGGACGCTACCTAGTACAACGTATGGGCGGCTCACTTGGTTTCTGCAATCGGGAAAATGCGGAGAGCGTTTTCTCTGCCAATCTTCCGCTGCAGGTCGCTGGGAAGCTGATTGAGCAGGAGCACGGCCATCTGCCAGCGCTGAGGACCGGTCATTGGGCGCCCGGAAGCATAGTGCTGGTCGGTGCCGATGACGAATCTGTCGGGAAAATCGGTGAAGAGTTTTAACCACTCCGGTTTGATTTTGCCGTCGGCGGCGAGAGGCGGATTCTTGCCGAGTTCTAGAGGATCGATCTTGATTTCCATGTAGAGATTGGAATGCGCTTGGAGCAGGCGGCGGCAGAGATCGGGCGTGCGATAGCCGAGACCGTCCGAGCCCGCGTGGGCCCACACGATCTTGGCGCGGGCATTGTGAGCGAGTAGACACTCGAACGACGTTAGGTTTTCTGGGAGGCTCGACGGATTGGGTGGCGATTTGAGGCCGGACGGTAACAGCATCGCTTGAGGGACCACGTCCAGATGAAGCTCGATGGGCACCCCGTGAGCGGCGGCGATATCCGCGAGTAGAAGGAACAACGGGTGGTCCGGCGGCGCGGTCTCGTATGCTTGCCCGGGCAAAATGGAAAGATGTTCGGAACTCATTTCGCCGAAACCGACGGCGCCGTCGCGGAGAATTTGCTCGGCGCGGTCCTTAAACTTTCGCTGCACCTCCGGGCCCGCGTCAGCGGAGCGCACGGAATCCTGAATCATAACGTTCAAGCTGCCTCCGCCTCCTTGAAAGGCCAGTTTGCCGGGATGTTTCTTCACCGCGGCCAGGAAGGCGTCGTGGTCGAAACGGTTCGGGTCCTCTGGAAGAAAGGGGCCCGGCATGAAGATTAGCTTCGCCGCGTTTTCGTAAGCCATTTCCTGGAGTGCGGCATCGACTTCGCCGGACGGGTCGGAGACGACCTTGGCGTCAAAGTGGACGTGCGTGTCTATGTAGGCGAGTTCCGCTGGGGTGGGCGGCACAGCTGCGGGAGTTTGTTGCGCAGCTGTCGTGGTTTGTCCCACGCCGCGCAGGTTTCGAGCCGTGAAGAAAAGTGGCACGGCGAACGCGAGGGTGAGTGCGCAAACTATTTTTTGAGATATTGGCATCTCGGCTGCTTTCGTTACGGAATCAGCAAAAGCTTGCCGGTTGTTTTGCGGCCTTCGAGATCGCGATGCGCCTGCTGCGCCTCTCTTAGCTTGTAAATGTGCTCGATGCGCAACTTCAGCTTGCCGCCGACGATCATTGCCAGAACATCGGACGCACGCTGCTGGAGTTCTTCGTCGCTGGCAATGTAGTGCGCGAGTGAGGGGCGAGTGAGGAACAACGAGCCTTTTTGCAACAGCTTGATCGGATCGATGGGAGGGACCGGTCCGCTGGAGGCGCCGAAAAGAACGAGGTATCCGCGTGGACGGAGAATATTTAGATCCTTGTCAAAGGTGGTTTTTCCGACGCCATCGTAGATGACGTGGACTCCTTTTCCATCGGTGAGGCGTTTCGTTTCTGCTTCAAAGTCCTGGCGGTCATACAGAATGACTTCGTCCGCGCCGGCTTCGCGGGCCAGCTTCGCTTTTTCCTCCGAACCCGCGGTGCCGATCACGCGCGCTCCGATATTTTTAGCCATTTGGACGAGAAGAAGGCCGACCCCGCCCGCTGCGGCATGAATGAGCGTGGTCTCGCCCTTTTTCAGCGGGTAGGTGCCGTTCACGAGGTAGTGAGCCGTCATGCCTTGCAGCATCGCGGCGGCGGCCTGCTGGTCCGTAATTCCTTGCGGGACGCGAACAGCACGGTTGGCAGGCACGGCTGCGTATTCCGCATAGCTGCCCAAAACGCTCGTATAGGCGACGCGGTCTCCGGATTTGAGCGACTTCACTTCGCTGCCCACATCGCTGACGGTACCGGCGGCTTCTTGTCCATTGACGAAGGGCAACGGTGTGGAATACCGGCCTTCGCGGACATAAACGTCGATGAAATTGACGCCCGCAGCCGAGATTTTTACTATCACCTCGTTTGGTTTTGGTTTGGGGACGGGAAGGTCCACGAGCGTGAGAACTTCTGGTCCGCCGGGAGTCTGAACCTGGATGGCTTGCATCGCGTAGCACCTCGAAAATTAGTCTGATAAATAATTCGGGGGCTCATCATACCTGAGTCGCCCCAGAAAATCGGCGCGATTACCTTGGCGGCAAGAGAAAACCGCAAACCCTCGTTGTCTCTAAAACCCCAGGGGCAGCACGACAAGGTCGCGCACCCAGGCATTGCCGCCATTCTCGGTGATGTAGACGATTGCGTCTGCGACGCTGGCCGGTTCTAGATATCGATCGTGCTTTGGGGTCGCGAGATTAGTCTTGGTTCCACCGGGGGCGAGAAAAGTCACTTTGACGCCCTTTTCGCTGACTTCCGCTGCAAGTGCTCTCGAAAAAGCCAAGATGCCGGCTTTGGTGGCCGCATAGGCGGTCGTCGTCGCATGGGCGTCGATGGCCATGCGCGAGCCGACATTGATGATGGTGCCGTTGCCCGCGGCAATCATGTCTGGAAGCACCGCTCGCGTGAACAGCACCGTGCCCATAACGTTGACGTTGAACATCCGCACCCACTCCGCCGGTTCGATCTCCAGAAAAGGAGCAAAGCGGCCGATGCCTGCGCAATTCACTAGCACCTTCGGCGTTGCGAGCCGCTCGCGAATCTCCTGATAGGTTCGGATGACACTCGCTTCCTTGCTGACGTCGCAAGTGAAACCCATCGTACCCGGCGAATTCTTGCGGCACAAATCGACGACTTGGTTCAGTTGCTCGGCATTTATGTCCACGAGCGCGAGCGGCCGCGATTTCTTGGCAAGCGCCTCTGCCGCGGCACGGCCTATGCCGCTCGCGGCACCGGTCAGGACGATGAGCCCATCCTCGTTCGGCATTTTCCCCGGCTCCTCTTTCCGGCTCACTGGCAGGTTGTATCGTTTCTAGCTCGTCATTTTCGCTGCGCCCTTGCGAGGGTTCGCTGGGAGCAATCCCTGCGCCGTGCCTCCAAGGATTGCCGCTACGTCAGGCGCTGTCAAACCGATTTCTTTGACAAAGTCGACGCACAGCTTCATTTCATTGCGCCAATAAGGATAGTCCGTGCCTAAGAGGACCTTGTCCGTGCCGTAGCAATCGCAGGCGTCGCGCAACGCGGGCGGATGTCCATTGACGGTGTCGCACCAGAACGAACGGGAAAGCACGCTCGGTTTTTCGGCGCCCTTTGGCAGGAACTGCGCCGCTTGGAGATCGAGGCGCCGAATGAGAAAGGGAAGAGTTCCACCAAGGTGCGAGATGATGATTTTGATATTTGGGAATCGCGTGGGGATGCCGGCGCTCATCATTTGCAGCAAGCAAACGGTGTCTTCGAAGGGCGCGCCAAGTGCCCAGGTGAGACCTGACTTTGTGATGCACGAAGAGCAGGCGCCGACGCCGGTTGGGTGAATAAAGAGAATGGCGTGGCGCCGATTTAGTTCCGCGTAGAGCGGGTCGAATGCCGGGTCGGCGATCGACTTGCCAAGAACGGTGGTTCCGATTGCGGCACCGACCATTCCGAGTTCATCCATCCCGCGAGCCAGCTCTTTCAACGCGGCATCCATGTGCGGCAACGGGAAAATCGTGAAGACCTCGAATTTTTGCGGGTACTTCTGGGCAAGATCGGCGCAAAGATCGTTGGCGAGCCGCGCCGCTTCCACGCCATGTTGTTCGTTTGCGAAGTAGGGAAATTGCGGGGGCACGGAAAGTACTTGCATGTCGATTCCAGCTTCGTCCATCACGCGGAAACGAAACTCGAGTTCGCCCGGCGCTTTGCTGGCAAAACAATTCCTGGAAATGGCCGTGCCTGTTTCCGAGCCGCCGAAGCTGTCGAGCAATTCGAGATACTCGATGGGGAAGTAATGCGCGTGAATATCGATGATTTTAGACGGCTGCGGCGACGGCGGCTGCGCGTTCAAATGCAGTGATGATCCGGCGTTTAGAATGCCCGCCGCAACAACGGACTGGAGGAATCTCCGCCGGGGAACGTGGGCATTCACCGATTCCAGAATTTTTCTCATATGTTCCTTTCCTTCACGCGGGCAGGGGCTTGCCCTTGGTCTCTTCCCCAAAGGGCAAAAGCAAGATGCCGACGATGAATGCGAGAGCGGTCAGAACCACGGGAGTACCGAGGGTCTGAAAGTGACGAACGCCGGCGCCCACCAGAAAAGTGAAGCCTGCCGCTGCAAAGCGTCCGATGTTGGTGATAAATGCGAAGGCGCTGGCGCGGCATTCCGTTCCGTATTGTTCGGGCAGCCAAAAGGAATAGACGATGAAATTGGCTCCGCCTACACCGAGGAGAAAGGCGCAGACCATAAACCACGCGACCGCGTTCGTCTGCATGTAGAAGACATGGCCGAATGCCAGCCAGATCGACGCGCCCATCACGGCGTAGAAAATGCCCAGCGCGATGCGGCGGCCCAGCCTTTCGGCGATTAGCGGAACAACCAGGGCGGCAAGAACCGTGCCAATTCCGAGAAGCGCCGTTGAATAAGAAGCCAGTTGCGCGGCGTTCATCGCCGTGCGACCCGCGCTCCCCGCGATGTAGGTCATCGCTGCCGGCACATAAACGGATCCAGCCCACAGGCCGATCAGCGACACGATCAAATACATGGAGTTAACGATGGTGCGGCGGCGATACTGCGGAGAAAAAAGTTTCAGGAAAGCGCGATGCATGGTCCATTTTTTGCCGAGTTCCGTTTGTTTATTTTCCCAGCGCGCAGGCTCCTTGACGTTGTTGCGAATCAGCGCCACCAGGAACGCGGGAGTTCCGCCCACGACGAACATGTACCGCCAGCCATAGTGGCTGCCAATAAAGTAGTTGGCTGCGGCAGCCAGGAAAAAACCGAAGTAATAGCCGGTGTGCATCAGTGCCGCGCCCATGGTGCGGCGCTCCTCGGGCCAGTCTTCGGACACCAGCGAAGCTCCGATGGACCATTCTCCGCCAATGCCGATGCCCGCCAGAAACCGGAAGAGCGCCAGACTCCAGACACCGGTGGAGAAAGCGGCTAACAAGGTGAAGAGCGAGAAGCAAAGTATGCTGAACATCATCGTCCGCACACGGCCGAAACGATCCGCAATGGGTCCCCAGACCAGCGCTACTCCCCATCCGACCATGAACAGCGCGAAGAGGAGTCCACCGTAAAATCCCACGTTGGCCGTAGTGGCAGGAATTCCGGACTTGGGCAAAAGATCGCGCAAGGCCGGGACTAAAACCAGGGAGTAGATGAAAGAATCCATCCCGTCCATAGTCCAGCCGCTCCATGCGGCCCAGAAGCTGCGCACCTGGTTGCGGGTTAGCTGAGGCTTAAGGCCCTGAGGATCTTTGGGAATAGCGATTGCCCCGATATCTAAGGTTTTTTGCTCGGCGGCGCCAGCACCTCTTTTTGCAGCTCGAGGAAATTGGCGTTGTCTTCGCACACCATTTCCATGAGGTTCCACTTGGGCCGCAACTGGAAGAATAGCGATGCCGTCCAGGTCTTTGTATACGCCTTCGGGTCTTCGACCGTGAGGTCAATTTTCAACACGTCAGGGGGTACGCGGTGAATGCGCTCGGTCAGGTGCAGCTGGTCGGAATGAGGGTGGCCCCCGCGATCGAGCCAAGTCTTGTCATTAAAGTTGAGCGTGTCTACGACCAGCGTGTCTCCCTCCCAGTGGCCAATCGAATCGCCCATCCAGGTAGCGGGCAGATTTTTGTCGTGTCCTCGTCCATCGGTGTAGATCTGGCGCACGTAGTGATCGAATTCGTAAATGATGATCACGCGGCCGGGAATCTGGATGATCTCCATCGGAAAGGGATGTTGATAAATCCGCGGCACGCCTGGAGGAACGCAGCCGACAGAACTCCCTGTCGTTGGATTGGTAGGATCGTTCGAGTCTCCCGCAGACCTAGGCCCGAAGGAGGGCTTGTTGGCCTTGAAGAGCGCCTCTGCCCAAGGCGTCATTGGCGGCTCCTCCTTCGTGAAGGAGTAAAGCGCGTACGGGCGCAGGTCCGGGGGAGGGTGCTGCCTGTAAACTCCAGTGATGTCTGGCGCAGCTGCGGTCTGCGCTTTGGCTGCTCCCGAAGGTTCCGCAGTTTGTGCGCGGAGAAGCGGAGAAAAACCGGCCGCTGCCGCCATCGCAACGATTAGACTCATCAAAAGATTCCGCACTTTGAAACTCCTCTCCTGGTATTCCGGCGTTCGACTAACGCTCCGCAACTTGCATCGCGGTCCTGCAACAGAGTTGAGAATGAGTGGAAACATCTATACGAACGCGATCCATCGTCCTGCGGCCACGATACCAAACCACAACAAGATGGAAAAAGAACCTGCGAGCTTGGCGCCGATGGGCGTGGCCGGCGCGTCATCCCACTTCCCCACGCTGCGATACGCCGTCCAGTGAAATGCTATGGCATTCACGCCCGCCAGTAAGAGCATGAACATCTTGAGGCGAAAAGCCCCGTTGGTGTAGCACCTGGTGGCCTCGGAGGAGAACAGCAGTGCCCCGGTTACGATCTGCACCGCGAAACCGGCCCAGGCCCAGGGCAAAAGGCGCCCCGCCACAGTGGAGACCGACTGATTGCGCAACGAGAGGCCGAGCAGCCGCAAGTCCAGCGCCGAAGTGGACCCCACCAAAAGCACGATGCCAAAAAGATGGAGGGTCTCGATAGTGGGAAACAACCAAAGAGAGTCGCGCACCGCCAGGCCTACAGAACTTTGCTCCAGCCACTTACACAAACCGATCATATCGGGCATTCCCGTCTCGACCTCGCTGAGCTCAAACAGGCCGATCAGCTGGCGCGATCAGTGGCGCAATCACACCAGCTTGACCTGAATGGCGTTTAGTTATCCGATCCGCCTTCTTTTATTTCTTGGCCGTTGGCCAGCACCATCTTCTGAAAACGCAGGACGTTGGAACCGTTCTTCGCGCGGAAACCGCTGATGGTGATTGCGTCGCCGGATTTAATGATGTCTTTCGACCAGCCGGCCCGGACCAGATGGTTGGGGCTGGTGGCTTCGGCTTGCCAATGCTCCACAACGCCCTGGTCGTTCTTGACATCAAAAAGAATTAAAGTATGGGGATTGATAAACTGAAAATCCGTTACGGTTCCTTTCAAAATGGTTACCGTCGTCATGTCGTAGTTTGCTGTTCCATGATGTGCAAGCATCGAGCCCGGAACGGCAAGAAGACCACCAACCAACGCAAATAAGGCTAATCGCTTAATTCGCAAAGTCCCCTCCCAAGATAAATTTGAGCAACCGATCGATCGGCTCCCGTCGCACGTCGTGGATCTGCGAGCGCATTTTCACTAGCAGATAGTACGTAGCAGATAGTGAGACGGGAATCGCCCTGCTGTTGGTTTCACAAAAATTTCCCCTTGTTCGGACTCCTCCTTCCCGTAGCCGCCGCCGGCCGTTGTGGTACTCAGGAAACGCCCTCGCGTTCTCAGGGCTTTTCGAAAGTGTATCTCTTGTCGGGGCAACCCGAGGTTCATAAATACGGTTGCGTAGCAAGGAAGTAAAACGAAGGAAAGTAGGCGGCCACCTTTTTCATCTTCTATTGCGGATCCCCGGCACCCGCAATGGAAACCGCGCGGGAGTATATCTCGGCGTCTGCAATTGTCAATGCCCGGTTCGTCCAATTCACACACGCGGCGAAGCCGTTTCTCGTAGAGTACGCTCGCCAGTCGTCCTCGAAGACTTGGATGTAATCGAGCTACTACGCTTCCGTCACCAACTGCTTTGCGGTCCAGTCAGCGAGGACCTGCGGGCGCAGCTCTCTTGGCCCTCCTGCATTGGAGGCCTGAGTATGACCCGTGCCCTCCACCATTTGCCGCTTGGAGTTAACGGCCGTCTGATAAATTTTGTACGCTCCTTGCGGGTCCATGATCCGGTCGTCTTTACTGTAACCGATCAACATGGGGCATTCGATGCGGCTCGCTACTCCTTCCAGCGTGTATTCGGCAAGCTTCTTTCTGGCATCCGCCAGATCCTTCGCGCCGATGATCCAGCGCACGCGCTCCTGAATCGGAGGAAAATAGTCAAAAAGATCCTCCCGCAAACTGTAGGACCCGCTCATCATCAGCGCGGCTTTGATTCTCTTCTCTCCGCTCGCGACTCTCGGAGTTCCGTAGCCACCCATGCTGATTCCTTGCATCCCGATCTTGCTGGCATCCACGTCCGGGCGCGTCTCCAGGTAGTCGATCGCGATTTTGCCGATTCTTTCGGTGTCTGGCGGCAGGTGGAGATCTTTCAGCCGCAGCGATCCTCCCTGGCCGGGAAAATCGACGGCCAGATAGGCCATACCGCGGGCCGCGTAGGCACTCGCGATTCCCAAAATAGTGGCCTCCGCCATCGTATCCGCGCCTTGAAAGGCAATCACTGTTGGGAACTTCTTGCCCGCCGGGCCGTTCGGTTTCCGGAAATATCCGTCGAGCGTTTTCCCCTCATAGCCGATCTGCACGCGTTCGAAGGGAGGCCGCACCAATTGCCAAGCCTTTTCGAAAGTCTCGCGCATCTTCTTGTACGTCGGGAGCATGTGCGGTTCGCTCTCTGGCTGCGGCCAACACGCTTCCCGGTAGAAGTTCGAGGCTCGAAGATAGTATTCATTCGCGGAAACCTTCAGGCCCTCGCCGGCGAATTTCTCCGCCAAATGTTCGTTCTTCTCCGCCACGCGCGTCCATTCCGCGATCCAAGACTCCAGATCAAATGGCTTCATTCGCTGCGCCACTTCGAGTTGATCGGGGTCGCTGGTATAAATCGTGGCGGACAAACGGATTTCCAACTGTCCGCCGCCGGGGAGTCCCTTAGCCGGATAGAGCTCTTCCTCAGCTCTTCCGCCAACCGCCCCCAGCTGCCCTCCTCCTGGGCCCGCGTCCTGCGCCAAAGCAGGCGTCAAGCTCTTCGAAAGCACGGGAACGCCTGCCGAAATCAATCCCAATTTCACCAAGGCTCTCCTGCTTAACTTCGACGAGGAACTCATACTCTTCCCTCCCTTTTTTGAGGAAGCTACCGTTCGGCCTGCCAATAGTTGATGAAATTGATGACGTTGTAATCGAACTCCTCCGGATATTCGCGGAAGTGAAAATGGCCGGCCTTGTTCACCGTGATCATGCGGACTCTGGGATTTTTCTCCGCGAGCACGTCATACAGCGCCCACCCGTTCGCGATCATCGCGGAAGGATCGTTGCGCCCCCAGTACAGCAACACCGGCACTTGGAGGATTCCTTCCTTCTTCACACGCTCGAGCCACGCCGTTTTCCACTGAGGAAAACCTGAATTCGGCCGCATGTCAAACAGCGGCGCACCAGCGCCGGCCTTGACCTTTGCGACCGTTTCCTGCGCCTTTGGAAGTCCCGCCATGTACTTTCCCGCTTCAAAGTATTCCTCATCGAAAGCCAGATCGGGCCTGGCGGTTATGGCTTGGATTCTGCACTTCCACTCTTCGGCATCCGGTTCCTTGGGGCAATGTGCCAGTGCTTCTTGGCGGGTGGTGGGCGGACCTACGGGCGCCGCGGTGTTGCTATCGCATAGGACCAGTGTTCTGACAACCTCCGGGTGCTCCAAGGCAAGGAACAAAATGTCCGCCGCGCCGTGTGATTGTCCAACGAGGTGAACCTTGCCAAGCTTCATGGTCACGATGAAGTTGTAGAGGTGATCTATTTCGCCCTGAAGGTTGTAGTCCTTTTCATCTTTAGGATTGTCGGTCATTCCCGAACCCGTCTTGTCTGGCGCGAAGACGTGGAACTTTTTCGCGAGCCCCGGAATGTTCTTGGACCAGGCGTTGGCACTGGAATGTCCGGACCAGCCCTCGCCGTGGACCAGCAGCATCACTTCGCCCTGGCCCATCTCGTAATAGCGCGTTTTGATACCGCTGACGTCCACGAACTTGGCTTTGAGGCCTGCAACCTCGCCGTTGGGCGATACGGTCGTTCTAGCTTGACCGCCAACAAAGGCGCACAAGGCTACTGCGGCAAGTGCCGCCGCGCGTGACCAGACGCTCCCAAGTACGCGCACTCCACGGATTTCACGCATGGTCGTCATCGTTCTTCCTCCTGTTTCGCCGGAGAGGTTCTGCCAGTCCGCGCGACAGCATTTTCTTCCGCGCATGACAGGCGGCACCTATGAAAATGTCCCAACCGCAGGAAATTTCTCTGAAAGATTTTTCGCGTGTGCTTCTACCATTGCGTTTTTGGGCTGTCAAGTGGAGTGATGATTGGACCAATCTCCAAGTCCTTTACTCGCGGTGTCACTCGCTGCTAGTCTGTCGCTCCCGAAATTGACTGCGGCCTAAGAGAAATACGGAGGAAATAGTGGCGATCAAAAGACCTCATTTGTCTCGTCGTTCTCTTCTCATCGACGCCGCGCCCGCGATCGCCGGAGGTCTTGCGGCAGTCGGTTTAGCGCCGCAAGCATTCGGCAGACAAACCGGCATATCGCAAAACACTGCAAGTCCTACGAGAGGAAAGATCTGGAGCGTCGAATACTGGGCGAAAAAGGGCGAAGTTTCGCTCAACATTTACCGCAAGCGGCTGGGTGCGCCACAGCCGGGGGAAGCGTCGCCTGTTTTGTTTTTGGCGCATGGTTCATCTATTTCGTGCCGCCCGAGCTTCGATCTCAGCGTCCCGGGCCGCGGCGAATACTCCCTCATGGACAAGTTCGCGGAATACGGCTTCGACGTGTGGACCATGGATTTCGAAGGCTACGGCAAATCGACGCGCACGCAAGGTAATTCCGACATCGCCAGCGGAGTCGAGGATTTGAAGGCGGCATCGGAAGTCGTGGTGCGCGAAACCGGACAAAAACGCTTTCATTTCTACGGCGAATCCTCCGGAGCTCTGCGCGCCGGGGCTTTCGCGATGGCTCGGCCCGAACGCGTGCACCGTCTCGTCTTGGTCTCTTTCACGTGGACCGGTCAAGGCTCGCCCACGTTGGCGAAGCGTGCTGAGTCCCTTGAGTTCTACCGCACGCACAACCGGCGGCCCCGCGACCGCAACATGATCCGTAGCATCTTCACTCGCGACAAGTTCGGCACTTCGGACCCCGCCGTCGCCGAAGCGCTGGCCGATGCGGAACTGCGCTTCGGCGATACCATTCCGACGGGAACTTATCTCGACATGACCGCCAACCTGCCGATTGTCGATCCGCTCAAGCTGCAAGCTCCCGTGATCATCGTGCGCGGCGAATACGACGGCATCGCCACGGAGGAGGATCTGCTCAACTTCTTCAAGAGGCTTCCGAATCCCGACCGGCAGTTCGTCATGATTCCCGGCGCGACCCATGCTGTTGCGATGGGCACGAATCGCCAACTGCTTTGGCACGCCACGCGAGCGTTCCTCGACATGCCGCCACGCCTCGATCTCTCGGACAAGGCCTAATCCGCCTTCCGAGCCGCGTCACCGGTCCGTGGCTGACCATCACTCCGGGGCATGGACCGCGCACCTTCGTTAATTCTTCGCCCCGGATTCGCTCGGTAGGAGGCAGAACCGAGGGGGGTTGCCTAACCATGCACAGGTAGGTCGTTATGCCGCTGGATTGTCTTGCGGTATGGACCCCGCGGGCCTACCGTCCAGGTATTGCGCAGTCTGGGTCATCCTCGAAGGTGTAGCGCGCAGCCTCTCAACCCGACAGGGCGAGGGGGCGCAGCCACTGTCTGCCTCGGGGAATGGGCGTCTAAGGGCCTGTTCCTTAGCTTCCTGGGACCCGCTGGCGCGGGTGCAACCGTACCGCCACCGAAATTTCCGATTTGACGCCGCCAAGATTTTGCTTGACATCTTGCGTGGCATGGTGGTACTGGGATCATACAACTTAGGGTGTGCAAGTCGCATTGTCGAGAGTACAGCTGAAGGAGATCCGCATGAGCTCGGCAACTTCTGGGATTCGCAAGTGGGTGTATCTCTACCTTAAGATCGCTATTCCGGCCCTTGGCCTGGGCCTCGTACTGTGTTTGGCGTCGGTTCCCGCTTTCGCACAAGGCAGCACGGCCACTATTCAGGGAACCGTTACGGACGCCACCGGCGGTCCCGTAGCCGGTGCCACGGTGAGCGTGACCGACATCGACATAGGTGCCACGCGTACCTTGACTACCGACCAGTCCGGCGCATTCTCAGCTCCCGCTTTGCGTCCCGGCCGGAAAAAGGTGCGCGCCGAATTCAAAGGCTTCAAAACCATCGAGCGCGCGAACATTCAGTTGGAAGTCGGCCAAGAACTGCGCCTGGACTTCACACTCCAGCCCGGTGAGATCTCGGAAACGGTTAGAGTAGAAATAGCCGCTCCGATCGTGGAAACCACCAACGCCGAACAGGGTGGAGCGCTAAGCAACCAGGTCGTCAACGACTTGCCCTTGAACGGCCGCAACTACCAGAACCTGCTCACCCTGCGCCCGGGCGTGACCATCTACGCCGGCGGCGGCGGGTGGACCCAGAGCACCAACGGCATTCGTCCCGATGACAATATGTACTTGGTGGACGGTCTGAACCAGAACGAGCCTTGGACGGGCATGAGCATCGTCAACGGCTCGTCCCTCGCGGGCGACGTGCAGACGTTCATTCCTCTGGACGCCATTCAGGAATTCAAAACCGCGCAAAACGTCCGCGCGGATTCCGGCTTCAAGCCCGGCAGCGTCGTCAACGTCGGACTGAAAGCGGGCACTAACGAACTTCACGGCACGGCCTACGCGTTTGGCCGCACGGACGCTTGGGACGCCAAAAACTATTTCGACACGGCCGCTCAAGGATTCCCGCCCTTCCCAGTGAGCTTGAAGCAATACGGCGCCACCGGCGGCGGTGCGATTAAGAAAGACAGGCTTTTTTATTTCTTGGCTTACGAAGCGCAGCGGTATGAAACGGCCGGCTCCTTCACTTCAACCTCGCCGGTGACTTGCGGGTTCGGCGATCCGGGATGCGGGCTAACCGCGCCGGGTGGATGCCAGTTCGGTGCTACTGGGAATTGCAACTTGAGCCTGGTCGACGCTTGCAAAGACCTCGTCGCAGGAGGCGTTCCTATTGTTCCGGTCAGCGCCACGATCGTCGGTCTCAACACCGGCACCTGCGCCGTCAACGCCAATACCCCCGGCGCAACGATTGTTCCAGGTAGCGGTGTCGGGCTGTTTCCCGTCAACAATGCGACCACCGTGCCGGGTACAGATACCGTCTTCCCCAATTTGAACAACGTCAGCCAGGCGGACAACGGGCTGGCCAAGGTTGACTATCACATTAATGACAAAAATGTAATCAATGGCTACTACTTCTTCGGCCAGAACGATGGAACGTGGAACGACGGCTTCAACCAACTAGCGCCAAACTGGGAATCACTTCTCCACGTGCGGTCCCAACTGGCCAGCGGAGGTTGGGTCTGGACGCCCACCTCCAGATGGGTGAATGAATTCAGAGCCGGCTACGGCCGCTATACCCAAAGCTATTTTTCCGCCGACCATACCACGCCCGCCTCAGCCTATGGAATCAACACGGGAGTGACGAATCCATTGTATGGCGGATTCCCGATTCTCTTTTTTCCGATAGACTTCAACGGTGTGCTCGGGGCGTCTTGGCCCAAGCTCGTGGGGCCCGACACCGTATATGATGTTGTCGATCACATCTCTTTCCTTCGCGGCAAGCACTCCTTCAAGTTCGGCGGCGAGATGACCGACAACATACACACCGGAACCATCACCGCCCGTGGCAAGGGAAGACTCAAATTCAAGCCCTTCCACGGCCTGGGCAATACGCTAGAAAACCTGCTTGCCGGTAACATAGACAACGGAAGTGAGATTCTAACTGGGGACGCCTTCCGCGACTCGCACTTCTGGGGCTACGCAGGCTTCTTCCAGGATGACTGGCGCGCGACTTCGCGCTTGACCTTGAACTTGGGCGTGCGTTACGAGCTGAACACCGTCTTGAAGGAATCGAAGAACCTTCTTGGTAACTTCGATCCCACAGTCGGGATGGTGCAGGTCGGAAAGCAGATCCCGTCCCTCTACAACGGCGACCACAACAATTTAGCTCCGCGCTTCGGCTTCGCTTGGGATGTCCGTGGCAACGGAAGAACCGTAATCCGTGGCGGAGCCGGCATCGCATACGAGCAGGTCGCCCAACAGTCATTTATGGCCCTCGGCAATTTGCTGGGAGCACCTTCGGTTCCTACTGCGGCCACCATCGTGGTGAACGGCGTTGCCACACCGGGCACCGGCACTATTGATCTCCAGGCCCTGGTTTTCAACGGGGGACCCGCAAGGGCGACTTTGAGCGCGAACTACCAGAGCAGCGGCGCCGTTCCCATCTTCCCGACGAGCGCGACGCCTGTGTGCGGTGATGGCTCATCGGCTCCTGGCGTTCTTGGCGGCCTGCCGACTACGGCCTGCACCATCTTTGGTGTGGATCGTAATCTGCGTACGCCCTACGTTACCAACTGGAATTTTGGCCTCCAGCGGGCCATCACCAACGACATGTCCTTGGAAGTTTCCTACGTGGGCAACCATGGCACCAAGCTGATCGGATTCAGGGACATCAACGAACTCAATCCTCAGGATCCTCGAGAGGTTGTTCCCTGTGGAGACCCCCTCGCCCCTGTCCCCCACTGCGAAGACCCGGCCCACCTTCCGTTTGCTCAGTTCCCGTATCTTAGTTACATCGATCAACTGTCGGGCCTGTACCATTCCAATTACAACGGCCTGCAGGTGACTCTCACTAAGCGGGTTTCCCACGGGTTGTCTGCCACCGTTGGTTACACGTACTCTCACGCTCTGGACAACGCTTCCTCCAATTGGAGCGGCGCCGGCACCAAAGCGAATGGCTTCTCGCCCAACGCGTACTATGGGAACAGCGACTTCGACCTGCGTCATCGCTTTACCGCCACGGTGACCTACACGCTCCCCGGCAGAAAGGGCTTTGCCCAGATGCTGGAGGGCTGGCAGCTCAATTCCATTATCACGCTGCAGCCCGGTGCACATTGGGGCATGCTGGATACCGGCAACGACTACTCCGGGACCAACCAGGCAGGCAATCCCGCGACTCTCGGCGAGCACTGGGATTTCGTCGGGAACGTCAACGACTTCAAATCGGGCAATAGCTCGATACCGTATTGCGTTGGCGATTTTACGAATGCTGCAAGTATCGCTGGTACTGTAAGTTGTACCCAAACGACACCCGCTAGGCAGGTAACTTATGATTTGGGGTCAGCGCAAGCAATAGCTTTTGGTACCGCATGTTCCAGTGCGGCCATTGCCTTGGGGTCATTGGACAGCCTCAATGGTGCAACGGCTGGCGGTGGTGGCGGCTGTTTCACGCAGGGGAAATCCGTGATGCTGCCTCCTGTCTTCGGAACGTTTGCCACGGCGGGACGCAACATCTTCCCCAGCTACCCGTTCGAGAACGTGGATGCCTCGGTTTATAAGGATTGGAAGTTTAAAGAGCGGTTGACCTTCCAGTTCCGCGCCGAGGTGTTCAATCTTTTCAACCACCCCCAGTTTGCCAACCCGGGTGGCGGACCAAACGGCTTCAACCACAACGATCCTTCCGTAACCAACCAGTTCGGTTGCGGCTGCGCAACTCCTGACGTCGCCGGTGAGAACCCCGTGCTCGGCTCGGGTTCCAACCGCGCCGTGCAGTTGGGCTTGAAGATCATCTTCTAGCTGTTGCCGATAACTCTTAACCGAGAAGGGGCCGGACGATCCGGCCCCTTCTTCTTTCACCAAGCGAGGGGACCCAGATGAGGCGCTTCCTATCAGGTGTGCTTGTCATTGCAGTTGTGTCGGTTGGCATTATTGCTGTGCTTTCGACGAAGCGTGCGGCCGCGGCGGATGACGTTATCGTGCAGGCCGATCACGCTATCGTGGCGGCGCTCGAAAAAGGCGACAAGGCCGCCGCGAACAAACTGCTCGACGCCGATTTCACCTGGATCGATGCCGACGGTGTCATGTGGGCCAAGGACGACGCCTTCCGCGCCGGGCTCAAGCCGCTGATTCCTAATGGCGACGACGTCAAGATTCTCGAGCATAAGTACGGCAAGGTCGTGTGGATTCAAGAGAGCCAGGGCAAGAACTACGTCGCCCATTTCTGGGTAGAACGACCCGAAGGCTGGCGTTTGCTGCACTCCACCGAGATCGCCGTGCGCGAACGTGACTTTGAGCCCTACAAGGCGCCCTACGAGATTCCCTGCGAGAACCCGTGCAAGGCGGTTCCCTACAAGCCGCTCTCCCCAGGCGAGAAAGCCGCTCTGGACGAGTGGCAGGAACAAGAGTCTGGCCAGGAAATGTGGGAGAAACATGTGGCTGACAACCTCGATCAACGCGTGGTCAGCACCTACGGCGGGCTCTCGCCGTCCAAGGCCGATCGCATCGCCGGTATGAACAAACGCAAAGCCGCCAACCCCAACGCTCCCAAAGTTGGCGCAGCTCCCGCGCTGTGGATCCGTACCTGGGACTTCGGCGATTCCGTCGTCATGATCGCGTGCCAGCCCACCTACGGCGAGAAAGCCTACTGGTCCAGCCGCGTGCTCGCGCCGGTAAATGGTCTTTGGCAGATGATGGAGAGCTACCACAACTACATCAAGGCTTCACCCGTCATGACCGCCGTGCCCGCCACAAACAAGTAGGCCAAGGCCATATCAAAGTCTCGGCGTCATCACTGCTGCGTGCACTGAGGCCTGCGGACACCACTCACTTGCCGTGCCCGCAACTCCGTGAGGTCACGAGGACCCGGCTCGCCGGCGAAATGCCTGCCGCGCCCAGCTAGGCGAGTTTGAGCCGCATTAGCTTGCGCGCGTTCCCCTCGTAGATTTTCTTGCGGTCTTCGTTGGAGATCGGCAACTCCTCGATGCAGCGGATGGTCTCTCGAATGTAGCCGGGTCCCTTTTCGGGATCGAAGGGCGAGTCCGAGGCGAAGAGCGTTCGATCGGCGCCAAAGAACGCCAGCCCGCACTCCATGGCGGGCCGCGATCCGAACGTCGCCGTATCCGCATAAAACATCTTGAAATAATCTTGCGGGCGCTTCTTGAGCCGGCGCGTATGCACCGTCAGGTCTTCGTCTTCGGTCCGCGCTCCGAGCTGGTCCAAGCCGGGGCCGGTCCGTCCGGAGAAATAGGGCACCATGGCCCCCATGTGGTGGGTGATGATTTTGAGATTCGGCCATCGGTCAAAATATCCGGCAAACAAAATCCGCGCCATGAAGATGCTCGTTTCATAAGGCCAGCCAAACACCCACCACAATTCGTATTTGGATTTCTGCTCGGTCTGGTAGTCCGAAAAGCTGGCTCCGCGCGACGGATGAACCCAGATGGGAAGATCGATTTCCGCCATTTTCTCGAAGATGGGCAGAAACGCCGGCTCGTCCAGAGGACGCCCATTCACATTGGTGTAAATCTGCACTCCGGTGGCGCCCAATTTCGTGATCGCCCGATCGATCTCTTCCACTGCGGCGTCGGGGTTATTCATCGGCAGGGCGGCCACGAAGCCCGGGAAGCGGTCGGGGTATTTAGAGACCAGTTCAGCCAACCCATCATTGGCGAGTTGCGCCAATTCGGGTGATTTCTGAGCATCTCCAAAGGCTTCAATCGGCGGTGAAGGAAGGCTCACGACCTGAGCGTAGTCTTCAAATCCGTCCATCATGCGAAAGCGGACATCCAAGTCCACCAGCGAGGGGATTTCGCTCACCCTCTTTTGCATGTTGGAACCCTTTTCACGTACCGTGAGCATCCGTTCGAAAAACTTCTTTGGGAAAATGTGATTAAAGATGTCGATCTTCATCCCAGGGTCTCCTCGTGGTTCGGTCAACGCTCCAATTTCTAGAAACGATCAACGGCCGTAGTTTGTCCGTTGATTCTGCGGCGGTCGATAGAATGCTGCGGCACGCGGCGCGATATATAGTGACACGGCGGCAATATGTCAAGCGGAGGATTTCGCTTGGGTTTACTGCGGAATGCAGACAGGACGCTTTCCGGCGCGGCCCCTTGTGAGCTTCAAGAGCGCGGAGTAAACTTCCGAAATCGATTTTCGGGAGGTTGCTATGGCTCGCACGGTGCATTGCGGCCTCGTTCCGGCCGAAATCAAACGAGAAAAGATTGCCAAGCGCGAGCGCCGGACCGCTGCGGTGGCGGATTAAACGGAGCTCCCCATGGCCACAGCCATCTCGACATCGCAATCCTGCCGCAATTTCATCAATGGCCGCTGGGTGGAATCCAGTTCCTCACGGACCTCGGAGCGCCGCAATCCGGCCAATCTTGACGAAGTCGTAGGCTTTGCCCCGCTCTCGACCCGTGAAGAAACGCGCGAAGCCATCGCCGCCGCGCGCGCCGCCTTCGGAGCGTGGCGAGACACACCCGCGCCGGTCCGCGGTCGCGTGGTTGCCGCCGCCGCGCTGCTCATGGAACAGCAAAAAGACGAACTGGCGCGGCTGATGACACGCGAAGAGGGCAAGACCCTCAAGGACGCTCTCGGGGAAATCCAGAAATCCGTCAATATTTTGGAGTTCATGGCCGGCGAAGGCCGCCGCATCGGCGGCGAAACTCTGCCGAGCGAGCTGCCCAAGAATTTCGCTTACACCCTCAAGCAGCCGTTGGGCGTGGTCGCCGCCATCGCGCCGTGGAATTTTCCGGTATCCATTCCTGTCTGGAAAATCGCGCCCGCGTTGATCGCCGGGAACACCGTGGTCTTCAAACCCGCCACGCTCACACCTTTTACGGGCGCAAAGGTCGTGCAGATTTTCGAGCAAGCTGGCATCCCGGCCGGTGTGCTCAACATGGTTGTCGGTTCCGGTGGCGAAGTTGGCGACGAACTCCTCCAGCACCCCGACGTTCGCGCCATTTCCTTCACCGGTTCGAACGAAGTCGGCTGCGAGCTCTACGCGCAGGGCGCGCGCCGCATGAAGAAGTGTCAGTGCGAAATGGGTGGCAAAAATCCCCTCGTGATTCTGGGCGACGCCGATCTCCCGCTCGCCGTGGAATCGGCCGTGTTTGGTGCGTTTGCATCCACCGGCCAGCGCTGCACCGCCACCAGCCGCGTCATTATCGAGGAAGCGGTCGCCGATCGCTTCGTTCAACTACTGGTCGAGCGCACGAGCAAGCTCCGCACCGGCAACGGCCTCGAGCCCGGGATCGATATGGGACCTGCGGTCGACGAATCGCAACTCAAGACCGACCTGCACTACATCGAAGTGGGGAAGAAGGAAGGGAAGCTCTTGCTCGGCGGCCAGCGTCTCACCGGCGGCGCTTACGATCGTGGCTACTTCGTCGCCCCCACGATCTTCGATCACGTCGCGCCGGACAGCACCATCGCCCAGGACGAAATCTTCGGCCCGGTCCTTTCCGTCATTCGCGTCCGCAATTTTGAGGAAGCGCTGCACGTGGCCAATTCGGTGCGCTACGGCCTCTCCAGCTCTCTCTATTCGAACGATGCCGCCAAGATCTTCGAATTCATCGACCGCATCGAGACCGGCATCACGCACGTGAACTCGCCCACCGTCGGCGGCGAAGCTCAGCTTCCTTTCGGCGGAATGAAGGCGACGGGCGTAGGCATGCGCGAAATGGGCCGTGTTGCCATTGATTTTTTCACCGAGCTGAAAGCCGTCTATATCGACTTTACCGGCCGCAAGCGTGATTCCAATATTTATTGATGTTCTCTCGCACAGAGATGACGCGCACGCGTGATGGATCGCCAAGATGAATGAAGCCTATACCGGCACCCTCGCCGCCGAAACCATTCGCGAGAGCTCCCTCTACAACAAAGACCTTGCGCCGGTCGCGCCCGCGCGCCGCACCTGGCGCACCTACAACTACGCCGCTCTCTGGATTTCGATGAGCGTGAACATTCCCACTTACATGCTGGCCAGTGGCATGATCGCCGGCGGTATGAATTGGAAGCAAGCTCTCTTCACTGTTTTTCTCGGTAACGTGCTCGTGCTCGTTCCCATGTTGCTCAACGCTCATGCAGGCGCGCAATACGGCATTCCGTTTCCTGTTTTTGCGCGCGCCTCATTTGGTGTGCTCGGCGCAAACGTGCCCGCAATTCTCCGCGCGCTGGTCGCCTGCGGCTGGTTCGGCATACAGACGTGGATTGGCGGCGAGGCCATCAACGCCATGATCGTCGCCCTGGCGCCCGGCTTGAGCCACTTCACCTACGGCGCGGCCCTGTGCTTCGCCGGTTTCTGGTTGCTCAACGTCTTCGTCATCCTGCGCGGCATAGAAACCATTCGCTTTCTTCAAGGCATCTCCGCGCCGTTTCTGCTGCTCATCGGCTTCGCACTGCTTCTTTGGGCGCGCGCCAAAGCCGGGGGTTTCGGTCCCATGCTCGCCACGCCCTCTAAGTTCCAAAACTTCGCCGAGTTTTTCCGTTTCTTCATACCGTCCCTGACCGGAGTCGTCGGCTTCTGGGCCACCGTTTCTCTCAACATCCCGGACTTCACGCGCTACGCTCGCAGCCAGCGCGATCAAATGATCGGCCAGGCTCTGGGTCTTCCCGCCACCATGACGTTTTATTCTTTCATCGGCATCGCCGTCACCTCCGCCACACTGATCATCTTTGGCCAGGCGTTGTGGGATCCCGTCGCGGTCCTCGCGCGTCTCGGCAATCCCTGGGCCGTCGTTCTCGCGATGCTCGCGCTCTTGATGGCCACCCTCAACGTAAACGTCGCCGCCAACGTCGTATCTCCCGCCAACGATTTCTCCAATCTCTCCCCACGCCGCATCAGCTTCCGCACCGGCGGACTGATCACTTGCTTCGTGGGCATCGCCATGCAGCCGTGGAAGCTCATGGCCAACTACGGCAGCTACATTTTCGGCTGGCTGGTGGGCTACTCCGGCTTTCTCGGCCCCATTGCCGGCGTGTTGATCTGCGATTACTTCGTACTGCGCAAAAAAATTCTGCTCGTCGAAGATCTCTATCAGCGTGGCGGCGTGTATGAATACCGACGCGGATTCAACTGGCCGGCCATCGCCGCGCTGGCGGCCGGTGCTGGGGTCGCGTTCATCGGCCTTGTCGTTCCGCCGCTGCGCGTTTTGTACAATTACGCGTGGTTTGTCGGCTTCGTGGTAAGTTTCCTCGCCTACTTTACATTGATGAACAACGTTCAGCCGGTCGCCCAGGCCGCTGACTGAGGGGGATCCTTCATGGATTTTGGCATCACCATCAAGCCGGACATCACCATCGATCGTATTGTAAGCCTCACGCGCCAAGCCGAATCGACAGGCTTCCACTACGGCTGGATTTTTGATTCCCACGTGATCTGGATGGAGCCCTTTCCGCTTCTCACCCTCATGGCCGCCAACACAAAAAAGATGCGCCTGGGAACCTGCGTGACCAATCCCGCCGTCCGCGACGTCACCGTGGCTTCGAGTTTGTTTGCCACATTGAACGTGGCTTCCCACGGACGCATGCAGATGGGTATTGGGCGAGGCGACAGCTCACGTCGTGTCCTAGGGAAAAAGCCCACAACCCTCGAAAACCTCGAAGAATTCGTGAAAGTATTCCGCGAACTGAACGCAGGCCGCGCCATCGAGCATGAAGGCGTCACCGCGCGTTTTCCCTGGGCCAACGCTGGCGTTCCACCCGTCTGGGTCGCCGGCTACGGCCCCAAAGCACTGCGCACCGCCGGGCGCATCGCGGACGGCGTGATCCTGCAATTCGCCGATCCTGATTTAATCGCCTGGTGCCTGGGATTCGTTCGCGAAGGCGCGAAAGAAGCCGGCCGCGATCCGGCCAAGATCGCAGTGATGGCCGCCGCGCCGGTGTGGGCTTCCGACGATTTGTCGGTCGCGCGCGATCGGGTGCGCTGGTTTCCCGCGCTCGTCTCCAACCACGTGTTGGATCTCATTTCGAAATACAAGCCGGAAGAGTTACCGGAAAGCCTGGTCTCCTACGTGCAGAACCGCGGTAAATACGACTACCTCCACCACTGCGAAGTTGGCAGCGACAACGCCTCCTTCGTCGCCGACGAAATCGTGGACCGTTTCTGCCTCGTCGGCCCCATCCAGGAGCATCGCAAAAAACTCGAGACCCTGCGCAAGGTCGGGGTGACCCAATTCAACATTTATCTAATGTGCGGCGAAGAAGAGAAGACCCTGGAAATGTACGGCCGCGATGTGCTGCCCCACTACAAGCGCTGAAAATGGGGAACTGAATTCAGGACGAGTCCGGAGGGTTGGAAATGCGTTTTGATACGGTGATCCGAAACGGTACGGTCATCACGGCAACCGATACCTGCGTCGCCGACGTGGGCATCAACGGCGACAAAATCTCTGCTATCGCCACGCAGCTCCCCATCGAAAACGCGGGGCGGGTGATCGATGCCACCGGCCATCTCGTTATGCCCGGCGGCATCGACGTACACACTCACCTGGACATGCCCTTTGGCGGCACCACCAGCGCGGACGACTTCGAAACCGGCACAATCGCCGCAGCCTTCGGCGGCACGACCACGCTGATCGATTTCGCCATCCAATACAAAGGACAAACTCTGCGCCAAGCCTTCGATGGCTGGATGAAAAAAGCCCAAGGCAAAGCTGTAACAGATTACGCTTTCCACTGCATCATCACCGATCTCGGCGCCGCGCAGCTGGAAGAAATGGGCCAGCTCGTCCGCGAAGGCGTCACCAGCTTCAAGCTCTTCATGGCCTATCCCGGCGTCTTTATGCTCGACGATGCCACCATCTTCCGCGCCATGTCGCAGGCCGCCAAGCATTCCGCCCTGATCTGCATGCACGCAGAAAACGGCGGCGCTATCGACGTCATCGTCCAGCAAGCGCTAGCGGAAGGCAAACGCGCTCCGAAATACCACGCACTAACGCGCCCCACCACTGCCGAGGCGGAAGCCACCTCTCGCGCCATCGCCCTCGCGGAAATGGCCGGAGCCCCCGTCTACATCGTCCATCTCTCCTGCAACGACGCGCTCGAAAAAGTCCGCGAAGCCCGCGACCGCGGCTTGCCAGTCTACGCGGAGACGTGCCCCCAATATCTCTATCTCTCCCTCGAAAACATGGATGCTCCCGGCTTCGAAGGCGCGAAGTATGTCTTTACGCCTCCGCTCCGCGAGAAGTGGCACCAGGAAAAACTTTGGCAGGGCCTCGCGCGCGATACGCTGCAAGTCGTTTCCACCGATCACTGCCCATTTTGTTTCAAGGAACAAAAGGAGATGGGCAAAGACGATTTCACCAAGATCCCCAACGGCGGCCCCGGAATCGAACACCGCCTCAGCCTCATCTACACTGGCGGAGTCCACGGCAAGCGTTTTTCTCCCAATCGCTTCGTCGAAGTCGTTGCGACCGCCCCCGCAAAGCTTTTCGGCCTCTATCCCCGCAAAGGCACCGTCGCGGTCGGCTCCGACGCCGATCTGGTCATCTTCGATCCTAACGAGCAACAAGTCATCAGCGTAAAAACCCATCACATGCGTGTGGACTATTCCATGTTCGAGGGCATCCAAGTCACAGGTGTGCCGAAAACCGTACTCTCCCGTGGCCGCACCGTGATCGATGCCGGTAAATTCGTCGGCCGCCCCGGCGCTGGCCAGTTTGTTCGCCGCCAGACATACGCTGGCGTGTAGCGCCCCGGATTACGGTACTTTCTTCGCGTAAGCGTCGTAGCTTGCGGCGATGGTGCGGATTTCATCCAGTGTTTGCTCGCGCCGCAAAACTCCGTTTTCCAAAACAGTTTCGAGCTGGTCCGCCGCATTGATTGATCCACCGGCTTCCTGTTTCACAGTGACGAATTCGTTTCCTTGCTTTAGCAGCACGAAGCGCCCTGCGCGCGAATCCTTGCCTGGGTCGGTCACCGGCTGTTTGTAGACATCGTGCCACTGGCCGTTGATGTCGATCGCGGAACACTTCAGCGCGAAGCGCAGCGTGTCGCGATTGATTTGCTGCAACAGGGCACCGCCCATGCCGAAGCTCCAGTTGTCCATGGACCAGCCTTTGCG
>JBGOVR010000160.1:0-9742 GCA_041478205.1 Candidatus Acidiferrum sp.
AAACCAGCTCCGACCATTTCTCTTCGGGGCGGTGAATTTTTTCTTCCACGAAGCGGCTGGAATCCGCGCCATAGCGGAAAACCATGTCTTGCAGCTCGCATTCCCCGCCCTTGTCGCACACGGGACAATCGAGCGGGTGGTTGGAGAGCAAGAACTCCAGCATGTACTTGCGCGCCTGGCGCACCTGGTCGCTGCTGGTGCGCACGACCATGCCCTCGGTCGCAACAACCGTGCACGCGGTTTGCAGCTTGGGCATTTTCTCGATCTCGACCAAGCACATGCGGCAGGCGGCCTGCAGCGACAGCCCGGGGTAATAGCAGAACGACGGAACTTCCGTGCCGATGCGCCGGGTTGCTTCGATCAGCAGCGTGCCCGGAGGGACTTGCACGTCGCGGTCGTTGATCTTCAGCGAAATGAGCTTTTGCTCGGTTGTCTGTTCTGGCATCCCGTCCTACCGCGCGCCGAGGAGTAATGCTTCGGCGGATTTGTTGTACGCACAACGCCCGTTCAAATGATCTTCAAACTCATTGCGCCACTTCGTGACGATGCTGATGGTCGGCAAAGCGGCCGCATCGCCAAGCGGGCAGAACGTGCGACCGAGCATGTTCTTGGCCAGGTCGCCGACGATGTCGATATCTTCGGGGCGCCCGAGGCCGGCGTGGAAGCGCTCCAGCGTCTTACGCAACCAGGTGGTGCCTTCGCGGCAGGGAATACACCAGCCGCACGATTCGTGCGCGTAAAAGTGCATGATGCGCCGCGCCATGTCCACCATGCAGGTATCTTCGTCGATCACCACCATGCCGCCGGAGCCGAGCATGGAACCTGCTTTGGCCACGGAGTCGTAGTCCATGGGAATATCGATTTCTTCGGCCTTCAAGAGCGGGCAGGAACTCCCGCCAGGAATCACCGCTTTCAGCTTCTTGCCGCCCGGGATGCCGCCGGCAACCTCGTAGATGAACTTTTTCATGTTCATGCCCAGCGGAACTTCGTAGATGCCGGGCTTGTTGACGTGACCCGCGACGCACAGCATGCGCGTTCCGCCGTTTCTCGGTGTGCCGCGATTGGCGTAAGTTTCGCCGCCTTCCAAGAGAATCGAAGGAACGGTGCTGAGCGTCTCGACGTTATTGATGATCGTCGGGCAGCCATAGAGTCCGACAACGGCGGGGAACGGCGGCTTGATGCGCGGATAGCCGCGCTTACCTTCGAGCGATTCCATCAGCGCGGATTCTTCACCGCATTCGTAAGCGCCCGCGCCGGTGTGCACCACCAAGTCGAAATCAAAGCCGGAGCCGAGAATATTCTTGCCGAGATATCCCCGCGAATACGCTTCATCCAGCGCGCCTTGCACGATGTCCAGGACGTAGCGATACTCGCCGCGAATGTAGATGAAGCCCAGGTGCGCGCCGATGGCGCGTCCCGCGATGGTGATGCCCTCGATCATCTGATGAGGATCCATCTCCATCAGCGGGCGGTCTTTGCAGGTGCCGGGCTCGGATTCGTCCGCGTTGCAGATGACGTATTTGGGTTTCGGCGAGTCTTTCGGAACGAACGACCACTTCATGCCGGTCGGGAAACCCGCGCCGCCACGCCCGCGAAGGCTGGACTTCTTGACCTCCTCGATGATGGATTCCGGGGTCATTTCCCTCAGCGCCTTTTCCAGCGCCTTGTAGCCGTCGTGCTGCAAGTAGATATCGATCTTGTGCGAATCTTTTACGCCCCAGCGCCTGCTAATGACCGGCGTCTCCGCCGGGTCGCGCGGGTGCAGCGCGCCAGCCGTCACGGGTTCGGGCGCGGTCTTTTTGCCCGAGTCCAAATCTTCAATCAGGCGGTCAAATTTGAGCGGCGTAAGATTCTCGTAGAAGTCGTAGTTGATTTGCAGCGCCGGCGCCCCGGTACAGGCTCCGATGCACTCGACTTCTTCGAGAGAGAAAACGCCGTCGCCGGTTACTTCTTTGTGGCCGATTTCCAGGCGCTTCTTGGCTTGTTCCAGAAGCTGGGCGCCGCCGCGGAGCATGCAGGCCACGTTGGTGCAGATCTGCACGTGATGCTTGCCCATCGGCTTGCGGTGGAGCATGGAGTAGTAGGCGAGCGTCTCTTCGACTTCCACGGTGCGCAGTTCCAGACGCTGGGCAATTTCCGCGATCATTGGATCGCTGACGCACCCGTATTCGTCCTGGGCGTACATCATCATGGGAATCAGCGCACTACGCTTAACCGGATAGCGGTTTTGCAGCGTATCGAAGCGAGCCGCGAGTTGTGGCGTAAGTTCCATGATCCTCGACCTAATCTCTTCGTCTTTCTATCGATGCCGACAGCAAGCGAGTGCGATCTACCGGTCGACTTCTCCGAGCACGATGTCGATCGTGCCGATGCAGGCGATAACGTCGGATATCAACTGCCCCTCGATCAACTTCGGCAGGGCTTGCAAGTTGATGTAGGACGGAGAACGGAAGTGGACGCGCAACGGCTTCGGCGAACCGTCGCTGGCCACGAAAGCACCCAGTTCACCGCGCGGGGATTCGACGGTCACGAACGCCTCGCCCGGCGGCGGCGAGAATCCCTCGGTGAAAATCTTGAAGTGATAGATAAGGGCTTCCATCTCCGTCTTCATTTTTTCGCGCTCGGGAGGGACGATGCCGGGCGCTGCGGTCCGAATGGGGCCCTCGGAAGGTATCTTGCTCATGGCCTGCCGGACGATCTTCAGGCTCTCGCGCATTTCCGCCACGCGAATCATATATCGCGCGAAGCAATCGGAGTCGGTACGCAGGGGCACATCGAATTCAAATTCTTCGTAGCTCGAGTACGGGAAGAGCTTGCGGTTATCGTAGGGCACGCCTGCGGCACGCAGCGTCGGCCCGGTCATGCTGAGAGCGATGGCATCCTCGGCGGAGATGTAGCCGATTCCCTTGGTGCGGCCCATCCAGATGCGATTGCCGGTAAGCAGCGATTCGTAGTCGTCGATGCGGCTGGGCATCATGTTGACGAATTTTTCCACGCGCTGGAGCCAGCCCGTGGGCGGTTCGAGAGCCAGCCCGCCGATGCGGATGTAGCTGGTCATCATGCGCTGGCCGGCGACAAACTCAAAAATCTTCAGGATTTCTTCGCGCTCCCGGAAGCAGTACAGAAAGACGGTCATCGCGCCGAGGTCGATCGCGTGAGTTCCCAGCCAGACCAGGTGCGAGGAGATGCGTTGTAGTTCCACCAGGAGAACGCGAATGTATTGCGCGCGCTTGGGAATTTCGATACCCAGGAGCTTTTCGACTGCCAGGCAATAAACAAGATTGTTGCCGAGCGGGTTAAGGTAATCGATCCGGTCGGTCAGAGTGATCGCTTGCGAATATGTTTTGTCTTCGCAGGATTTCTCGATGCCGGTGTGCAGGTAGCCGCAATCCGGGACCGCCTTGACCACCGTTTCGCCATCAAGCTCCAGCAAAATGCGCAGCACGCCGTGGGTAGACGGGTGCTGAGGTCCCATATTGAGGACCATGGTCTTGGCGGCGCCAGTAGCGGTCTCGACGGTACTCACAGGTTTCTGTTCCTCGTGTATTTCGTGGCTATCGCGGGGACATCCCGGTAGCCCTCGACCGGATAATCTTTGCGCAAGGGATGGCCTTCCCAATCGTCAGGAAGAAGGATGCGGCGCAGGTCCGGATGGTCCGTGAAGCGAATGCCGAAGAGGTCGAAAATTTCCCGCTCCAGCCAATTGGCGCCAGGCCACACCGGAACCAGCGAATCCACGACGGGATCGTCGCCGGAGAGCCGCACGCGGAGGCGGACTTTCTGGCGCAAGGGGATGGAAACCAGGTGATAGTTCAGCTCGAAGCGCGGCTCCATGGGAAAGCGGTCAACGCAGGTGGCGTCCGTGAGCAGGTTGAATTGCAGCTTCTCGTCTTCCCGGCACCGCTCCGCGACGCTGCGCAGCACTTTGCGGGCAACCACGATGGTGGTCTCACCGCGAAATTCGATCACCTCGCTGATCGCGTTGACGCTCCACGAGCGCAAGGCATCGACTACAACATTACCCTTTTGGCTGGAGTTCTCCGTCACAGATTCCGAATCCCCGTTTGCGGCGACTATTTATGCCAGTCGAACGCGCCCTTTTTCCACAAATAAATGTACCCGACCAAGAGGATAGCGATGTAGATGAGCATCTCTACGAAGCCATAGACTCCAAAGCGGTAAGAAATCTTGAACATGTCGCGATAAATATAGGCCCAAGGGTACAGGAAGATGGCTTCCACATCGAACAGAATGAAAACCATGGCCACGAGATAGAATTTGACGGAGAAGGGTTGCCGGGCGTCGCCGGTCGGCACCATGCCGCATTCGTACGGCTGCTGCTTGGCGCGATTGGGGCGCCGCCAACCCACGGCAGCGGAAAGGATCGTCAGTATGCCAGCGAGCGCCGCTGCCACCAGCAGGTGTATTAGAAGCGGAGCGTATGCATGTAGGCCGGAACTACTCATAGGCGAAGGGCTATAATAGCGAGTCAGCCGCCGCTCGGTCAAATGCTGCGGTGAAATATTGCAGTATTCTTAGACGGCGCGTTCGCCTTCGAGAACGGATTCAGACATGTTGTTCGGCCACAATTCCAACGTGACAATAAGCGGCACGATGTTCCACGTGCAAACGGAAGACCGCGGCACTGCCAACGCGGTGATCGATACCACCGTGCATTGCCGCGGCCGCGTGCTGTACCGCCGCAAGACCAGCTACCTTGATTTGTTGCCGCTAAATGCCGACAGCGAACAGGCACTGAAGCTCCGGCTGGACGAACAGCACCGCGTGGTGATGGAAGAGCTGCGATTGGGCACATTGCAGCTCGCTTCGCCGCCGCCCGCGCCTGCTGCCGTTCCACCGCCGCCTGCAAGGACTGCTCCCGCCACAACATCGGCGGCGAAGCCAATCATCATGGAACTGATGAACGCGCGGACCTGGCTCGCTGGCGGGCGTGCCACGCTGCAGGTTGCCGTGCGCCACAGAGAAGGCGGAACCGGAATTGCCGGCGCGCGCATCACCGCACGCATCGATGGCGCGGCGGAGCGCACCGAGCTTTCCGCCGACACGCGCGCCAGCGGCCAAGCCTTGCTGGAATTCAATATGCCGCGCCTCACCGGCAACGATCCGGCGCTGGTCATCGAGGCCGCCTTCGGCAGCACTCGCGAGCAATTGCGATTTCAATTGCGTGCCAAGCCCAAAGTGCCGGCCGCAGGATGAACTGAGTGGACACAGCGATCACAATATCGGTCAATGGAGAAGATCGCGCCGCCAAGCCTGGCGCAACGGTCGTGGACTTGCTGCGCGAGTTAGGCCTGGATGGCGGACGCGTGGCCGTCGAGCGCAATCTGGAGATTTTGCCGCGTCCCAAATGGCCCGAGACACAAGTTGCCCGGGGCGATCGCTACGAAATCGTACAGTTCGTTGGCGGCGGCTAGAAAACGGCAACTAGAGCGATAAGCGAGCGGGTCATCAGCGGGCGCGCTGGTTCAGACGCCGTCGAGCAGATGGCCCATTTTGCGCTTCTTGGTTTGCAGGTAGGAACGCGAAGTTTTCGAGACGCGCGGCTGGCAGGGCACACGTTCGACCACGCGAATGCCGGCCTGTTCGAGCTGCCGAACTTTCTCCGGATTGTTAGAGAGCAGCCGGATTTTGGTGGCGCCGAGCTGCTTCAGGATTTGCGCCGAAAAATCATAGTCGCGCGCGTCCGCCGCGAAGCCCAGCGTTTGATTGGCTTCCACGGTATCCATCCCGCCGTCCTGAAGCTGGTAGGCCCGCAGCTTGTTCATCAGGCCGATGCCGCGCCCCTCTTGCGGAAGATAGAGCAGAATGCCGGAGGACGCTTGGCCGATCTTCTTTAGCGAGAGTTCCAGCTGCGCCCGGCAGTCACAACGCAGCGACGCCAGAACATCTCCGGTGAGGCACTGCGAGTGGACGCGAACAAGAGGCGCGGTTTTCGCGTTGAGCTTGCCGCGCACCAATGCGACGGCCTCCTCCTCCGGACCATGGCCCCTGAAGCCATAAATCGTGAAGCGGCCGTAGCGCGTGGGCAGCTCGGCGTGAGCCACCTGCTCTAAAGCGGTGGCTCCGTTCTTTGACAACACTTTCGGACGCGACATTGTGCTCATCGGAAATGATTCACTCGAACAGGCGTGCTACCAACTCTGATAAACATCTTTAGAATATAGCCCATGCCAGCCAAATTCGATGCATGGCTTTAGCCTTCCGCTACACATTTCACGAACGCTTTACATCCAGCGGCGGATTGGCTAGCGTTAGCGAAGCGCAGCGCCGCTCGGGACCCAAATCATGGACACCGCCATCTCCGTCAAAGACCTGCTGTTTACGCTACTGCTGAAGGTGGGCGTGGCGTCCTCTTTTGCGGCTCTGCTGGCGTGCTGGAACACTTTTCGCCGCGTGCTCTTCACCGAGGAGCGCGACCCGGACCAAAAGCTGAAGCTCATGTTGTTCATGACCCCGCCGCTGATCGTCGGCGTCTTGCTGCGCCTGGTTGGATTTCCGTACCGCTTCGCCGATCTTTCCCTCGAAGGCGCCTTCCTGATGGGCCTGCTCGGCGGGCGCGTTGTTGGGCCGATTGGCGGCGCCATCATTACGATTCCCGCGCTGATGGCTCACGAATGGCTGGGCATGCCCGCCGCATCGACCGCGGGTTTGCTGGGCGGCTTGATGCGGCAGGTGATCCCGAACAAAGAGGATCTGTGGAACCTCGGGCCGTTCACCTTTCTGAACATTCCGCGGGACCTATTGCGGCTGGCGCGGCACGCCAAAATGTCCTGGGAACTCCTCCCCTTGCTGGCGTGCATGGGATTGGAGCTGGGGCGCGTGGCACTGGTGCTCACCACCAAACCCAAATGGCTCTTTGCCATCGATCCGCACTGGAATGGGTGGCTGGTGCTCTCCGTGTTGGCGACGGCCATGGCCGTGGCCGCGCCGCTGAAGATTTGGAACAACACACGCATCGAGATGAATCTCGAGCGGCACCAGCAATTGCTGCTCAAGGCGCGCATGGATGCGTTATCGAGCCAGATCAACCCGCACTTTTTGTTTAACACGCTGAATACGGTATCGGCACTGATCCGCTTCGATCCGGACTCCGCGCGCGGCGTGGTGCTGAAATTGAGCAACATCCTGCGGAGGCTGCTGCGCAAGCACGAGACCTTTGTGCCGTTGAAGGAAGAACTGAAGTTTATCGACGATTATCTGGATATCGAAGTCGCTCGCTTTGGGCGCGACAATCTGGAGATCATCAAACAAATCGACGACGACGCCCTGGAAGCGTTTGTGCCCAGCATGCTCCTCCAGCCCATCGTCGAGAATTGCCTGAAGCATGGCCTCGCGCCCAAGCTCGACGGCGGAAAAATCCGCTTGCGCACCACCAACCGCGATGGCCGTCTGCACATCGAGATCGAAGACAACGGTGTGGGCATCTCCGAAGAGAAGATGCCGCACGTATATGTCGAAGGCATCGGCTTGAGCAATGTGCGCGAGCGGCTGCGCGTGCTGTATGGCACGGATTTCCGGCTTTCGATCGAAAGCCGGCCAGGTGAGGGCACCGTCATTCGCATCAACATTCCCGAACTGGTGTCCACGATGCAGGCGGTCGGTTAAGGCTCGAGAGTCTGCGTGGCAATGATCGTCCCTCGTCAGGGCATGGCTTCTGTAGTGGCCAGTCTTTAGACTGGCCCCGGGCTTCTTTCCACAACCCCTGAGATTTCCGTCCATCTGCCACGTAGGTTCGCAAGCCTCGTCGGCTGCGGGGAAAAAGGGGCTTGACACGCGGCGGCCAGTGCAGTATATTCTGTCATGACAGAAATGACTGACAATACCAAAGCGACGCTAACCCCTGTGAGTCAGAAGTTCATCCTCCATTGGGGCGAGATGGGCACCCGCTGGGGCATCAACCGCACCGTCGCGCAGGTCCATGCGCTTCTGTTTCTTGCGCCCAAGCCGGTACCCGCGGATGAGATTGCCGCGACGCTGGCGGTGGCGCGCTCGAACGTGAGCACCAGCCTGCGCGAGTTGCAGGGCTGGGGCATTGTGCGCGTGGTGCACGTGCTCGGCGATCGCCGCGACCACTTCGAGTCCATCAAGGATGTTTGGGAGATTTTCCGAATTGTCTCGGTGGAGAGGAAGCGCCGCGAGATCGATCCGACCCTGCGCGCGATCGGGGAGTGCGTGCAGGAATTGAAAGCCAACCCGCAGGGGGATGCTTACACGCGCGAACGGCTCGAGAGCATGCTGGAGTTTCTGACGGCCATGACCGGACTTTTTGAAGAGATTTTGCGCATGCCTACAGGCGCACTGAAGGGCGTGGTGAAGCTGCGAGGCAAGGTAATCACTCTACTCGGCAGCGACAAAAAGAAGGCGGGATGATGAGTCATGCGCCTATTCTCCGCGAATCTCAGCGTCTCTGCGTTATCTTTTCTCCCGTTTTTCTCTTCGCCTCGGCAGTGAGGCCCACCCCATGATCTCGCTGGCGTCGGAATTCACGGATGGCAAAGGGCGGCACGCCCGAGGCTGGCTGTTCTTTGACGCGGACTGCGGCTTCTGCACGCGGATCGCCCGATGGCTGGCACCGATCTTGCAGAGACGCGGCCTAGCGGTTGCGCCGCTGCAGGATCCGCGAGTGGGCGCCCTGCTCGGATTATCGGGTCCGGAGCTATTGCGCGAGATGCGATTTTTGCTGTCGGACGGAAGCCAGAGCGGTGGCGCAGACGCTGCCGTGATGCTCGCGCGCGAAATCTGGTGGGGCCGTCCGCTAGTATGGCTCGCGAAGTTTCCCGGAATGATGGGACTCTTGCGCTCCGGGTACCGCTCGGTTGCCGCGAACCGCAGTTGTGCCGCGGAGGCGTGTCCGGCACCCCGAGACTCACGGCGAGTGTAGTCGAAAGCGGAGTTGCTGCAATCGGAAAGCAGGCCAATGATGGCATTTCGATTGACTGATCTGTGGCGCTGGGATGGCAAGGTCAGCCGTAAGAGCTACGCGCTGGTTGGGTTGATTGGTTTCGCTATCAAGCACAATCTTGACCGGCTGATCGCCACGGGATTTTTTCATAGCAGCACCGGCTATGGCTTCGTCGGCTATTGGTTCAACTACTGGGCGCCCCTCGGAAAAGCCGCGAGGCTGAACCATCTATCGGACCTGGAGTCGAAGTTCTTGGCGACGATCCTTCTGACCGCCATGCCCTTCATCTGGGTGGGCGTGGCCATGACAGTGCGCAGGCTGCGGGATGCCGGCCTGCCCGTGTGGCTGGTAGTTTTGTTCTTCGCCCCTTTTCTGAACCTGGTTTTCTTTGCGGCGCTGTGCGTGTTGCCGCCGCGCGAGCGCCCGGTAAGCCAACAGGCGGCGCCTTGGCCGGGCCCGCGGCCGCTGGACTCCATCCTTCCACGCAGCAAGATCGGCAGCGCCGCAGTGTCCATCGTGCTCACTGCGGCAATCGGCCTTTTCTTTACGCTCCTGGGAACCTCCTATGCCCAAGCCTACGGCTGGAGTCTTTTCGTGGGCCTGCCGTTCTGTTTGGGATTGTTCTCGGTGTTGCTGCACAGCTATCACGCGCCTCGGAGTCTTGGGGCCTGTCTGCTCGTGTCGATACTGCCGGTGGCCTTTCTCGGACTGGTGCTGATAGCGGTGGCGGTCGAAGGTGTGATCTGTGTGCTCATGGCGGCACCGCTGGCCTTGGGTCTTGCGATTCTTGGTGGTGGACTCGGCTATCACATCCAAGCC
>JBGOVR010000245.1:0-4240 GCA_041478205.1 Candidatus Acidiferrum sp.
AAAAAGAGGCCGTCGCAGCTCATGGCATAGAGAGTGCGAGTGCAGAAAAGTTGATTGGCGTTGATGCAGCTCAGCATGGAAATGACCATGATCGAGCGAATGATGGCGTCGCCGTAGGGACCGAAGATGCGCGCGGCTACGGTGCCCAGCGCAAAATCGTTTCCGGCGATTTGGTTCATCGGCAGGACGTAGAGGACCGCGGCGTTGAGGAGCAGATAAATGCCCATGATGGAAAAGACGCTGCCGAAGATGGCGCGGGGAATGTCGCGGCCGGGGTTTTTGACTTCCTCGCCGAAATAAATGATGCCGTCCCAGCCATCGACAGTGTAGACAACCGCCTGCAAGGCGAGAAAGATGGCCACGGTAAGCGGCCATCCCGCGGGCATGGCGGGCAGAGCTTTGGTGACTGCGGGAGCGGCGGCGCGCGCGTCAGCACCGAGAAGAAAGCAGGCGACGACCAGAATTACGAATGCAGCGGTCTTCATCGCCGCGGTCAGGAGTTGAGCGCGGCTGCCCCAGCGGATGCCGCGCCATTGCAAAATGCCGAATCCTAGGATGATGGCAACGGCGATGAGCTTTACATGGCCCGCGAGCCCGGGAACGAGATGGCCGCTGTACTCGGCGATGACAATCGTGACGGCTGCGGCGGTGCCGCAGGTGGAGAGCCAGTCGCTCCATCCCACGATGAATCCCGCGTAATCGCCGAGAGCGCGGCGCGAGAAATTGTACTGGCCGCCGCTGCGTGGAATTGCCGCACCCAGTTCGGCGAGCGAGGACGCGCCGAATAATGCGTACATTCCGCCCACCACCCATACACCGAGAAACAACCAGGCATTCGGGAGCGCGTTGGCGATATCGCCGGGTGTGCGAACGATTCCGGCGGCGATCGAGTTTCCAATGGCGGCGGCGATGCCGAACCACATGCCGAGGACTTGCAGGAGGCGGCCGGGGCTGCGCGGAGTGACGCCTTGCGTGCTTCCGGCGCCAGAGCTTGTCCGCGTTCCAATGCTAGTGGCAGGGGCGTCGGATGTGTTAGACAATGGGGGAACTCAGGGGAACCTTCGCGACGTTCGCCATGACGTTCACCATGATGGGGGCACCATGATCGTGGCGCCATGATAATTGCGGCGCGGGAAAATGCAAGCCGGAAGTCTTGGCGGAAGAGGTTGGGGCTAGCAGGGTTGCCGGATCGACTACGGAGGTAGTCAGGCGTGGATGTTGGCAAAGCGTCCGTGATGAAGACGGAGATTTCGACGCGTGTGCTTACGGAAGCGCTGGCGGGTTCCGTGGATGTGTCGGTGGTGATTCCTTGCTTGAATGAAGCGAACTCGATCGGTGTGTGCGTTGGGAAGGCGATGCAGGCTTTTCGCGTGGCGGGACTGCGGGGCGAGGTCGTGGTCGCCGACAATGGCTCCACGGATGGCTCCGTGGAGATTGCCGAAAAGCTTGGAGCGCGCGTGATTCATGTTGTGCAACGCGGGTATGGTTTCGCGCTACGTGCGGGGATCGCGGCGGCGAAGGGCGCGTTCATCATCATGGGCGATGCGGACGATAGCTACGACTTCGGTGAGGTTCCACGTTTCGTCGAAAAGTGGCGGCAAGGATACGACGTGGTGATGGGCAACCGTTTTCGCGGGGAGATCAAGCCCGGCGCGATGCCCTGGCACCATAAATACATCGGCAATCCAGCGCTTTCGACGCTACTGAATTTGTTTTTCCACACGGGGATCGGCGACAGCCATTGCGGCATGCGGGGCTTCGCGCGCGAGGTCTACGACCGCATGGATTTGCGCAGCACGGGGATGGAATTTGCGTCGGAATTCGTCATCAAGGCGGCGCAGCTCCGCGCGAAGGTTGCCGAAATTCCCATCACGCTTTGGCCGGACAAGCGCGGGCGGCCGCCCCATTTGCGAAGTTTTCGCGATGGCTGGCGCCACCTGCGGTTCATGCTGCTTTACGCGCCGAACTGGCTGTTTCTTTTGCCGGGGGCGTCGCTGGTGGCCGTGGGTTTGTTCCTGGTTTTCTGGCTGCTGCGTGGCCCGCGAAGCTTGACGCCGCGTATAACGCTGGACCTGCATACGATGATTTTTGGAGTGATGTTCACGCTACTGGGCGTGCAGATTTTGTCGATCGGCGCGTTCGCAAAAGTTTTCAGTTACGCACAGCGCTTTGACCGCAGCACGGTTTCGTTGAAGCGCTTGCTGACGCACGTGACGCTGGAATCGGGGCTGCTCCTGGGCGGCGGATTATTCCTCACTGGCTTTGCGGGCTGCGCGTTTGTGGTGTGGCAATGGATCAGCAGCGGTTTTGGCCCGTTGCAACAGGTGCGCGAGGTGCTGTTCTGGTCCATGTGGCTTTTTGTGGGCGTTCAAGTGATTTTCGCTTCGTTTTTCCTCAGCATGCTGGGCATCAGCCGGGGCACGTACATCGGCGACCACGACCTCAAGTAGATGGCCTACACCGGAATCGACGGTTGGATCGCTCGCTTGCGTTTCCGCGCCGCCTATCCGCACATTCGGCCGGGATCACGGGTTTGCGACGTTGGCTGCGGCCTGGAAGCAGGTTTCTTGGACTATGCCGCGGATAGAATCGTCCACGGCGTGGGCGTGGACGACCAGGTGGAAGACGGCACGCGGGGGCGCTGGCGGTGTGTTCACGCCGATATACGGGCGCCGTTGCCGCTGCCAGCGGGACAGTTCGATCATGTGGTGATGCTGGCGGTACTCGAGCATCTGGTGGAGCCGGAGGCGGTGCTTCGGGAAGCGTATCGCGTGCTTGCACCCGGAGGTTCGCTCATACTGACGTGGCCTTCGGCGCTGGTTGATCCGATTCTGCGGGTTCTGCGGGGGCTGCGGTTCGTGAGCGCCGAGATGGAGAGCGACGAGCATCAGAAACGCATCCCGGTTGGGGCACTGCAACAGATGTTGCGGGGCATCGGTTTTCAGGAATTCATTCACCGGCGGTTCGAGTTTGGCCTCAACAATCTGATGGTGGCTCGGCGTTAGCGCAGACCGCCGCTTGTTTCGCAGTGGGCGGTGCGATGGCAACCATAGAAGGCGGCGCCGAGCCCTTCGACTGCGCTCAGGACAAGCCGCCGCACTCCGAGGGCGGGGGCCCCCCTCCCCCTTTTTTCATAAGTGTTGATTCTAGAGGGAGTTAAAGTCCTTTGTTTTGATACACTTTTGCAAGTGTTCATTCTAAAGGGACTTAGACTGGCGTGGTGTTGGCTAGTTTATAACTACTGGGTGGACGACTTTTTTGTGCTTGCGACAGGGTCTGGGTCTTCGTCGGGTACGGGGTCTGGATCGGCGAAGGAGGAACGGATGGCATCACGCCAAGAGTCGGTGCCGAAGGCGTTGGTGTATTCGTGGCGGGCGATGGGGATGGATAGCAGGAGGGTCTGGCCGAGATAGGCCAGGGTGGTAGCGGTTTTGGGCTTGATCAGGCCCTGGGCGACGCAGGAGAAGAGCTGAGCCAGGGCCAGGCTGAGGTCGCAGGCGGAGAGGTAGTTGTTGTTGTTGAGGTAGGTAGAGATGTCGTTGCCGGCTTTCTGGGCGGCGACGGCTTGGGCCTCTTTGCGGGCATGCTGCACGCAGAAGTGCGGATGGGCGGAGCAGCGCGGAGTACGGCACTGGCGGCCATCGGCAAAAGAGAAGCAACACAAGGACGCGCGGTCCTTGGAGGGATTGGTAGACATAGGGATCTCCAGATCGGAAGAAATTTGGGTTTGTAAGGGATTTCTCGCCGTAGGCGAGAGACACTTTTGAACAGGGGAAGTATACCAGGGTAGCAATTGGATTGTCAAGAAGAACTTATCAGAAGAACTTATCAGGACTTAGGCGGATAAGGCCCAGGATTCGGCGGTGCATGCTCAATTTCCGGTAATGATATGCTTGACTGACCGTCCGCGTGAACCTAATCGCCGCGCCCGGTGAACTCTGACGTTGGGCGGACTCGGATCGAGCATGCTCATAGAAATCGGACATGTGGAGGCGATCTTCCGGTATCCCGTGAAGTCCATGGGCGGCGAACGACTTGAGGTCGCCAAGCTGGGCTGGCACGGCCTCGATGGTGACAGGCGCCTAGCATTCCGGCGGATTGATGACCGCGGCGGGTTCCCGTGGCTAACAGCATGCAAGCTTCCCGACCTGCTCCTGTTTGCTCCGCACCGCCGTGAAGACGGTGATCAAGGACACCTTCCTACGCATGTTCGCACGCCGGATGGCGAAGAGATGCCTGT
>JBGOVR010000161.1:0-9535 GCA_041478205.1 Candidatus Acidiferrum sp.
CAGGCTGGGCGAGTGCGGCTTAACGGCGTGGTGCGGCGGGATGCGGAGACGCCGGCGCATTTGCGTGGCGACCGGATCGAAGTCGATGGGCGGGCGATCGAGGCGGCGGCGAAAATCTATCTCCTGCTGAACAAGCCGCGTGGCGTGGTGACGACGGCTTCGGACGAAAAGGGCCGCGAAACGGTTTACGATTCCTTGCGCGCCGCTGGCGGCGATGACGCGAGGTGGCTTGCGCCCGTGGGGAGGCTCGACAAGGCCAGTGAGGGTTTGCTGCTGCTGACGAATGATTCGGAGTGGGCGGCTCGGGTGCTCGCGCCGGAGACGCATCTTGCGAAGACGTATCACGTGCAGGTCGGCGCGGTCGCGGAGGAAGAAGTTCTGGCATCCCTGAGAAAAGGCCTGCGGAGCGAAGGGGAATTCCTGGACGTGCGGCGCGCGGACATTCTGCGGCGGGGCGAGCGTAATTCCTGGCTGGAAATCGTGCTGGAGGAAGGGAAAAACCGGCACATTCGCCGGATGTTTCAAGGGTTGGGGATCGAAGTGTTGCGGCTGGTGCGCGTGGCGATCGGACCGCTGGCGCTGGGCGATCTGGCAAAGGGGGCCGCTCGACCGCTTACTCGCGCCGAGAAGACTTTACTAGACACAGCGATGAGCGCCGCGAGTGGCGTTCGGGAAAATAGACGGAAATGAGCGAAGGTTTTCCGGGGTGCGCTTGCAAATGCGGGCGGGAACCTCTACGCTTTTACGTTCATGCATGAACTATCCCCTCAATTCCTGGTGTACGCCTTCATTTCATATGTCGCGTTTCTGTTTTCCACGACGTGCCACGAAGCGGCGCACGCCTTGGTGGCCAAGCTGGGCGGCGACAGCACCGCGGCGCAGGGCGGACAGGTGACGCTGAATCCGGTGCCGCACATTCAGCGCGAGCCCTGGGGCATGGTGGTAGTTCCGATCCTGGCGGTGCTGTTCACCGGCGGAATGATCGGGTGGGCGAGCGCGCCCTTCGATCCCCTGTGGGAGAGGCGCCATCCACGCCGCGCGGCGTTGATGGCCCTGGCTGGCCCGGCGGCGAATTACACGCTGATGCTGATCGCGGCGATTGGCCTGCGAGTGGGTTTGGCGGGAGGCTGGCTGCATCTGGGGTTGGCCGGGCTGCCGGGCTTTGCTACCGTGACTTTGTCGATCTTTTTCTCGCTAAACCTACTGTTAGGAACATTTAATTTGCTGCCGGTGCCGCCGCTGGACGGGAGTAGCGTTATCATGCTCTTCATGGGGGAAAGCAGCGCGCAGCGCTATCTGGACTGGCTGCGCGGGAGCAGCTACGCGAGGCTGGGTCTCTTGGTGGGGTTCCTGGCGTTCCGGTATTTTTATGCGCCGGTCGAGAATTTTGCTACAGATCTACTTCTGCGAAGCCATTTCTAGATACCTCATTTCTAAGATACTTTGGGCCGTGGTTTCCTCACCGCGATTTTGAAGCCGAACAGCTCGCGGGACCGTGGTTCACTTCCGCACATGTGTTCCTCCAGTGTCTCGTCTGTGTGCAGGTATTTGGACTCGTACTTTGAGCAACTTGCTTGTTTTCCTGCAGATATCGACGATGAGCTTGGCCTTCGGGCTGCATATGCATCGCCGGAGGCCGAGCATGATCTTGTCCGCACGCTATCCCATCACGAGCCTGTATCGCGTTGAGGTGTCCGGATGGGACAAGAACCAAACCTTCTTTGTGGAGAAGTCCGAACTGGAATGGAATGAGGAGTCCGGCAAGCAAGTGGCCTTGAGTCACCCGGTTCCTGATGGAGCGGTGGTATTTTTGCGGCTGCTGCAACCCATCAGCACCGACAGATCCCTTCCGGTAGCGTACGAGGCCGAGTTTGTATCCACAACCCCAAACGGTCAGCACCAATTCCGGTTGCACCCCGCGTGCCCGCGCATGGACGAGCGGAACACCTCCATAAACTAGAGATCGTCTCCCTGAGTGTGCTGGACGCGCCAGCACCGAAACGGCACACGAAGGTCCGAATTGGATGTCGGGCGGAGCCCAGGAACAGCAACGAACGGTGAACCGCTGCCGCTCATCCGTTTGGCGCCGCGTGCACGGTGGTAGGATTGCGCTGATTCCCCAGTGCTTACAGACTTTGCGGCAAACACACCTGGACCCGATTCTCCGTTCACCGCTTTGAAACAAATCAGCGCGAGGGTGGCACATGCGTTGCGATAGGTGTTGGCATGGCCCATGCCTATTCCAAGACTGTGGAAGTTACTGCTCCCAAGAGCTCTTTGACTCCTTGCATCCTCGATGACGACGCTGAACTGCTCGACACGCTGTCGGTACTCGTTGCCGAGATGGGCTACGAGCCCATACCCACGTCCGATCCTGAAGAAGCGCTGAAGATGGTGAGGTACGGACGCTGCCGTCTGGTCCTGGCGGACGTGCATATGCCGGGATTGAATGGGTACGAGTTTCTCGACCGCGCCCTGCAGTGCGATCCGGGCGTGCACATCATCGTGATGAGCCGGGACTATACGCTGGAGTCCGCGCTGGAGGCCATCCGCCGGGGCGCGACGGACTTTCTGCCGAAACCCATCGACCGGATCCGATTGAAGAGAACGCTGGACGAGGTCGCGGCATTGTACGACCAGCGGCGGCGGGTGCGCGCGCTGGAAGAACAACTCCTGAAGGACCTGGAGTTTCACGGGATCGTGGGAAAAAGTCCGGCCATGCTGGAGGTTTTTGACTTTGCGCGGAAGGTGGCCAAGCACTACAGCAATGTTCTGATTGCGGGTCCGACGGGCACGGGAAAAGAACTGGTGGCACGGGCCATCCACCAAATCAGCCCGGTAAGCCAGCAGCGGCTGGCGGTGTGCAATTGTTCCGCGCTGGTCGATACGCTGCTCGAGAGCCAGTTGTTCGGGCACCTGCGAGGGGCGTTCACCGGGGCTACGGAAACGCGTCCCGGCCTTTTCGAGTACGCGAACGGCGGCACGGTTTTCTTGGACGAGGTTGGCGAAACCTCGCTGGCGATGCAAGCCAAACTGCTGCGTGTGATTCAAAACCGTGAAATACAGCGCGTCGGCTCGCCCGAAGTAAAGCAGGTCAACGTGCGTTTGATCGCGGCCACCAACCGAGATCTTCGCGCGGAAGTGCTGGCGGGCCGTTTTCGCGAGGATCTGTTTTACCGGCTCAGTTCGATCCAGATCCGCATTCCGTCGCTCACCGAACGGCTGGAAGACATCCCGCTGCTGGTGCAGTTTTTTCTGAAGAAATACAACGAGGCGTACGGGAAGAAGATCTCCGGGTTGACGCGGCGCGCGCAAGCGATGCTGCTGCAGCACCCGTGGCCCGGCAACGTGCGCGAGCTGGAAAATGTCATCTCCAGCGCGTGCATCACCGCGACGGGTGACTTCATCGACCTGGCCGACCTGCCCGAGCAGCTGCAGCGCCGGGGACCACGCACGGCGGAGGGCGACGAGTGGCGGCCGCTGTCGCTCGACGAGGTTCGCAAGGTACATATCCAGCGGGTGCTGGACATGTGCCAGGGCAACCGTTTGCGGGCCGCGCAGATCCTCGGCATCGGGCGGACCAGTCTGTACCGCTACCTGAAGCGCGATGGCCACGACAACAGCTCCCGCGAAAAGTCTGGCCGCGCCACCGCTTGATACCCCAGCAAAGACAACGGCTAATGCCACCTAGATAGAATTCCAGCAAGGGACGCCTACGTGTTCCGCTGAGGGACAGTTTCCCGGGTTGAAGCAAGACCGCGTGGATCGCTTGCGCGCAAGGTGCAGAAAACGAGGAGCTTGCGAAACGGGGGTTTGGCACGATCCCTGCAATTGTAGGTATCGGTTGATGGCGTGGCCTGGAGAGGCTCGAAGAAAGCAGGCAGCGTCAGTTTACGGAATCAGCGCGCGCAAGGAAACGACGACGACGTCACCACCAAAGTTTGCAAGCAATTTTGCGGAAGGCCGGCGCGGATGCAGAGTGAATGCGCTGACCGTCCGCGGACAGGCTCCTCGCAACTGTAGTTCTTCAGCGAACCCACAATCAACCCGCCAAGACCCCCTGAGCGCCGTGTAATCGTCCCCTGGCAGTTGCGCGGCGCTCTTTCCTCCCTTTGAGAGTTTCGAGATTTGAACGGTTTCCGGAAGATCGGAAATTGACGTTGCGTTAGGACGCGCGAGTAGCACGAAAAGATTCGAGGCACTTTCGCGCGGTGTCGAGTTCGGAAAACCTGCTGCCCTCCTGTTCCATGAGGTAATACTCCGCACCACCCACGCTTTCCGCGGCTTCGAAGATGTCTTTCCAATTCGCCTCGCCTTCCCCGAACAAGACCTTGTAGCCCTTTCCGGCATCGGGTGACCAATCCTTGCAGTGAAGCGAGCGGATGCGGCCGGGGTTCGCTCGAATCCACGCGACCGGATCGGAGGCAGCCTCGAGGCAGGTGCCAATATCAAGCTGGAGCATGACGGACGGCTTGGTGTTCTTGGCCAGAACTTCCATCGGGCGGCGGCCGCCGGCGGGAATGAACTCGGGCTCATGGTTGTGGTAGCCAACTTTCAGGCCGGCCGGCTCAAGTTGTTCGGCGGCAAAATTCAACAGATCTGCAACCGTCATCCAACCATCCGGGCCTGACGCGGGTTTCGCGCTGGCGACAACGACATACTTGCTACCGAGGATGAGGTTCATGTCGCGGGCGCGACTGATCTTTTCCTTGTCGAGGTAAGCGCTGTCGTTGTGTGTGGAGAAGCAGCGGATGCCCAGACCGTCCAAAAACTTGCGCATCTGCTTGGTTTGACTCTCGGTCCACTCGAAGTAAGGAGCATAGAATTCAACGCCTTGATAGCCCATCTGCGCGACGGCACGCACGGTGCCTTCCAAATCTTGCTTCAACGCGTTGCGGACGGAATAAAGTTCCAGACCCATCGGAATCGATGCGGATGCCCGCGTGCGAACGGCCCAAGGTAGCATCGCGGAAAGAGCCAGGAAGGAGCGCCGGGAGAAAGTATTAGAAGGCATCGCGGAATCCTACCCGAGAAGGAGAGGAATTTCATCGGGTTTGAGGTTTTGACCAAGGTTGCAAGATCACTCGTGAAGGAAGGCCGATGTTTCTCTCAGGAAGAGCGCCAATTGGTCGTGGTGCACCCAGTGTCCGGCGTCTGGGACTTCCACCATCCGGCGGTTGCGGATAGCTTTCCAGCGCGGATCGGCTTCGGGGACAGGCAAAAAGCTGGCCAGGCCCCAGAAAAAGAGCGTCGGGCAGGTGATTTGGCCAAACAACTCGACAGCGTCTTCGAGGTGATGCCCGTAAGGAGAAATGGCGCGGGCGTAATTGTCGAACTTCCACAGCAACGACCCGTCGGATTCCCAGTTCGTGCCGTGCAAGGTGAGATGCCGTGCGACCTCGTCCGAAAGGCGGGGATTCGCTTCTTTCATGCGAGCCATGGCGGCGTCGAGGTTGGGGTAGCTCTTGGGGCGGCGTTTTTCCAGGCCGCGGACCTCTTCGATCCAGTGACGCGCACGCTGCGACGCGGGGCCGTGAAGGCGATGGTCCTCCGGGAACCCCAGGCCCTCGATGGACACCGCCTTTTGGACCCGCTCCGGGTACACACCTGCGTAATGCAGCACAATCCCGCCACCCAAAGAATGTCCAATAAGCCGGATGGGAAAATCATCGATGACGTCGAGCAATGCCGAAAGATCGAGGACGTGTTCCACCAAACTGTAGGTTGCGCCAGGCGCCCAGGCACTATTGCCGTGGCCGCGCAAATCCAGCGCGTAGACGTGGTAGTGCTCGCGAAAGGCGCGGGCCACCCAGTCCCAATTGCGGGCGTGATCCAGGCCTCCGTGGACGAGAACAAGGGCGGGCTTGGCGTCTTGGCCGTAGTCCCAGAACTGGAGCTTCAGCCGATCGGAATAGAAGAAGTGCGAGATGGGTTCCAAAGTGTTCTCGTCCTAAGAGGATGAGCGAACTGGCTTTGAAAATACACGGTTTTAGGATTCGCGAACAGGGGCGAGTCCGGAAAGATGTTTCTCATTCGGGGATTACGACAAAACCCACATGCTTACATCTTGCCAAGCTGGGGCGCAGCGCGCTGCGCCCCAACGAGGATTTCGCAGACGAGCTAGCTGTCTATTTGGACTTGAAGGACTTCCCCTGGCAGCCGAACGAGTGTGGACTTGACGGTTGATTCGGATCGGACGACGTCTTCCCTCTTGCGAATCGGATTTTCCGAGGGAATGTGAGGCGGATTTTCGTCCGCGCGCGGCCTTTCGATGCGAATCCCTAGAGTACGCTCCAGTTGGAAAAGCTCCGAGCGCTGTTCCCGTGCGAAGAGCGTGGAAGCGACGCCGTGCTTGCCGGCGCGTCCGGTGCGGCCGACACGATGGATGAAATTCTCCGCCACTTCAGGGAGATCGAAATTGATGACGTGGGCGATGTCCTGCACGTGAATGCCACGGGAGGCCAGGTCGGTGGCCACTAAGACGCGGTAGCGGCCTTGCTGGAATCCCGTAAGGGCCGCGGTGCGTTGGGATTGCGAGCGGTCGCCATGAATCATCGTGGCGGAGAAGCCCTCGCGGTTCAGATTCTTGGCGATGCGATCGGTGGCGCGCTTGGTGCGCGCGAAGACCAGGCAGCGCCCGGTTTCCTTGGCGAGCAGACAATTCAGCATTTCTTGTTTGCGGTCGACGGCGACCTCGAAGGCCTGCATGCGCACATTTTCGGAAGGCTTGAGCGTGGACCCGAACGCGAGGCGCACGGGATTCTTCATGTAGTCCTTCACAAGGTGTACGACCGAGGCTTCGAGCGTTGCCGAGAAGCACATGGTCTGGCGCTCTTTGGGCAGGATGGCCGCGATTCTACGAATCGCGGGAAGAAATCCCATGTCCAACATGCGGTCGGCTTCATCGAGAATGAGGATTCGCAGATCGCGGAAGCTGAATAGCTTGCGGTCGAGATAGTCCTCCAATCGACCAGGAGTAGCGACGACGAGGCGAGCTCCCTTGCGAATAGCGCTGAGCTGCGCGCCTTCGGATAAGCCGCCCACGACGAGTGCCGCAGGCCCGAGCTGCTTGCCTCGCAATGCGTTATATTGATCCACGACCTGCATGGCCAGTTCGCGCGTGGGAACGAGCACAAGTGCTGCAATCCCTGGCGTTGCTTGCTGCAGCAGGCGTTCCATGATCGGGATCAGGAACGCGAGCGTCTTGCCCGTGCCGGTCTGCGCCGTCGCTAGCACGTCTTTGCCTTCGAGCGCCTGCGGAATCGCCGCGGCCTGGACCGGGGTGGGGATTGAAAAATGAGCCGATGACAGCCGCTCCTTCACATAGGGAGAGACTGGTAGTTCTGAAAAACTTTGCATTCTTTGCTTTCTTGCTGGCAGAGGCCATCGCGGCGCGCACACAAACCTGCGGGCGAGCACGGCAATTGACGTTGCCAGGCTTAGTTAGATTACGCCGAAGACTTACGGAGGAAACTGGAGGCGGGTATTCTCAGATCAAGTACTTATCCCAGAGCAGCCGCACTACACAACCGCGGTATTAAGCGCAACGACAGTATAGCACACTCTGAAAAGCATGGGGTGAGAATCCATCGATTGTGGCCGGCGCGAACCAAGTTGCCAACAGGGGTATTTCGTCCTCCGCAGCGGTACGAGGATCAATGTCTCCGGAGAGCGGAACGGTGGCGTGATGGACGCTTGGGGGAATCGTTGGTACATTGCTACACCCAAAGAAGACCTGACGAACGAGGAGTTAGTGTCTCGCGGGGCGGCTCAGGGAGAATCAGTGAATTAGGGCAAGATCTCTCGTTGTTCCAAGACGAACATAAGAAAGAGAGGACATCCGAATGAAGAGAGTTTCGATGGTTACGCTGGCTTTGCTGTTGGCCGTGTATAGCGCGGTTGTGGCGAGAGCACAGGGAGTATCGCAAGCCGATAGGGATCACGCGTTGCAATATCTCGAATCGACGAAAAAGGGCGTTCTGGACGCCACCAAGGGGCTCTCGGATGCGCAGTGGAACTTCAAGCCGGGGCCAGACCGCTGGTCCGTGGCGGAGGTAATGGAGCACCTCGCGGCGGCGGAAGACTTGCTGCGGGGCATGACCCAGGAGCAGGTGATGAAATCCCCTGCGATTCCTGCGCGGGATCCGGCCGAAGTGAAGAAGATCGATGATTCGGTAATCGCGATGGTGCCGGACCGCTCGCACAAGGTTGACGCGCCAGAACCGCTGAGGCCCACGAACCGTTTCGGGTCGCCCGCGGAAGCGCAAAAACATTTCCTCGAGAGCCGCGCGGCGACCGAGGAATACTTGAAGAGCACGCCTGATCTGCGCGCTCACGCCGTCGATAGTCCGATGGGCATGAAGCTGGACGGCTATGAGTGGGTGTTGCTGATCGCTGGGCATAGCGAGCGCCACACCAAGCAAATGCTGGAAGTGAAAGCGGACCCCAACTTTCCGAAGAAGTAGCAAGGGAAGATTCGGACAAAAATTTAGCGGAGTGCTTCTTATCGATGCGCTACTCGCCGCGCGTTTTCGCAGCGAGTAGCGCATCGCTTTTTCTGGAAGACGTCAGCGGCTGCCGGTGGTGGCGGAGCCGCTCGTGCCGATCACAGGAACGGTGATGGTGTTGTCCATGCGCACGAGAATGCCGGACTGCGCGGGGATCTCGACGTCCTTGCCCTTGCGGGACATGATATAGGCTGCGCTGCCGGCGAGACCGATACCGAAGCCGCGCGCGACATGGCTAAAGAGCACCCCAACCATCGAGGCACCGCCTGTGCCAATCGTCGCCGCGAGGACGTCACCTTTATAATCATGTTTTTCCTGGACGACTCCGCCCTCCTCAACCTTCATGTCTTTGCGAGGCTTTTCATTGGCCTGGCCAGGCTGCTCGATGGTGATGATGCTCATCTGGACCGGGATAAGGCGGCTGTCCACTTCGAGAGAACGAAATGTCAGGTTCATATAAGCTTCGCCGCGAATCATGGAAAAGCGACGAGGTGGAGCAACGGTGCCGACGATGCCGTTGACGCGAGTGCCGGCGGGAATCAACAACTGATTGCCGAGGAGCACAGGCTCCGCAACAATGGCGACAAACGGATCGCCGTCCCTGGAGGCCGAGGTGCTGATGGCGTTCAAAAGAGTTAGATGAACCTGAGTCCCCTGCATAACCTGATGGGGTTCCGCATAGGATGTGGGTACAACGGTGCAAACCAGCGCGAGAACTAAGATCGAAGATAACGATTTTTTCATTGATTCCTCCTGCCCGCACCGTGGTGCAGGCTGACCCCGTGTCGTGGGGCAACACCGAAGCGATGCCTCGGTGAAATCCGCTGGCGCCGCGGACCCGGTGTTCCGCTGCGGCGGAACGCGGGGCGGACGGGGAGGAACTCCAGCCGCACCTAGAGTACATCATTTGAAGGGTGGCCAATTCTTTTTTTCGGGCCGTTTCCAGTGAGTCAGGTCTTGAGGTTCGGCCGAATCCTCGGAAGGGTCGGGGAATTTTACTGAGGTCTTGCTTCTAGGGCCGCGAGAAC
>JBGOVR010000091.1:0-19755 GCA_041478205.1 Candidatus Acidiferrum sp.
TATTTCCAAAATTCTCCGAGGCGGGAGCCGTGCAGAGCCTGGCCTAGGCTACGTGGATCGTCCAGCTTCGCGACCCGTTCCCCAAGGAACTTCAGAATGCGCGTGCGTTGCGGCGCGTCGAGATTGCTGAGCTCCCGGTCGGCCTCCGCAGATAACTCAACCTTCCACGCCATGGCGTTTCATTACGTCTTCCAGCGGGATGGTGGGCTCTTCGTCGTTGCGGATGCGCGCGAGGGCACGTTCGGCCAAGTACATGTCCTCGAGATCCTCGAGGTGCTGCAGGATGGCTTCGCGGACATAGTAGGTCTTGGTGCGGCCAGTGCGCCGGGCAAGCGTTTCCAGGCGCTTCTCAATGGATTGCGGAAGTCGAATCGCTAACATATCTACCTCGCAATACAAGTATAGCACATTCAAAAACATCAGCCGCGCGCCAGATGAAGCATAAGATCGGCGCGGCATCGTACAAAGCTGCCGCACGCAAGGGTTCTTCTTTAGAGATCACCAGAGAGCGAGTCTAGGGATGACCGGAGTGAGCAAGTCTTAGTGGTCGTTGCGGGCTATCGTTTTTCGATTGTCATTCCCGAAGCGTTAAGGCGCTTCGACGAGTGGTAGCCAAGCAGATCAGGGATGATACAACTAACGTGGGTACAGGCAGGAGTGCCTGTACTACTGGAGCTTGGCGTATTCGGATTTGGCGGCGAGCAGGACGGGAATGCCGGGGTCGGCGTCTTTCCAGAGCGTGAGGAAGTCCTGATAGGCGGCACGGGCTTTGACCGCGTTGCCCTGCATTGCATAGGCACGGGCCAGACCGAGGCGAGCCAGTGCGGCCCAGGGAAAGTTCACCACCAGTCCTCGGCGGTCGATGAACTTCTGAAATTCCGCTGCCGCTGCGTTGCCGTCGTGCAGCATGAGATAGGCTTCGCCACGCAAATAAACTGGGCACAGGTATACAGCGAGGGCCGTCGGTTGGCCGAGTTCGATCGTGCCCGCTACCTTCAATGATTCGACGGCCTGGTTTGGGTCTTTGAGCTCCAAGGCGACGGCCGCCCGGATCGTGGGCAGCCAATACCTCTGCACCAGCGTGTCCAGCGGGAATGTCTTGTCGAGTTCGGCCGCCAGCTTCTCCGCCGCTGGCGTAGCGCCCGCCCGCGCCAGGGCCAGCGCCGCAAGCGCCCGCACATCGCGGTTCGGGCCCAGCTCCAATGCGGCATCGGCTTCGGCGCGTGCCTGCTCCCGGTTTCCCGATTCCACCTCGCGCAGCGCCGCCGCCGCCTGATACGCTGCTGCCGTTTCTTTGGCGTCGTTGTGCTGGGCTGAATCCATCGCCCGCCGCGTCAGATCGTGGGCGTTCTTCAACTTCCCGTACCAGCCTTCCGTGTCGGCTTGCGTGGCCAGCAGCAGGTCTTCCGTGCCCGGCTTTCCCGTGCCGGCCGAGAGCAACTGCGCCATCTGGACTGCATCGCCCTTCTGAAACGCTAACAGGTAGCGGCCAGCGAGCAGGAGTTCGCCCTCCAGCTTGCGATCCTCAGCCTGCTTATAAACCACCTCCGCCTCATCCAGCCGGTTGAGGTTCCCGTAGGCGTTGCCGAGGTTGAGATAGTTGGCCACATTATTTGGCTCTAGGCGCAGCTCCTCGCGGGTTTCTTCCAAGGTCTTTTCCCAGTTTCCCAGGCTGGCGGAAATGAATGCCACGTTTGAATAAGGCCCGTCGTCTCTCGGGTAGGTCTGCTGCCACAGTTCGTAGGTCTGCGCCGCCTTCTCCAGTTCTCCCGTCGCTTGCAGGTAGTAGCTTCCTTCGATGGCAAACCGCTCCGCTTCGCTCACCTTCTCCCGGAGGCCGTAAGCCTTGCGTGCGTTGTCGGCCCCTCGCCCGACTTCATTGAGATTGCTGTAGGCAACCGCCATGGCGGCGTAGGGCAGGGCGAAATTCGGGTCTAGTTCGAGTGCCCGCTTGTAGAAGGGCAGCGCGGCTGTTTCCCCTTTCGCAAACCGCGTCTTGCGTCCCAGGCTGTACGCTTTCAGCGCCTCCAGGGACGGCGTGGTCGCTTCCTCCACCGGCGTGGCGTATTTCTGCACCGAGCTGAGCGACTCGCCCAGTTTGCGCCGCAAACCGATCGCCGCATTGTCCAAAGCCTTGAGCACCGCTTCCTTGCTCGCCGCCTGCTCCTGCGCTCCCCCAAGCACGTCGCCCGTGTTGCAGTTCACGGCCTTTAGGCCAATGACGAACTGGCTGCCCAGCCCGGCAATCGAGCCGGTCAGCATGGCTTTGCTGTGCGTGCGCTGGCAGACCTCGCGCGTGACCATCGGCGTCAAGCGGTCACCGGCGGGACGCCCCATCAGCTTCAAAGTCTCATTTACCTTGCGCTCGGAAACCAGTTCGAGAAAGGGTGATTGCTCCAGCTGTACCGAGAGTCCCTGCCGCAACGCGTCATCGAATACCGGATCGCCCGTGGTGTTCGCAAAATCGGCAAGAACAATCGTGTCGGTGGCGCTGAGAGGATGCGCTTTGCGAGCAAAGAATAGCCACCCGCCCACGGACGCAACCGCGACGAGGGCCATGCCCGCAACCATCAGCGTCGCGAGTCTTTTGCTTTTTGTCGCGGATGCGACGGGCGACGGCGTCGCGCGTCGCGCAATGATCTTCTTCGGCAGTTCCGCGTTGCCGGCCTCGGTGGTGTGCAAGCTGTAGAGATGAACGCGAACTCCGTGCTTGACCTCGACTTCGCCGAGATCGTGCAACATGCTGCACCAGGCGCTGACTTGGCCGAGGACCTCCGCTTCCGCGCTGGAGACGAGGATGTGGCCGGCATCGCCGCAATCCATCACACGCTGCGCGATGTTGATGCCGCCGCCGGCGACATTGCGGTTGGCGTTAATGTCCGCGACGCGGTAGACCGGGCCGGTGTGGATGCCCATGCGCAGCCGAATGGCCGGATGGCCACGGAGAATTTTGGTTAGCTCCAGCGCGCAGCGAACAGGAGCTTCGGGGTCGCGGAAAAAGACCAGCGCCATTCCGTCTCCGGTGGGCAAGCGGATGAGCTGATCGTCGGCTTGTGCGCGAGTAAACGTTGAGGTACTGCGAACCGCTTCTTGCAAATCGTGAAGAACTTGTTGCTGCCGGTCCATGTGCAGCGTGGAGTAGGCCACGATGTCAATGAACAGGACATGCGCCATTTCCAGGGATGGAGTGGAGCTGGTTTCCCCGATGTTCGTCACAGTTTATTCCCAGAGGCAGTGAAATGGCCCTTGCCGCGAACATCTTAGGTTGCGCGCGCAGGCAGGTCAACAAAATGCCGAGTTCCGCCCTTACAGATCCCGACATGGAAGCCAAGATGACTTGGCCGTGGGCTTTGTGCGCTGCTGCTCCTCAAAGAAGGTTGAGGATGGGCTCGATGCTGAAAAAGAAATTCAAGGATTTGACGGAGAAGGAGATTTTGACGCTGGCCAGCGATTCAGAAGAGGACGATAGGCACATCTATGGGGAGTTCGCGGCACGCATCACCTTAAGGAAACCAAGGGGGCCCAGAAGGCAGCTCGCGGTCGCCACTCCACCCATCAGTGCTCCCATGATGCCGAGCAAAGCCGCATCGGTGCCCGTCAGATACAAATTCTCGATCGGCGTGCGCGGGGCAAGCCATGCATTCGCGTATTTTTCCGGAGTGCCCGGATAGCCATAGATCGCCCCCGATGGCGCGGCCGTAAAGTGCTCGAACGTCAGCGGCGTAGCAAGCTCTGAGTATTCCACAAAATCTCCGAACCCAGGGTGGTGACGCTCGACAAGATCCAGCAAGGCCCGAGTGATCCGGTTTTTTGCGGATTCGTACTCTGTGCCGCGTCTGCGCCAGGGTTCCTCGCGATGTGCTTCCAACGAGCCATAGGACAGCGGAGCGATGATCTCCGCAGTGTGCCGTTGGGCGTGACTATCTTTCAGGGACGGAAACGAGAGATACGCCATCGCCGCCCGTCCGTCGAGCAGTTGGTTCCGCTGGGCATACACCTCATCGTGGTCGAAAGACTCAAAAATCCAGTAATTCTCGCCCTGGAAACCCATCTCGCGGGGGTCGCGCCGCAAGCCCAGAAAGAGTTCGACAACCTCGAAGCCTTCCGGAGGCGATTTCAGCTGGTCGCGGAACGCCAGAGTGGATGCCGGCAGCATGCGCGCAAACGTGTTCCATGCCCCGGCATCGGACACGATGACCGGCGCTCGAAATTCCGCGCGAGTCCCTTGTTTGCCTTTGTGGATGTTGACTTCCACACCGACGGCACGGCCGCCTTCGAGAAGAATGCGGGTGACCTCGTGGTTGGGCAAGAGTTCGCCGCCCGCTGCACGGATTACAGCGCCCATTGCTTTGGCGATTTCGCCTGGTCCGCCGTCCGGATACCACGCTCCCTTAAGATAATGAGACGCGATCACCGCATGAGTGGCAAACGCGCTAAGGGCAGGGGGCAATCCATAGTCGGCCCACTGCGAAGTCACGACGGCGCGAAGCCGCGGGTCACCAAAACGCCTCTCGAGATAGTGTTGGGTGACCTCTAGGGGCAACTTGGCTGTGCGGCGATTCACCGCACGCACCATCCGGGCCAATGCGGGAGGCATGGCCATCGCCGCGAAATAACGGCTGGCCCAGCCAGTGGCGGACTTCAGATCGCGGAAATATTGTTCGATATTCGATTTCTCGTTCGGAAAGGCGTCGGTCAAGGCGGCTCGGAAATTTGCTTCGCCTTTGCACGCCTTGACTTGTACACCAGGGTACACAAAGACGTCGTAAACATCGGGCAGCGGGTTCCATTTCACCCGGCCATCGGTGATGAAATCAAACAGCCGGCGGCCCATCATACCCTCACCCATCTCGCCCACGTAATGAAGCCCCACATCCCACGACCAACCGCCCGGTCGTGCGAAGGTGTGGGTGAACCCGCCGATCCTGAAGTGGCGCTCCAGCACAAGCACCCGCCACTTGCGCAGCTTGGCCATGATGCTCGCGAACGCGAGTCCACCCATACCGGAGCCAATGACAATCGCGTCGTAGTCGGGTTTCGCCGCCATGCGGTTACCTCAGTTCTTCACTAAGTTCTTCGCTTAAACTCTGCCTATCGTAAGACATTCTCGTTCGTTTGATATGAATGCTTCGCACTGAACGGCTTCCTAAGAACAGCACTGCGGCGCAATCAGTTCCGAATGGATGACTTGGCCGTGGGCTTTATGCGATGCTGCTTCCTCAAAGAAGGTTGGAGACGGGCGCGATGCTAAAAAAGAAATTCAAGGATTTGACGGAGAAGGAGATTCTGGCGCTGGCCATCGCTTCGGAAGAGGAAGATGGCTGCATCTACGCAGAATTCGCCGACGGCCTGCGGGATTCCTATCCGGCGACGGCAAAGATGTTCGAGGAGATGCGCGAGGAAGAGGTGGTGCACCGCGACCGGCTGCTGGCCATGTTCCGGCAGCGTTTTGGCGACCACATCCCGCTGATCCGGCGCGAGAACGTGAAGGGTTTCCTGCAGCGGAGGCCCACGTGGCTGATACGCCCGCTGGGGGTCAACGTAGCCAGAAAACAGGCCGAGGTTATGGAACTGGAGGCCAGCCGTTTTTACGACCGGGCGATCACCCGCACGACGGACGCTTCCACACGCGAGCTGCTGAACAAGCTTGCGGACGAAGAACGCAAGCACACGCGGACGGCGGGCGATCTCGAAGAAAAACATCTGACGGAAAGCGCCAAGGCGGCGGAAGACGCGTCGCACAATAAACTGTTTTTGCTGCAGGTGGTGCAGCCGGGGCTTGCAGGTCTGATGGACGGATCGGTTTCGACGCTTGCGCCGCTGTTTGCGGCGGCGTTTGCGACGCACCGGAGCGGGCCGGCGTTCCTGGTGGGGCTAGCAGCTTCGATCGGCGCGGGAATATCCATGGGATTCGCGGAGTCGCTCTCCGACGACGGTTCGCTTACCGGGCGAGGATCGCCGTGGATCCGGGGATTTGCCACCGGGCTGATGACCACCGCGGGTGGGATCGGGCACACGCTGCCCTTTTTGATCTCCAATTTTCACGTGGCGACGCTAATTGCGATTGCCGTCGTTGGCGTGGAACTCGCCACCATCAGCTACATCCGGCACCGCTACATGGATACACCATTTCTGCAGGCCGCGTTTCAGGTCATCGTGGGCGGCATGCTGGTGTTTCTGACGGGCTACTTGATCGGCAGTTCGTAGGCGGCAAGCAGCGACATGTCGACCGCGCTCTTGCGATGCCACTACGAGAGATAGCGAATCGCGTTGTCGATCAAGTTTTGTGTGCCGGCGTAGGGATCGCCGGGGCTGTCCCATTCGATCGAGCAGTAGCCTTGATAGTGGCTGGCCTTCAACATTCCGAATGTTTTGGCCAAGTCCGCGTGAACGACCTGGCCTTGCGCGCCGACTTCCGTCTCCTTCACGTGGCAAATGTTGTAGGCGTGCGCGAACATGGCTTGGATTCCGCTGTAGGCATATTCTTCCTTGGCGGCGGCTAACGTATTCGCGAAGTCGGGAAGCGCGTGCAGCCAGGGGCTATTGACCTTCTCGATGACTTTCACGATGAAAAATGGGTCTTCGCTGACGGGATTGTCGTTCTCCAAGTTTACGACCACGTTCTTTGAAGCACCATAGTCGGCCACGCGGGACAAACTTTCCGCGGCGCGTTCGACATCGGGCTGCGAATCCTTCGCGTCCGGCATGTTGTTGCGGATACTCGGCGAACCGAGCGCCGCGGCCGCATCGATCCATTGTTTGCTGAAATGGACGGCCTTTTCGCGCTCGGCGCGATCCACTGCATAGGGACTATGCTCGCCGTCCACGGCGATATTGACGACCGCTCCGTGCGCCTTTTCCACGGCGGCGCGAAATTGTTCCAGGTATCTTCCGTCCAACGAGCGGAAATGCCGGCTCCACGGCTCGATCTTCTTGATGTTGAATTTCTCGGAGACATGCGCCGCGAAGTCTTTTATATCAAACTTGGCTTTAGACGGATCGCTGCCTTGCTCGCCAGGCCCGGCGACTACTTCCCGGAAAGGGTATGAGGCGATAGCAATGCGGTCACGCGGCTGCGATGGAAATTGCAGATTGGGTCGGGAGTTTGCCGCTACCACGGACTTCAGAGCCGGCCACAGCAATGCGCCCATTGCGGCAGTAGCGGACCGCGCAAGAAAACGCCTTCGTGTATTAAGCGGCAAAACCGCGACAGTCTAGCAGAATCGGGATGGCCACGCACGCAGGTGGAATCGTAGCTGCACATCAGCCAGGAAAAGCGGTAAGCTCCTTTACAACGGAATGCCTGGAAGTCAGCAAATGAATTGTCCTCCGGTGGGCCCTCGCAAAACAAATTTTCCTAGCCACTTCTGACGGAAGGAGAAACGAGTCATGCTGCACAAAATCACAATTCTTGGTGCCGCGCTTGCGTTTGTGTTGTTCGGCGAATGGTCCTGGGGCCAGAGTGCGGCGCCGGCCGCTATTACCGGCACCGTGCCGCTCGAGGGCACGTACTGGAAACTGATCGAACTCGGCGGCATGGTCGCCGTCGGCGGATCGAATGCGAACGAAGCGAATCTTGTTCTCAACGCAGAAGGCAAGAAGCTGACTGGATCAACTGGTTGCAACCAGCTCCTTGGAAGTTACAAGCTGCGTGAAGGTTTTCTGCGTTTCAAGCCGGCCGGATTGACAAAGATGGCCTGTCCAGATGCCTTAAGGAAGCAAGAAGAGGCGTTCGTCGAGATTCTCAAACAGACTACGAACTACCGCATCGTAGGTGACACGCTCGAACTGCGCGATAAAGACGAACTGCTCGCGCGGTTCCAAGCGCGGCCCCAACCACGACCGTGAACGCGCGAACCGAATAGTGGCAGACCCTTGCCGTTGAGCTCCTTCGGTGCTGAGACAGCGTCTAATCGGAGTGCGCTGAGGCGGGCGCGGGAGAGGCGGCGCGGGCACGGAGCAAGCGCCGGATCCAGGCCTGCAGGCGATCGAGGTAGATATACACAACCGGCGTGGTGAAGAGCGTCAGCATCTGGCTGACGATGAGGCCGCCGACGATGGTGATGCCGAGGGGGCGGCGCAGTTCGGAGCCTGGTCCGGTGCCGAGGGCGAGGGGCAGCGCGCCAAGCAGCGCGGCCATGGTGGTCATCATGATGGGGCGGAAGCGCAGGAGACACGCCTTGTAGATCGCCTCGACGCCGGACTTCCCCTCCTCCCGTTCGGTCTGCACGGCAAAGTCGATCATCAGGATGGCGTTTTTCTTGACCAGGCCGATGAGCAGGATAATTCCAATCAGCGCGATGATGTTGAGGTCCGTTTTTGCCAGATGAATCGCCAGGATCGCGCCGATGCCCGCGGATGGAAGCGTGGAGAGAATCGTGATGGGATGAATGTAGCTCTCATAAAGGATGCCGAGGACGATGTAGACAGCGGCGAGGGCCGTGAGGATGAGAAACAGTTGATTGGAGAGCGAATCTTGAAAAGCCTGGGCGTTCCCCTGGAAAGTGGCGTGCACGGTTGCTGGCATGCCGAGCTCGCGGCTAGCTGTTTCGACATGCTGAACGGCGGGACCCAGGGACGCACCGGGAGCCAGATTGAACGAGAGGGTAATGGCCGGGAAAATACCCTGATGGTTGATGGAGAGCGCGGTGCTGGCGGGCTCGTAGTGAGAGAAGGCGCTGAGGGGAACGAGCTTGCCGGTATTTGACGGAACATAAATGGCCTTCAGCGCATCGGGATTCTGCTGATCCTCGGGACGCACTTCCAGCACCACGTGGTACTGATTCAAGCGCATATAAATGTTGGAGACTTGCCGCTGGCCGAAGGCGTCGCCGAGGGTGTTGTCGATGTCTCGAATGTTGACGCCCAGACGCGCAGCGGTGTCGCGATCGATGACCAGATTGCTGGCGAGACCGTGCATCTGCTGATCGGAATTGACGTCGCGGAGCTCCGGAATTTTCTGCATGCGCCGCATGACGATGGGTGCCCAATGGGTGAGGTCGTCGAGCGTGTCGGCTTGCAGAGTGTATTGATACTGCGCGCCGCCGAAGCGGCCGCCGATGGTGACGTCCTGTACGGACTGAAGAAACAAAGCCGCACCGGGAATCTTGGCGGTCTTGCCGCGCAGCCGGGCGATCACCAAATCGGAGTTGATCTTGCGCTCTTGGATAGGCTTGAGCTGGGCGAACATACGCGCGCTGCTGGTGCCGTTGCCCCCGCCGATAAAGGACGTGACGGTATCAATGGCTGGATCCTGCATGACGATCTCGGTGAAGGCGCGCATTTTCCGGGACATCTCGCCGAAGGAGGTGTCTTGATCGGCCTGGATGGAACCGTTAATTCGGCCGGTGTCTTGCTGCGGGAAAAAACCCTTGTCGGTCTCCAAGTACATGAGGACGCTGGTAACGGCGGTGAGAATGGTGACGCAAAGTATCAGGAACTGATGGCGCAGAACCCAACGCAGACAGAAATCGTAGCCGTGCAGGAGGCGGTTGAACGCGTTTTCAGAAAAACGGTAAGCGTGGCCGTGTTTTCCGGCATCGTGCTTGAGGAAGAGCGCGCACATCATCGGCGTGGTGGTCAGCGAGACGAACAGCGAAACACCGATGGCCACGCTGAGGGTAACGGCGAACTCCCGGAAAAGGCGGCCGACAATGCCGCCCATCATCAGGATGGGGATAAAAACGGCCACGAGGGAGGTGCTCATGGAAAGCACCGTGAAGCCGATCTCACTCGCGCCTTTCATGGCGGCGGCGTAGGGTTTCATGCCCGCTTCGATGTGGCGCGAGATGTTTTCAATAACCACGATGGCATCGTCCACTACGAACCCGGTGGAAATGGTGAGGGCCATGAGCGAGAGGTTGTCCAGACTGTAGTGGCAGAGATACATCACGCCGAAGGTGCCGATGAGGGAGAGGGGAATAGCAACGCTGGGGATGATGGTGGCCCAATAATTCCTTAAAAAGACAAACACCACGAGAATGACCAGGACGATGGAGATCAGCAGCGTGACTTCCACGTCGTGAACGGAACTGCGGATCACCAGCGTGCGGTCGATGATGACGTCCAGATGAAGCGCCGGAGAGATGGAGGCGCGCAGCCAAGGAAGGATGGCCTTGACGTTATCGGCGGTCTCGATCATGTTGGCGCCCGGCTGGCGGAAGATGGCGATGATGACCGAGGGCTTTCCACCGGAAAGGCCAAGGTTGCGGATGTCTTCCACGGAGTCCGAGACGTTAGCGATGTCCACGAGGCGGACGGCAGCGCCCTGATGGCCGCTGACGATGAGCGGCATATATTCGTAAGCTTTGAAAAGCTGGTCGGTGTCCGCAATGGACCAGGTGCGGGTGGAATCGGAAAGAGCGCCTTTAGCGAGGTTGGCGTTGGCAGACTGCAGAGACTTCCGCACGGTTTCCAGGCTGATACCGTAGTTATTAAGCTGATTCGGATTGACCTGAACGCGCACGGCGGGGCGCGAGCTTCCCCACACGAAAACTTGTCCGACGCCGGGGACCTGCGCCACTTTCTGCGCGAGGACGGAATCCGCGGCGTCGTAAATCTGCGCGGGAGGCACGTTTTCGGACGTGAGCGCCAGGAGAAGGATGGGGGAGTCCGCGGAATTAACCTTGCGGTAAGTGGGATGGCTCGGCAAGTCGGCGGGAAGCTGGCTGCGGGCGGCGTTGATGGCGCTTTCCACGTCGCGAGCGGCGGCGTTAATGTCGCGATTGAGGTCGAACTGCATGGTGATGCCGGTGCTGCCCACGGAACTGGAGGAAGTCATCTGGGTGATGCCGGCAATGCGGCCGAACTGGCGCTCCAGCGGGGTGGCGACAGCGGAGGCCATGGTTTCCGGACTCGCGCCGGGGAGACCCGCGCCGACGGAGATGGTCGGAAGGTCGACCTGCGGCAACGGCGCGACCGGAAGAAAGCGAAAAGCGGTGACACCCGATAGCAGGATCGCGATGGTGATCAGCGACGTGGCCACGGGACGCCGGATGAAGGGAGCGGAAAAATTTGAGGAAAAATTCATGCACTAATCTCCGTGGGCGGGCTCCTCGACCGGGCTTCCGACGCGGGAGGCGAAGCGGCGCGCGAGCGCATCGAAGGCCAGATAAACGACCGGCGTGGTGTATAGCGTGAGCAACTGACTGAGGACTAGGCCGCCGACGATGGTGATGCCCAGAGGGCGGCGAAGTTCCGAGCCAACGCCACTGCCAAGGGCGAGCGGCAAGCCGCCGAGAAGCGCGGCCATGGTGGTCATCATGATGGGGCGGAAGCGCAGCAAGCAGGCTTCGTAGATGGCGTCGAGCGGGGCCTTGCCTTCCTTGCGTTCGGCCTCCAGCGCGAAATCGATCATCATGATGGCGTTTTTCTTGACGATACCTATCAAGAGGATGATGCCGATGAGAGCGATGACGCTAAATTCCGTGTGGCAAAGCAGCAGAGCAAGGATGGCTCCGACGCCGGCGGAGGGTAGCGTGGAAATGATGGTAATCGGATGAATGTAGCTTTCATAGAGAACGCCGAGGACGATGTAAACGGTGACGATCGCGGCGAGAATCAAAATCGGCTCATTGGCGAGTGAATTCAGGAAGGCTGCCGCGGTGCCTTGGAAGGTCGCCTGAACGCTGGCTGGCAGGCCAACTTCCTGTTTGGCTTGATTGATGGCGTTGACGGCGTCTCCCAGAGAAGCATTGGGAGCGAGGTTGAAAGAAAGCGTCACGACGGGAAACTGGCCCTGATGATTTACAGCCAGCGCGGTGGCGCTGGACTCGAAGTGCGTGAAGGCGCTTAACGGAATCTGCTGGCCGTTGGAAGAGCGGACGTAAATGTTCTTCAGCTCGTCGGGACTCTGCTGGAACTGTGGATGCACTTCCAGAATGACGTGATATTGATTGAGCTGGGTGAACATGGTCGAGACTTGGCGCTGGCCGAAAGCGTCGTAGAGAGTGTTATCGATGTTCGCGGGCAGGACGCCAAGGCGGGAAGCGGTGTCGCGGTCAATCGTCAAAGTAGCGAGCAGGCCCTGGTTCATCTGATCGCTGGCAACGTCCCGCAGTTCCGGAAGCGATTTCAGCTTATCGATGAATTTGGGCGTCCAATAGGCGAGTTCTTTGGGGTCAACGTCTTCCAGGCTGTACTGAAACTCGGTGCGGCTGACGCGATCTTCCACGGTCAGATCCTGGACCGGCTGCATGAAGAGCGTAATGGCGTCTACTTTCTCGATCTGTGGCTGCAGGCGGCGAATGACGTCCGACGCGGACATGTTGCGCTGCGCCAGCGGCTTGAGATTGATCTGAATTCTCCCGCTGTTGATCGTGGCGTTGGTGCCATCGATGCCGATAAAGGAGGAGAGGCTCTCAACCGCCGGATCTTTCAGGATCACGCTGGCCAAGTCCTGCTGGCGCTGCGCCATGGCGGTGAAGGAAATATTTTGCGCCGCTTCGGAAACGCCGAGAATGATGCCGGTATCCTGCACCGGGAAGAAGCCCTTGGGCACGTAGATGTAGAGCAGGATGGTGCCGACGAGGGTGGCGACGGTGATGAGTAGCGTCGTGGTCCGGTAGCGCAGGACAAATTGAAGGGTGCGGCCATAGAACTCGATGACCGCTTTGAAGCCGCGCTCGGAGGTCCGGTAGAACCACGTCTGGTCACTTTCCTCCTGGCGCTTTAAGAGCTTGGCGGCCATCATCGGCGTTAGCGTGAGCGAGACGAAGGCCGATACGATGATGGTGACCGCCAGGGTGATGGCGAATTCCCGGAAGAGGCGGCCCACAATGTCGCCCATGAACAGCAGCGGGATCAGCACGGCGATCAGAGAAACGGTCAGCGAAAGAATCGTAAAGCCAATCTGCTCGGACCCTTTCAGCGCCGCCTGTAAAGGAGACTCGCCTTCCTCGATGTAGCGGCTGATGTTTTCGATCATCACGATGGCATCGTCCACCACGAAACCCGTGGAAATGGTGAGCGCCATGAGCGACAGGTTGTTCAGGCTGTAGCCGAGGAGATACATCACACCGAAAGTGCCGACGATGGAGAGAGGCACGGCAAGAGCCGGAATGACCGTGGCGCGCGCGCTGCGAAGAAAAAGAAAGATCACCATGACGACCAGCGCGATCGTCAGCATCAACGAAAACTGAACGTCGCTGACGGAGGCGCGGATCGTGGTGGTGCGGTCGGTGAGAATGTTGACTTGCACCGCGCCGGGGAGCGAGGCCTGCAGCTGCGGCAGCAACTTCTTGATGCGGTCCACCACGGAAATGATGTTGGCGCCCGGCTGCCGCTGGATGTTTAAGATCACCGCGGGATGTTCGTTGGCCCACGCCGCTTGCTTGACGTTTTCCGCGCCGTCGAAAACCGTGGCGACATCGCTGAGCCTGACCGGTGCGCCGTTGCGATAGGCGATGATCAGCGGGCGGTAGCCGTCGCTGGTGAGGAGCTGGTCGTTGGCGCCGATCGTAAAAGCCTGGCGGGGTCCATCGAAATTACCTTTGGCCTGGTCTACGTTGGCTTGGCCGAGCGCGGTCCGCAGATCCTCGAGACTTAGTCCATAGGCCGCCAGCGCGGTCGGATTTGCCTGAATACGTACCGCGGGCCGCTGGCCGCCACTGATACTTACCAAACCCACGCCAGGAAGCTGAGAAATTTTCTGGGAAAGCGTTGTTTCCGCCAAATCCTCCACCTTCGAGAGCGGAAGGCTGGCGGAAGTAAGCGCGAGGGTCAAAATCGGAGAGTCTGCTGGGTTGATCTTGCTGTAGATCGGCGGATTCGGAAGATCGGGAGGAAGCAGGTTCGAGGCTGAGTTGATGGCCGCCTGCACTTCCTGCTCGGCGACGTCGATGTTCAGGTCCAGCACGAACTGGAGCGTGACGATCGAGCTTCCAAAGGAGCTCGTGGACGTCATCTGATTCAGGCCAGGAATCTGGCCGAACTGGCGCTCTAGCGGAGCGGTAACCGAGGAGGTCATCACATCGGGGCTGGCCCCGGGATAAAACGTCAGGATTTGAATGGTCGGATAGTCAACCTGGGGTAACGCCGAGATGGGCAACTGCCTGTAGGCCACGAAGCCGACCAGCAGAATGCCGACCATCAACAGGGTGGTCGCCACCGGCCGCAGAATGAACGGCCGCGATGGACTCATTGGCGCTTGCCTTTGTGCGACGGCTGGGACTCCGAAGCTGCCGGCGCTTGATTCTGGCCTTGAGTTTGTCGGCCTTGTTGGTTGGGCGCACCACCCGCGGGAGTACGGGCTTCGATCTTGCTGCCGTCTTGCAACTTATCCTGGCCGTCAACGACCACGGTGTCGCCGGGCTGGAGCCCCGTGCCGATGCCCACGGAGTTACCCGAGGAAAGGGCCACCGTGACCGGCTGGATTTTCACAGTATTGTCTTGCTGCGCCAAGAAGACGTAGGTGCCTTGCGGCCCGCGCTGGATGGCGGGCGAGGGAACGATGGTGACGTTGCGCTTGGTGTCCACCAGAAGATGGACGTTCACGAACTGATTGGGGAACAGCACATTGTTTTCGTTTCCGAAGACGGCCTTCAGCTTATACGTGCCGGTGGTGATGTCGATTTGATTGTCGACGGTGAGGAGTTTGCCGGTGGCGATCTTGGTGGTGTCGTCGCGATCGTAAGCCTCGACGGCAAGTTGGCTGCCGTGGAGCTTGCTGAGTACCTGGGAGAGCTGATCCTCGGGCAAGCTGAAGATCACCGAGATGGGCTGAAGCTGAGTAATCACCAGAAGACCGGTGGTGTCGTTCGCGTGGATGATGTTTCCTACATCGACGAGACGCAAGCCGACGCGCCCGGTGATGGGCGCGGTGATGTGGCAGTAGACGATCTGGAGTTTCGCGCCGTCGATCAGCCCTTCGTCGGCTTTGATGGAGCCCTCAAATTGCCCGACTTGGGACAGCTGCGTATCGACTTGCTGCTTGGGAATCACACCTTCTTTGAACAGGAGCTGAAATCGCTCGTAATTGACTTGCACGTCGCGGAGCTGGGCTTGATCTTTGGCGAGTTGTCCTTCGGCTTGCTCGAGCTGGACCTGGTAGGGTCGCGCATCGATCTCTACCAGCGCATCGCCCTGACGAACGGTCTGTCCTTCGGTGAAATTGATCTTGACGATTTGCCCGTCGACGCGGCTGCGGACGGTAACAGTGTTAAAAGCGGTCGCGGTGCCGAGACCGTTAAAGTAAACTGGAAGATCGCCCTTCTGAGCGGTCGCCACGACGACCGGAACAACCTGCCCGGGGCCACCTTGGCGCCCGCTTTTCCCGGCTGTGCCACCGGAACCCGGTGCGGCTGAACCCTGTGATTCGGTGCCGGCCCTGGAAGAGCGGAAATACCAGACGCCCAGCGCGACGATGACAGCCAGGACAACGATCCAGAGCCAACTGTGGCTCTTTGTCTCGCGGGCCTCCGGCGCGAAGTCGCCGCCACGCGCGCCGCGCTCGGGAAGATTCGTGGAATTCAGATGGCCCATTCCTTCGCTCCTGTCATGGTGAACGGCTGTGCGAACGAGCCTGCCAGTGGCAAGACAGTCGCGGGTAGCTTACGGGCTGCGTGGATGACCCGGACAAAGCCTAACGGAAAACGCAGCGCATGCCTAGATAAGACGGCCTTTGGGCGGGAAAGGTTACGAAGGCGTTGGTATCACGTGCGAGCACAGATGGAGCATTCCAGAGGTGCGGGGAACGGTCGAGGAGGCTGCGTGGGGCGGATCCAAAAAATCAATGTTTTGGGGTGCAGAAAGGCGGATGAATGCGTACACTAGCGGCGATTTGGGACTTCGCTTTTGCGCGATGGGTAGAGGCTCTAACGAAAATCGGCACGGGGAGAATGGACAAACATGTTGAAGGCACTTGTTGTGGGCATCCTGCTGGGAGTGCTGCTGGTGTTCGGCGGAGTGTGGTTTTACTTTACGAGCGGGCGTGCGCCGGTTGCGGTGACGGACCCGCCGCTGCCATTTGAGAAAAAACTTGCCCACGCCGCATTGGGCGCGCATATCGATAGGCAAGGACGTAAAGATCCAGCAGTGCCGGCAGACGAAGCCAATTTTTTGGCGGGTGCGGATGTCTACAAACAAAACTGTGCCGTGTGCCACGGCTTGCCCGCGGAACCCGAGAGTGCCATCGCTCATGGCATGTATCCCAAGCCGCCGGAGCTTTTCCATGGTACGGGTGTCACGGACGATCCCGCGTGGGAAACGTATTGGAAGGCCGAGAACGGCATCCGCATGACTGGGATGCCGAGTTTCAAGGGGCGTTTGACGGAAACGCAATTGTGGCAGGTGAGCCAGTTGCTGGCGAACGCGGACAAAATACCAGGTTCCGTGAAGGCCGTGCTGACGCTCAGCCCGGCGAGCGCGCCGGTGGCGCCAGTTGTCGCTGCACCGCCGAAGAAATGAATTGCGGCGAGGCAAATGTTAGCGTCGTTGATGCAGTACTCGATTGGATTTTTGTTTCTGCAAGGTCGTGAGTTGGTCTGCCTTTCGTAGTTCATCGGGCAACATGACGCGAAACGCGCACACGAAACTGTTTCCATTTTTTTTGAAGCTGGGAGAGCGGCGATGCCTCGTTGTGGGAGCGGGGTCAATCGCGGAGTCGAAGATTGCCAGCCTGTTGGAGGCCAGCGCCAAAGTGCGCGTGGTAGCTCCCGAAGCAACACCCAAGGTGCGTGCGTGGGCGCGCGGGCGCAAGATTGCCTGGCAGCGGCGCGGCTTCCGGTCGAAAGACCTGGAAGGCATGTTCTTGGTGGTGGCGGCGACGCCGTCGACGGACCTCCACGAGCAAATCTTCCGGCAGGCGCAACGACTGGGCGTTTTGTGCAACATTGTGGACGTGCCGCGGCTGTGCGACTTTTATTATCCGGCGGTGGTGCGCCGCGGAGCGCTGCAGATCGCGATCTCGACGACGGGGCAGAGTCCGGCGCTGGCGCAACGACTGCGCAAGGAACTGGAGCGCCAGTTCGGGCCGGAGTACGAGCGGTGGCTCACGGACATCGGCAAAGTTCGCCAAAAGATGCAGGCCGGGAGCCTCAGCGCGCGGGAGCGCAAGCAACTGCTGCACGAACTGGTGAGTAAAGAAGGCTTCCAGAGGTTCCGTGAGGGAACCAAGAGGCCGCACCGCACGAGCCGTAAGAGGTAGGCACCAGGGAGCCCCCCATCTTTTTTGTAAGAGTGTGATTCGATGGGACTTTAAGTCCTTATATTTTGTAAGAGTGAGCTCTAAAGGACTTACAGGCGCATTTTTCGTAAGAGTGAGCTTTAAAGGACTTAGCAAATTCTCTCTTGATTCTAAAAGGGTTATTTGCTGCAGATTGGAGCAACGAGGCGCCTTCCTCGTAAGAGTGAGCTTTAAAGGACTTAGCAAAATTACGATTGATTCTAAAGGATTTACTGGTCGGTAATCGAGGCCAGCGGGCACTCTTCTTCGTAAGAGTGGATTCTTCGCAAGAAACGCGCGAAGGCGCAGAGTTCTAAAGGAGTTAGCATAAAATGCAGGCTTCTTTGGTTAGAGATAATAAACACACTCTCACCGTACCCCCTATGTTTTCTATAACGATATGATTCCGTGAGGGTTAGCTCGTCGCGAGATGCAACGATATGAATCCTCGGGAGTTAGAAATGGCCCGGGCGGAGCCGAGTGTTTGGATTCTTTGGAATCACGATCGAAGCCCGGGAGGCGGAAGTGCCCAAAAATGCAGACACGTTAACCCAAGAAGATACTAACACAGGAGTTACGTAAAAGCAAGCGGAAAGTCGATGGGTCAGTTTGCCCGCAGCTTTCGGAAGGCCGACTTTCGCGAGCAATCCGACCTGCCAGCAAACGTGTTAGCTGATGATGTGCGGATTTCCCAACAGCTTTCCAACTTACCGCCTGGCAAATCGGATCCGAGGATAGCTTCCGATTAGCCGACGACTCGTCCAGAGTCGTCGGATCTGCTGTGCATCGAGGAACGGCGAACTCCGGGTCGCCTGCTTGCACACATCAAGTTAGACTGGCCTCCGCAAGATCCAAGGACCCTGTGGCTCGAGCCGTTGACCTTTCGTTCAAGGAGACCTACCATTCTCGCCAATGGGCGCCCCCTTCCAACCCGTGGGCCAGACGGTTTCCCATTACCGCATTCTCCACAAAGTCGGCGGTGGGGGTATGGGCGTGGTCTATGAGGCGGAAGACCTGAAGCTCGGCCGCCACGTGGCCCTGAAGTTCCTTCCCGAAGAAGTCGCCAGCGACGCGCATGCCCTCAGCCGATTCCAGCGCGAAGCCAAAGCTGCCTCTGCCCTTAACCACCCCAACATCTGCACAATCTACGAAGTTGATGAGGTAAATGGGCGAGCCTTCATCGCCATGGAACTGCTGGAGGGCCAGACACTCGGGCATCTGATCAACGGCAAGCCGTTGCAGATCGAAAGAGTTTTGGAATTGGGGATCCAGATTTCTGATGCGCTAGACGCAGCGCACAAACAGGGGATCATTCACCGTGATATCAAGCCGGCGAACATTTTCGTTACCCCGAGGGGGCAGGCAAAGGTTCTGGATTTCGGATTGGCCAAACTGACTCAGCAGCCGCCTACCAGTGCGTCGCTTTCGTCCGGGCCCACAGCCAGCATTGACGATTCGCTGAGCTTACTGGGCGCAATGATTGGCACCCTGACGTACATGTCGCCGGAACAAGTACGGGGCGAAGAGCTGGACTCGCGAACAGATCTTTTCTCTTACGGCGCTTTGCTATACGAGGTGGTCACCGGCGTTCGAGCTTTCTCTGGTGTGACACCGGGCGCTACCACGGACGCTATCCTTCATGGCACGCCAACGTCGCCCGTGCGCCTGAATCCCTCCGTGCCTGCCGAACTCGAGCGGATCATCAGCAAGGCGCTGGAGAAGGACCGCAAGCTGCGCTACCAGAGTGCGGCGGATGTCCGGGCTGATCTGGAGAGGCTGAGGCAAGGTGGAGCACCCGAGCGGGCGCTCTTCCGCAAAGGCGCGCTGGCTCAACGCTGGCCACTTATGGGAATCGGGGCCACAATTGCGCTTTTCGTGATTCTGGCCGCATTTAACGTGGGTGGGTGGCGGGACCGATTGCTGCGCCGCGGAGCTGGCATCGGCCCGATCCAATCTTTAGCTGTACTTCCCCTTCAGAATCTCTCAGGGGATCCCGACCAGGACTATTTCGCGGATGCCATGACTGAGCAGCTGACTACGGACTTAGCCCAGATCAGTTCCCGTCGCGTGATTTCTCGAACCTCGGCCATGAACTACAAAGGAGCCAAGAAGCCCCTGCCACAGATTGCGCGGGAGTTGAACGTCGATGGGGTTGTGGAAGGCTCGGTGCAGCGCTCTGGTCAGCAAGTGCGAATTACCGCCCAGTTGATTTACGGTCCGACGGATCAACACATGTGGGCCAAGACTTATGAGCGGCCCTTGCAAGATGTGTTGGCGCTGGAGAATGAGTTGGCCGCGGAAATTTCAAAAGAGGTTGGTGGCACCTTGAACCCGCAGCAACAGGTGCGCCTGGCTGGCACGCGGCAAGTGAATCCCGAAGCCTACGAGCTCTACCTCAGGGGCAGCTCCTATTTCGATGAATTTGACCTGCTAAAGTGTCTCGACTATCTCAATCAGGCAATCAAGTTGGACCCGACCTACGCGCCGGCGTACGCCAAGATGGCCGAGGCTTATTACTTCCTGGGGTTCTTCAATTTGATGGCGCCCAATGTCGCATTTCCAAGAATGAAGGACGCGGCTCTGAAAGCACTGGA
>JBGOVR010000013.1:0-54088 GCA_041478205.1 Candidatus Acidiferrum sp.
AACGGTGCGGAACATGATCTCGGCGCGCGCTTCGTCGGCAACCACATTTGGCGCGCGGCCGCCAGAGATCGTGCCGATATTCAGAGTGCTCGCTCCGAGCAGGGGTTCTTGCGGCAAAGGGATTTCGCGAATTTCACACAGCACATCGAGCAATGTGTGAATCGCGGAGTGGCCCAGCTCGGGATAGGCGGAGTGCGCGAGCTTTCCGCGGGCGGTGATTTCGTAGCGCAGCGCGCCTTTCGAGCCGAGTGCGAGGCGGTTCTCGGTAGGCTCGCCGTTGATCAAAAAGCGCGAGCCGCGGGGAGTCGCGGCAGCGGCTTTGGCTCCGGCGCTGTTACGCTCTTCGCCGACGACAAAGAGCAGGCCGAAATTTCGCGTGCCCGCAACGAGCAGCTTCTCCGCCGCGGCAATCATCGCTGCGATGATGCCCTTGGCGTCGCAGGAGCCGCGGCCCCAAAGAAATTCCGCGTCTTCGCGCGAGCCCAAGAACGGCGGCACGGTATCCATGTGTGTGGACAGCGTGACCAGCGGATCGCCCCAAGAGACGAAAATATTGTCGCGCTGCGGCTCCGCCGGGATGCGCTCGATCCGGCCGGAGTAGCGCATGGCGAGCGCGGCAAGGTGCGTGAACAGGAAGTCGCCCACCTGCTTTTCGTGGTTGGTAATGGACTCGATGTCCACGAGCGCGCGCGTTAACTCGAAAAGATTCATTCCCGCCAGACTTTTCAGGAGGAAACGCAAAGAAAGGAAGGAACCACGAGGAAACCGCTCGGGCTGCTGCCTCTCGATAGCGCTTCATCCGAATAAAAGGATGACAGTGGACAGGCCTTAGGCCTGACCCCCAACCGCTGCGGTGTCAGCTACCGCGGCGATTTCGGCGGACAACTTGTGGCTTGCGACCTCGTTGGCCCATTTACCAGCGGCCTTACCGGTCCAGTTACTAGCGACCTAACCGGTCGACAAGCGGCCCTTTTCGCACGGGCGTCCGAAGCTGATCGGAACTGCGCGCCCGGCTACTCATGGCCTCCGCACCTCTACCAAGAACAGACAAGAGTCTAGGGCAGCGCGGACCGAAGTGTCAACGCATGTGTTTTCGGGTAGCGGGCCAGTTTCTGATTAGCGCGTTCCATAAAAGGGGATGTCAAGAGAAACACTTCTGCTACGACTGGAAGACGCAGAGAGAGTTTATCGGCCTGCACTCGGATCGGCGTTTGCCATCAATGTAGCGAGTCTATTCATTCCGTCAGGGAGGTTTGCCGTGAACGCAGCCTTCACTTGCGAGAGGTACATTTCGGCCTTCTCACCCTTCAAGGCAACTCGCTGCGTGAACCGAGTTCGTCCATCAGCGAGCCCTTCAAATCGCCACTCAAACGACAGTGTGGCACCCTCCAGTTGCATCTCGATGGTGGCCGCGTTGGGAGGAGTGACCTCTCGGATGAACCAGTCCAGCGGCTCTTGCTCCGGCAACCGCGTGGTCCCACGCGACCCGTTAGCGAATGGTCCGTCTAACTCGAACTTCGCTGGCGGGTCGTCCCAATTGGCGACGTTTGTCCAGTAATTCCAAGCGAAGGCAGGACTTGCGTTGGTCTCGACCGAATGGGTCATCTCCCAAGGAACTGTCGTCATGGATTGCACCTTAGGTTTTGACTATTCGCTGCTCACAAACCCGCGCTAAGCCTGGTGTATGACCAATAGCGATCTCCGCAGTATAGGTTAAACCGCGGTGGACGATAAATCGGGTTACCGGAAATTGATCCACTGCCATTTTCTCCAACAGGAGCGAGGCTCAATACAGAAAACACAAAGAGAGTCCGGAAAAACTTTACAGATCGAGGGACTTGAGGGGTTCGTCCTGTGTGGCGATGAGGAGTTCGCCGGTGAACGCGCATTCGGCGGGGCGCCGATTGAGAGCCTCTTGCGCGGAGATGCGCGCGACGTCGGGATTGTTGTTTTCCTGGGAGAGGTGCGCGAGGACGAGATAGCGCGCGCGGGCGTCGAAGCCGTCGGGATCAGCCAGATATTCGCTGACGGCGTGATTCGAGAGATGGCCGGTGCGGCTGAGGACGCGCTGCTTCACCACCCACGGGTACGGCCCGACCTTCAGCATGTCCAGATCGTGATTGGATTCGAGCATCAGGCAATCCGCGTCGCGGAGATGCACTTTGACAAGCTCCGGCATGTAACCGAGATCGGTGACCAGAGCCATCTTTACGCCATCGGTGCGGAAGGTGAAGCCGATGGGATCGGCGGCGTCGTGGGGAATGGCGAACGCGTGGATTTCGATGTCGCCCACGCAGAAGCGTTGCCCGGCGTGAATGGTCTCGACGCCGCGCAAGCGTTTTTCCAGCCGCTCCGGCAAGGCGCGATGCAGCGCGTCCATGGTTTGCTCGGTAACGTACAGCGGCGCTTTCCAGAGGCCCAGCATTTGCGGCAGGCCGTTGCAGTGATCGCTATGTTCGTGAGTGACGAGGATGCCGTCGAGGTGGTCGATCTCTCTTTCGATGGCGGCGAGGCGCGCCAGCGTTTCGCGTTTGCCGAGTCCGGCGTCGATGAGGAGGCGTGTATTCTGTGTCTCGAGTAAGGTGATGTTGCCCGAGCTGCCGGACGCCAGAATGGATACCCGCAAGCCGATCGCTTCCCCCTCAGTACAAAGCAACAAATTTCATGAATCATGGCAGAGCGGTGAACGGTCGTCAACGGAGAATCACGAATGTTGAAGCAACGTTAACAGGCCAGCCTGGAGCGGTCGAGGGTGAAGCCGTTGAGGGGGCCGAGGACGGTGACGGCGATTTGCTCGGGGCGGAAGAATCCTTGGGCGATGGACTGGACTTCTTCGCGGGTGACGGTTTCGATCCCGGCGAGGATTTCGTCGAGAGAGTAGAAGCGGCGGAAGTAGAGTTCCTGGCGCGCGAGATTGGACATGCGGGCGCTGGTGGACTCGAGGGAAAGCATCAGCGAGCCTTTGAGATGATTCTTGGCGCGCAGGAGCTCTTCTTCGGTGACCGGCGCTTCCTTCAAATCGCGGAATTCCTTGATCACCAGATCGATCACCTGGCCGACCGTTTCTGTCGCCGTGCCGGCGTAAATCGTCATCATGCCCGCGTCGGAATACGGCGTGAGCTCGCTGAAAACGGCATAGGCGAGGCCTTGTTTTTCGCGAATGTTTTGGAACAGGCGCGAAGACATGCCGCCACCGAGAAGGTTGTTCATCACCGCGACACCGAAGCGCCGCTCGTGGGCCAGCGGAACGGACGGCACGCCGATGCACAAGTGCACCTGCTCGAGGTCGCGCTTGGCTTCCAGATGGATCGGCGCGTTGGTCGATGGCGCGGCGTGGTCTTCAAGCTCGCCCGCGGGACTCAGGCCGCCGAATTCGCGCTCGACCAGTTCGAGGACGCGCTCGTGGGAGACGTTCCCTGCCGCGGAAAGCACCAGGCGGTCCGGCGCGAACCAGTCTTGAAACCGTTTCCGCAGGGCATCGCGATTGAATTGTCGCACCGTTTCCGGCGTGCCCAGAATCGGCCGGCCCAGGGAATGTTCCGGCCAGAAGCCGCGGGTGAAAATCTCGTGGAGCAGATACTCCGGGTTGTCCAGGTCCATCTTGATTTCTTCGAGCACGACCTGGCGCTCTTTCTTGACGTCTTCGGAGTCAAATTTCGGACGCAGGACGAGGTCGGCGATCACGTCGAAGGCGATGGGCAGATGCTCGTCGAGAACTTTGGCGTTGAAGCAAATCTGTTCCTTGGAGGTGAAGGCGTCGAGCATGCCGCCGACGGAATCCATCTCGCGGGCGATGGCCTCGGCGGAGCGGCGCTCCGTGCCCTTGAAAACCATGTGCTCCATAAAATGAGCGAGGCCGTTTTCTTCCGGGACTTCGCGGCGGGAGCCGTTGCGGATCCAGACGCCCACGGAGACCGAGCGGACGTGAGACATGGTCTCGGTGAGCACTACGAGGCCGTTGGGCAGGACATGCTTTTGGATGTCGCGCGCTTCGGTGGCCATCGTAAGATTGTGACACAGGCGGATGGAAAGGAGAAAAGTATCAGCGCCCGCCATGATGCCAGCTGGAAGGCTTGCGCTACGCGGTCGCCGGGCCGAGCAACAGCTGCGCTACAGGAGCCTTTCGGCGGGATTGAGCTTGCCGTACTCGCTGGTGTAGTGCAGCGGAACGTCGGAATAAGTGCCCTTTTCGCGCTGGTAGACCTCGCAGCTGTCGAAGGGCTTGGAATAAACGTGGAGGCTGACCGCGCGCCGGTGGAACTCCGGAAGATTGAGGACCTGGTGGACGGGCTCGAGCGGGTTGACGTGGGCAGGGTGAGCGGCGTCCATTTCATAGACTTCGGTGGGAACGATGTGACAGGTGCCGTGGGAGGCGTCGCGCGCGTCGACGTGGAAATTCTGGATGCGCAGGCGGCCGATGGGCGCGGCCATCCAGCAGTTCTGGTCGCGATGATTGTGGACGCGGCTGGCTTGGCCGACTTCCCAGCAGATGGTCATGCACTCGAAGACGTCGTTCTTGAAGATGAGATTGCGGGTGTAGTTGCCTTTGGAGAAAAAGAGATATTTATCGAGGGTTTCGGGGAGCACGGCGTGGCTGACGATGTAGTTTTGCACGGTTTCAAGCGTGAAGCCGCGCTCGGGGATGGCCGCGAGACCTTTCACCCAGTCGGTGATGGCCATTCGATCCGTGGTCGCTTGCTTGTGCATGCTGCGCCTCCGCAGGGCAATCCGGAGATGCGGGGATTGCCGAAGAATTATAGCGCGGTTTGCAGGAGAAAGAAGCGGGGTAGCGTCGCCGTAAAGATATAATACATAAGGTACTCTGTGTTTTCTGCCCGGAGCCGCGACTCGGCGCGATCCACGCGACGGATGAAGGACGGATGGAACTTTTAGGCAAGTCGAAAAACGAGCTGCGTGAATTTTGTAAGGCGCTACGTGAACCAGCTTTTCGCGGAGGGCAGATTTACCATGCCCTGTATAGGGAACGGAAGTTCGACGTGGCGCAGATGACCAACCTGCCGGCGGCGTTTCGCGAGCGCCTGGCGCAGGAGGCGCGGATCACGCTGCCGGTGGTGCGGCAGAAGTATGCGTCGCAGGATGGATCGGTGCGGTACTTGTTTGCGCTACAAGATGCCGAGCCACCAACGAAGAAAGAATTCACCACAGAGAACGCCGAGGGCACGGAGAAACAAGCGGCACGGGCGGCTTCCGTGGAAGCGGTGTTCATGCCCAGCGAGAGGCGGCAGACGATTTGCGTCTCCACGCAGGCGGGGTGCGCGGTGGATTGCCACTTTTGCCTGACGGCGCAGCTTGGGTTGATCCGCAATCTGACGCCCGGGGAGATTCTGGCGCAGGTGCTGCTTCCGCTGGAAGAACACAAGGCGGAATTAGCGCCGCCCTTCGCCTCCACTCAAGGCAAGCAGACCAACATCGTGTTGATGGGACAAGGCGAGCCGCTGCTGAACTTCGATGCGGTCATGGCGGCCATGCGCATTTTACTCGATCCCGAAGGCGTGGGGATTTCCCCGAAGAATGTGACCATCTCGACCAGCGGCATCGTGCCGGGCATCGAGCGGCTGGCGCAGGAAAAGGTCCGGCCAAAGCTGGCGATTTCGTTGAACGCGTCGAACGACGAGCAGCGCAATGCGCTCATGCCCATCAACAAAAAATATTCCCTCTTCGCTCTGCTGCAAGCGTGCAAGAACTATCCGCTGCGGCCTTGGGAATACCTGATGTTTGAATATGTGATGCTCGGCGGCGTGAACGATACGCTGGAGGACGCCCGACGCGTGGTGCGGCTGCTGGCGCCCATCAAGTCGGCAAAGGTGAACTTGATTCCCTGGAACCCAGGGGAATTGCCGTACAGGGAATCTTCACCAGATGCGATCCGAGAGTTTCAGAAGATTCTGATCGATCGCGGCATACCGACATTCGTGAGGTATTCGCGAGGCCGCGATGTGATGGCGGCTTGCGGGCAGTTGGCGCTCAAAGAAGCGAATAGTTCCCCGTTGCCAGTTCTCGGTTGACGATGGCTCGGATTGAGTGAGCTGTTTTCGGTTTGTACACCCCACCCCCCCACCTTTTTTGTCAACGATATGACAACACAGGGGTTACAGCTCACATGATACAACGTTTTGATTCTAAAGGAGTTAGGTACTAGTTGTAAGCCATTGAAACGAAGTGGCTTAACTTTGCGTAGATGCAAACTACGTCTCGGAAGGTACAAAATGCGTTTCTTGGGATTGTCGCGGCGGGTAGCTCAATCTCGGATAATTTTACCTGAGCATACTATACCAAAAGAGTGACCTGGAGTCAAGCAAAATCGAGTCGGCGGAGCTTGCGGCTTGCGAGAACGCAGAACATCCTTCCGGGCTACGCTTTGCGCCTATCCTTACCGGCGAACGTGGAGCGGGCGGCGCTTCGGCTCGTGGTCGTCCCCATGTGGCATCTAAACCCCGCCCTCTTACCCTTCGAGGCTCAGGGCAAGAGAGGGCGGCTACAGGGTGGCCGCTGACGGTAACCTGCGGACGAGAAATCTAGCGAACAGCTCGTTTGGGCGGGCGGATGCCGATCACGCTCATCAGGCGGCCACTGCGGGGGCCTTCTTTGCGGTAGCTGAAGAGGAGATCGGGGTGGCAGGCGGTGCACAGGCTGCTGACGTGGATGTTTTGGGGGCGTAGGCCGGCTTCGAGGAGTTGCCAGCGATTGGCTTTGCCGAGGTCGAGGCGGACCTTGTTGGGCGGCGGTTGGTGGCCCGGGGGCATCCTATTGAGCCATTGGAGCGGATTGGGCTCGTCGCCGGTGCGGAGTTCGTCGAAAAATTCGCCAGCGTTGGGGAATTGCGCGGTGAAGGCGGAGGCCACTTCGGTGCCGACTTCGTAGCAGCAGCCGCCGATCGTGGGGCCGATTGCCGCAAGAAGATCCTGCGGGCGGCATCCGAACTGCATCTGCATCTGGCCGATCGCTTTGGTGACGATGCGCTGCAGCGTGCCTCGCCACCCGGCGTGAATGGCGGCGACGACGCGCTTTTTCGGATCAACCAGGAGAACCGGAGCGCAGTCCGCCGTGCGGACACCGAGCAGCAGGCCAGGGCGATTGGTGGCCGAGGCGTCGGCTTTGCACTGCTTCGCCGGCGCGGAATCGAAGGAACGCACCACGTCCGAATGAATCTGGTGCAAGGAGACCAGCGAGAGATCGGAAGCCCCCAGCGCTGCGCGGAACCTCCGCTTGTTTTCTTCCACGTTTTCGCGCGAGTCCCACTCGACGGCGCCCAGATTCAGAACCTTCTCGCCGTTCGCGTCGCTCACGCCGCCGGGGCGCGTGCTGAAGCCGTGCACGAGCCAGGGGAGCTTTAGGAGCGCACGCACTTGCAGGATGCGGATGCCGCGGGACGTCCGCTCGGTCCAGGGGTGCGCGGTGGCGGGGGCCTTCGGTTGTTTGCGCCTGGGGCGCTTCGCAGATGTTTTCGCGGTGGCCACGACTCTGTCAGTATAATCGCAGTTGGCGCGCCGGGCTGAACCCGGCGCCTACATCGTTGAATGCAAGTCGCTCGGGCAGATTTAGGGGGAAGCTTGATCGTCGGTTTGGGTGTGGACATAGCGGAAGTGGGGCGCGTGAAGGCGGCCATCGAGCGCCATGGCGAGGTTTTCTTGCGGCGAGTCTACACGCCGAAGGAAAGAGAATACTGCGAGCGATTCAAGAATAAGTTTGAACGTTACGCAGGACGGTTTGCCGCCAAAGAGGCGGCGATGAAGGCCCTGGGCACCGGCTGGGCGCGCGGCGTGCGCTGGGTGGATGTGGAAGTGGTGCGGGAAAAGGGCGGGCGGCCGACGCTGGCGCTGGCCGGAGAAGCGGGCAAGGTCGCGGAGCGGCTCGGGGTGAAGCACATTGCGCTCAGCATCACGCATACGGAATCGCAGGCGCTCGCGCAAGTGATTTTCGAGGGCTGAAGACCATGCACGATTTTCCAGAGTTCATGAAACAAGCGGCAAACAGGATAGCGGTGGGCGGCCAATCGACCCCTGGGGTGGAAGGCTACGTGTTCGACGGGGCGGACGGGAGTCAGATGGCGTTCTGGACCTGCCGTGAGACAGCGCCATCTGCGGCGCATGTTCACGACTACGACGAATACATGATCGTCGTGCAAGGCTGCTACACCCTGCTTATCGACGGCAAACGGATTTCCATGACAGCCGGAGAGGAATACTTCATTCCGCGAGGCATTATGCACGCCGGCGAAGTTGTGGCTGGCACCCGGACCATCCACGCATTTGGCGGGCACAGAGCGAACAGGATTCGCGAATAACTGTACTGACTCCCCTTCAGCGCTATTTGACGACGAGAAATGAGCCCAGGGCCAGGGCGTCGATGCCGGCGCAGTAGAAGCTGCGGACGGCTTCGCGAGGGTCGGAAACGAGTGGCTCTCCAAATAAATTGAAGGAAGTGTTGACCAAAACCGGGGCGGGTGTGGTCTCGCCGAATTTGTGGAGCAGTCTCCAAAAACTGGGGTTGGAATTTTTCTCCACGGTATGGACGCGGACTTCGCGGCCGTTGAAGGCGAACTGCTCGAGGCCGGCGACGGAATTCTTCAGCGTGGCGAGCGAAGCCATGAAGCGGCAGTTGGGCGAGCAATCAAAGAACTCCGAGGCGCGCTCGGCGGGAATGGAAAGCGCGAACGGATGGAAGTCTTCGCGGTGTTTGATGTACTGATTTACGTTTTCAACGACGTATTCGGAAAAAGGAGAAGCGAGGATGCTGCGATTGCCCAGCGCGCGATGGCCAAATTCGGTGCGGCCCTGGCACCAGGCCACGATTTTGTCGCGCTGGAGCAGCTTGGCGGTTTCGGCGACCAACTGGTCTTCGCCAGACATGTATTTGTAAATGATTTTGCAATTGTCCAAGACAGTTTTAGTGGCCTGCGACGTGAGTTCCGGACCAAGAGAGAGGGTGCTCATCACCGCGCGGCCGGATTTTCCGGAGAGTTTCTTGCGCGCCAGGAACGCGGCGCCAAGGGCCGTGCCGGCATTTCCGGAAACCGGCTGGACGTGCACGTGCTGGAACGTGCCGCGGGTCTCCAGCGCGCGCACCAGCAAAACATTCAGAAACACGCCTCCCGCGACGCATAGAGAGTCCGCGCCGGTTTGCGCCTGAAAGCGATGGGCGATTTCGAGAACGGTCTCTTCCAAAAAGAGCTGGGCGCTGCGGGCTAGGGCGGCGCACACCGCGGGGTCGCCGCGGAATTTGTCCCGATGAATCTTTAGCTCACGATAGAACTGCGGAGAAAACGTGCCGCGTTCGTCGGGTCCCGCCGCGAAGTAACGCCGGTCCAATACCGGCAAGCCATTGGAATCGCGCCGGAACAATTTCCGAAACACCGGAAGATACTCGGGCTGGCCCTGCCTGCCGAGCCACTGAATCTTGTGCTCGTCGCGGCTGGGTCGCAGTCCGAGCAAGGCGGTGATGCGCGAGTAAAACCAGCCCAGCGAATCGGGAAAATGCATGGTGCGCAGCGGCCGGATTTCGTCGCCTTCCCCGAGCGAGACTTGGCCGCAGCGCGAACCTGCGCCTCCATCCAGCGTCAGAATCAAGGCGCGATCGAACTCCGAAGTATAGAAAGTGCTGGCGGCGTGACACAGGTGATGCTCGAACTGCTGCAGCTTCACGGCGCCGCTCAAATGCTGGCGAAGTTGGCGAATGGATGCGGATTTTCGCGCATCCCTGGCGGATTTTCGCGTACGACTGGCGGAAAACTGCGAGCCCAGGCCGGATTCGCGCAGCCGGGCTTCTTGCGGAAGATCGGCGAGCGCGGCGAGGGTTAGATCGGAAACCCGCGCGCCTTGCTGTTCCAGACACCGGATCATCGCCAACCGGGGGAAATTGTCGGCGCCCACGGAACGATTCAGTTTTTCTTCCTCGACCGCCGCGAGTATCGCGTTCGCATCCATTAGCGCGACGGCGGAATTGTGGTCCAGGCTGGCAACTCCAAGAAAGAGCATAGAGAAAGCTTCTCACTCCGATCGCTGGTGCTCTACGGCAAAAGCATCGGTGGTTTCCGGGCATGCATGGAGATAGGAGGCGCCGCCGAGAGACGCGAGAACGGAAATCATTTGATTGGCCGGCCACTCGCCCGGCAATCGTACATGGAGATAATTGCTCGAGATGGCCGGAGTCCAGTCGGCTGAATCCGCATCCGAGGTGTGGCGGAGCGTGAGAACGCGGAGCGATTGGCGCCACTGAGCGCGATAAAACGCGGTGGATTTGTTTTCGCCGAGGGCGCGCAACTCGCGGGCGCGACGCTTGATGACGGCGGCGGGAACTTCGTTTGATAGCGTAGCGGCGCGGGTGCCGGGGCGCTTCGAGAAAGAAAAAACGTGCAGGTAGGTGAACGGCAGGCGCTCGATGAAGGCCAGCGTGGCGGCGTGGTCGGCCTCGGTTTCACCCGGGAAGCCGGCGATGACGTCGGCGCCGATGGCCGCTTGCGGGAGGTGCTCGCGAATGAGCTCGACGCGGCGGGCGTAATGCTCCGCGCGATACCAGCGGTGCATGGCGGCTAGGATGGGGTCGGAACCCGATTGCAGCGGCATGTGGAAATGCTGGGCGATGCGCTCGGTGGACGCAAACAGCGCGATCAAATCTTGGGTGACGTCGAGCGGCTCGATGGAACTGATGCGCAGGCGCTCGACGGAGGTCTGGTCTAGAATGAGGCGAAGCAGATCGTCGAACTCGACGCGAGGGGAGAGGTCGCGGCCGTAGGTGCCGAGGTTGATGCCGCTGAGGACGATTTCGCGATAGCCGGCTGCGCTGAGGCGCTGAATTTCTTCGATGACTTTGTGCTGCGGCAGGCTGCGGCTCTTTCCGCGGACGAAGGGAATGACGCAGTAGGAGCAGCGGCTGTTGCAGCCATCCTGAATTTTCAGCACGGGGCGTGTGTGGTTTCCTTCGCCGCCGAGGACGGGAGCGGCGAGAAAAGAGGTTTGCTCGAAGATGTTGCCGGTGAGAATTTTGGCGGGAGCGCGATCGAGAGACATAGGATCGGCGTTGAAGGCGATGACGGAACCGAGCGCCGAGGCGGGCACGAAGGCGCCGAAGGACTGCGGTGTGTCTGGGAGCGAAAGAGCGTCGATGAGTTGCGGGATTTGCGGTTTGTGCGAATTGCCGACCACCCAAGAGACACCGGGAAGCGCGGCGAGTTCTTCGGGGGCGCGCTGGGCGTAGCAGCCGGTGACGATGACGCGGGTCTTCGGATTCTTGGCGTGGATTTTGCGAATGGCATCGCGGGCTTGCGAATCGGCCGCCGAGGTAACCGTGCAGGTACTTACGATGACGATGTCGGCGTGGGCGGCCTCGGGCGCGGTGGTGCAGCCGCGGTCGAGCAGTTGCCGTTCGAGGGCGGCGCCATCGGCTTGCGTGGCGCGGCAGCCGAATTGTTCGATGTGAAAGGTTGGCATTTGACTCAGCGGCCGCAAAAGAAAGAATTCACCACAGAGATCACAGAGTGCGCAGAGCGGAGAAAGCCCGATCAAAGTAACGGTCAAGCGCGTCCGCAGCATGCTTATGATAGCTGCTTCGGAAGTTTGCGGGAAGCCACGCATCCGGCAGAACCAGCGAAGAGGAGCACTCTGCCTTTACTCGCCGGACGCTGCGCCGCTACAATCCTTTCTCAACCATGGCCCGTCAACGTTATAACCCCGCTGCGCTGAAAGACCCCAAGCTGTCGGTCGTGATTCCGGTCTACAACGAAAAATCCACTATTGATGAGATTCTGCGGCGGGTGCTGGACACGGACATTCGCAAAGAAGTGATCGTGGTGGATGACTGCTCGACCGACGGGACGCGGCAAATCCTGGAAGCCATGGCGGCGCGCCAGGCGAACGGAGAAGCCGCTGCACCGCCGCAAGATGCCGGGGATGCGATCGAGCTGCGCGATTTGCGATTTTTCTTTCAACCCCAGAACCAGGGCAAGGGCGCGGCACTGCGGCGAGGGTTCGCAGAAGCCACCGGCGACATCGTGCTGGTGCAGGACGCGGACCTGGAATACGACCCGCGCGACTACGTGAAGCTGCTGGAGCCTATCCTGGATGGCCGGGCGGACGTGGTGTACGGTTCGCGGTTTCTTGGCGGCCCGCAGCGGGTGCACTACTTCTGGCACTACGTCGCGAACAAAATGCTGACGCTGCTCTCGGATATTTCCACGAACCTGAAGCTAACGGACATGGAGACGTGCTACAAAGTTTTTCGCAAGGAAGTGTTGAAGGGAATCCAGATTCGCTCCGACCGGTTTGGGTTCGAGCCGGAAATCACCGCCAAGATCGCCAAGAGCAAGTGGCGAATCTACGAAGTTCCCATCAGCTACGCCGGCCGGACGTACGAAGAGGGCAAGAAGATCACCTGGAAAGACGGAGTGCAGGCGCTGTGGTGCATCATCCGCTTTACGTTTTCCGATTGAGTTTCGCGCGCGCACGCTTTCACGCTTGTAGGGCACGAAGCACAGACTGAAGTCTATGCACTGGGCTATGGCTGAGCCATGCGGCGCTGGAACGTCAGAAGGATGAGGTCCGCGCGGCGGCGCACGCCGAACTTGCTAAGAAGATTGGACACGTGGAACTTGACGGTGCGCTCCGCGATGTTCAGCTTGCTGGCAATCTCTTTGTTGGAAAGATTTTCGAGCAGCGAATCGAGCACTTCCTGCTCGCGGCGGCTGAGATTGGTGACCGCATCGGTCTTGAGGCGGCGGCCCTGGCCGGTGAGAATGGAATCCACGAAGCCGGACAGCACGGAGCGTGGAACCCAGAAACCACCAGCAGCCACCAGCGGCAGCGCGCGGGTCAACTGCTCGCGCGCTTCCACGTAGGTCAGCAGGCCCTTTACGCCTAAACGGAGAAGCGAATAGCTATTGGAATCGGAGTGTTGTTCGCCGACGACAATGAGACGCGCTTCCGGAAAGCGTTCCAGTAAGTTGGCTAAGAGCGCGCCAGTAGCGGGCCGCGCGGCATGGGCGTCCACGACGTAAACCTGTGCGGGAGGCGGATCGAGATTGCGCAGATCCGGCGCTAGGGTTGACTCAAGGTGCTTGACGACGACCTTGAACTGCGGCTTCGCCAGAAGCCGCTCAAACTCGCTCAGCACCAAGGGGTGCGGCGAGAGTATACAAACAGTTAGCTTAGGATTCGCTCGTTTGGTAGCCACTGTTGTCCAAGCGTATTGAAAACTGCCCCAATGGGCAAGGACCTTTGGCGCCGCTGTTCTCGAATTGTTACGTGACAGCTACGATGTATCCGCGCTTGATACAAGCTGGGTAAAGCCCTTGCGAGTCACTCCATAGGGGTCTGGGCATGGCGTTTTCGGGGTGCCATATTCGCCATTCACGCCAGGAAAGCACTACTTCGATGCAAGGGCATTCGATTCCGCGAGGAACCTGCGTAAAATAAGATTGTACCGGGAAATCCGCCTTCCCTGCACGTGTCTCCCATTCATCAGAGAGTGCGATAAGGAGCTACGAATTTCCAGCGGATGCGCAACCTAACCGAATCCGCGAAAGCCCTCCGGGAGCTGCTGTCCCAGCGCATTCTCGTGCTGGACGGGGCCATGGGCACCATGCTGCAGCAGCGGCATTTGACCGCTGAGGACTTCGGCGGAGCCGCGCTTGAGGGCTGCAACGAAAACCTGGTACGCACGCGGCCGGATGTCGTGCTGGACATCCACCGCAAGTATTTCAAGGCTGGCTCCGACATCGTGGAAACAAATAGCTTTGGCGGAGCTTCGATCGTGCTCGCGGAATATGGGCTGTCGGCGGACGCCCACGAGTTGAACCGGCTATCGGCGGAGTTGGCGAGGCAGGCCGCGGACGAGGCCAGCACTTCAGCGAGGCCGCGGTTTGTGGCCGGCTCGATGGGGCCGACGACCAAGGCGATTACCGTCACCGGCGGCGTGACCTTCGAAGGCCTGCGTGAAACCTACTACGTGCAAGCGAAAGGGTTGGTAGAAGGCGGCGCAGACCTGCTGCTGGTGGAAACTTGCCAGGACACTCGGAACATCAAGGCCGCGCTGCTGGCGATCCAGAGGCTTTCGAGGGAGATCGGTGCGCAAGTTCCCGTGATCATTTCCGTCACGATTGAGGCCATGGGCTCGATGCTGGCTGGGCAGACAGTGGAAGCGATGTGGGCCTCGTTGCGGCACGCGAAGCCGCTGGCCTTCGGCATGAACTGCGCCACCGGACCGGAGTTCATGACCGACCACATCCGCACGCTGAGCCAGCTTACGGGCGAGTTCGTTTCGTGCTACCCGAACGCGGGGCTGCCGGATGAAGAAGGCAAGTATCTGGAGAGCCCGACGTCGCTGGCGGCGCAGCTTGAAAAGTTTGTAGACCACGGCTGGTTGAATGTGATTGGCGGTTGCTGCGGCACGACCGAGCAGCACATTCGCACCATCGCGCAAATGGTGGACGGCAAGAAGCCACGCCAGCGGCCGGCGGAAGGCCACCGCGCGATCTATTCGGGCATCGAGACCATCGAAGCGGAAGACAGCACGCGGCCCTTGCTGGTGGGCGAGCGCACGAATGTGATCGGGTCGCGACTCTTCAAGAATCTGGTTGCGGAAGAAAAGTGGGAAGAAGCGAGCGAGATTGCCCGGCGGCAGGTTCGCGGGGGCGCGCATGTCGTGGACGTGTGCCTGCAAAGCACGGAGCGCGATGAGAAAAATGACATTCCGCCGTTTTACGAAAAGCTGATTCGCAAAGTGAAGGCGCCGGTGATGATCGACACGACCGATCCGGCGGCGGTTACTCAGGCGCTGACCTATTGTCAGGGCAAAGCGATCATCAATTCGATCAATCTTGAAGATGGCGAGGAAAAGTTCGAGAAGATCGTGCCGATGGCACACGATTTTGGCGCCGCGGTGGTAGTGGGATGCATCGACGAAGACCCGCAGCAGGCGCAGGCCTTCACCCGTGAGCGCAAGCTAGCGATCGCGCAGCGCAGCTACAAGCTGCTGACGGAGAAATACGGTTTGGCGCCCGAAGACATCATCTTCGATCCGCTGGTTTTTCCTTGCGCGACCGGCGATGAGAATTACATCGGCGGAGCGGTCGAGACCGTGGAGGGCATCCGGCTGATCAAGCACGCGCTGCCGGACGTGCGCACGATTCTGGGAATTTCAAATGTGTCCTTCGGGCTGCCCGCGGGGGCACGCGAAGTGATCAATTCGGTTTTTCTGTACTACTGCACGAAGGCTGGGTTGGATCTGGCTATCGTCAATACGGAAAAGTTGGAGCGTTTCGCGTCGATTCCCGAGCACGAGCGGCGGCTGGCGGAGAATTTGCTTTTCTCGCACCCGCCCGCGGAAGCGCCGACAGACCCTTCGGAGGGCGCGCGGGCGGCACTGCTGCGGGGCGTTCCCGCGGACTGGCGCGAGCAAAAAAAAGAACAGCGCGCTGCCGTCAACCAATTTCATATCGCGGCGATTACGGAGCACTTTCGCACCGCCAAGAAGAAGGAAAAGGCGCGTGCGGAGGACATTCCGCTCGACCAACGGATATCGAACTACATTATCGAGGGAACCCGCGATGGCCTGGTCGAGGATCTCGATCGCAAACGCGCGGAAGGCGCCGCACCGCTGGATATCGTCAACGGTCCGCTGATGGCGGGAATGGCCGAAGTAGGCCGCCTTTTCAACGCGAACGAGCTTATCGTCGCGGAAGTGCTGCAATCGGCCGAAGCGATGAAAGCCGCGGTGAGCCACCTCGAGCAGTTCATGGAGAAGGCGGACACCGCGAAGCGCGGGCGGGTCGTCCTCGCTACGGTGAAGGGCGACGTACACGACATCGGGAAAAACCTCGTCGAAATCATTTTGAAAAACAACGGCTACGACGTGGTGAATCTCGGGATCAAAGTGCCGCCGGACGAATTGATCAAGGCGTACCTGGAACACAAGCCCGACGCGATCGGTCTTTCGGGACTACTGGTGAAGAGCGCGCAGCAAATGGTGATCACCGCCAGCGACCTGCGCGATGCCGGGATCGTGATACCGCTGCTCGTCGGCGGAGCGGCGCTTTCCGCCAAATTCACCCAGCAGAAGATCGCGCCGAGCTATGGAAAAGCGGTGTGTTACGCAAAAGACGCGATGACCGGGCTGCGCTTGATGAATGAACTGATGGATCCGACCACCCGCGAGACCGTCGTGCGCGACCACACGGCGGCGGGCAACGGCTTCGGCGTCTCGACAACCGTCACCGTAACTGAGATACCGACGGTGGCTCGCTCGCCGAAGGTTCGCGCCGACCTGCCAATTCCCAGCGTGCCGTATCTCGACACCAAGGTGCGGCTGGTCCCGGACCTGCGGGAAATCTGGGGTTATATCAACCCCTTCATGCTCTACGGGCGGCACCTGGGGTTTCGCGGCGATTTCGAAAAACAATTTGCGGCGCGGGATCCGAAAGCCGTCGAGCTGTTCGAAAGCATGGAAGAGGTAAAGAACGAGGCCGCGGGGTTCCTGAAGGTGCGCGCGGTCTGGCAGTTCTTTGAAACCGAGCCGGAAGGCAACGTATTGCATTTGTTCGCGCCGGGCGGAACGCAGCCGCTGCACACGTTTCGATGCAAGAGGCAGAGGGTGGGAGATTTTCTCTGTCTGAGCGACTACGTTCTGGCGCCGCGGAACGGGAATCGCGATCACCTAGCATTGTTTGTCGTGACGGCGGGCGAAGGCGTGCGCGAGCGCTCGGAAAAAGCCAAGAACGAAGGCTACTATTTTAAGTCGCATGGGTTGCAGGCGCTGGCGATCGAGAGCGCGGAAGCCTGCGCGGAATGGCTGCACCGGCGCATTCGCGAAGACTGGGGATTCCCCGACTCGCCGGAAATGACCATGGCGCAGCGGTTCACGTCAAGGTATCGCGGGAAGCGCTACAGTTTTGGCTATCCGGCCTGCCCCGACCTGGACGATCAAGCGGGGCTCTGGAAGCTGCTGCGGCCCGAAGCCATTGGCGTGCAACTCACCGAGGGGATGATGATGGACCCAGAGGCCAGCGTCAGCGCACTGGTGTTCCACCATCCGGACTGCACCTACTTTTCCGTGGGAGATACCGCTGAGGGCGTTGCCTGAGAGAAAAGCGAGTTAGCGGCGCACCGACGCGCGATTCTGTTTGAGCGCGGCAATCAAGACGTCAAACGTCGATTTCGTCCAATTCCCATCCGTACCAGGTAGCATCACCATCTTCTGGCTCTCGGACTCCGCATCGGCTACTGGGACCTTGCTGCTGGTCACGATGCTTTCCTTGCCGACCACCGTGGCATTCGTGTTGGTCGACGCCTGTGAGGGCGCAGCAACGCTTGACCACGTTACCGCCGGCGCCGCAGGTTTCTTCTCCGGTTGCGAAACGTTGATGGCCGCGGGTGGGTCAACGGACACCAGCGACGGCTTGAACACGCTCAGCACTTCTTCTCCCGCCTGTTCGACGAGCAATGGGTCGATCTGTTTCCGCTTCGTTTCAAAGCCCAGCGTCAAACAGGCGTCAGACAGCAGATTGATCAGCCGGGGAACTCCGCCGCTCAGCTTGTGTATAGTCTCGACCGCGGCGCTCGTAAACGGCGCGTTGCCGCTCAAACCCGCGGCGTGCAGACGTTCGGCGATATAAGCGCGCGTTTCGGGCAAGGCCAAGGGGCGAAGCAGGCAAGTGTTGGCAATTCTCTGTTGCAGCGCTTGCAGTTCCGGGCGCTGGAGAACAGCCAGCAGTTCAGGCTGGCCGCAAAGTACGATTTGCAGGAGCTTTTCCTGGTAAGTGTCCGTATTCCCCAGGAGGCGGACCTCTTCCAGCAACTCCACGCTCATCAGGTGCGCCTCGTCGATCAACAGGACCGCCGTTCCACCCTGCTGCTGAGTCTGGAAAAGCATCTGATGGAGCGCCGCGAGCCGCCGAGGTTTGGACGTAGCGGTCGTCGGAATCTCGTACTCGTCGAGAACCGCTTCCAAAAGCTCGGATGGCGACAGCGTGGGATTTACGAGAAACGCCGACACCAGGCGGCCTCGCCCTTCCGACTTCTCGGTAAGGATCTGCAAGGCGGTATGAAGCAGAGTGGTTTTGCCCGTGCCGACGGGTCCGGCCACCACGATGAAACCCTTGCGCTGTAGCACTCCCTGAAGAAGCGCCTTGAGGGCCGTTCGATGGGGATCGGCCAAATGCAGGAATCGCGGGTCCGGTGTCAGCCGGAAAGGCTCTTCCTTCAGCTGGTAGAACGCGGTGTACATTACGCGGACACCCGGGATGTCAAAGGAAGAGTTTCAGCTTTGGTGTCACACCATGAGTATGCTTCGCTCAAGCTGCCCCTCCAGCAGAGTTCCAGCCGATTACCATACGTAGGGTACTGTGAGAGCAAGTTCGTTACCATAGTACGAATTGCACAGGACCTAAGTTTGCTGTGCTAAGCAACTTATAACACACGTCTTGGCTTTTCTTCGTCGGGTATCTTGCCCCACCCCTCCCGGAAACTAGGGGAAAACACTTTCCAGTGAATCCCATCCGGGCTCCGCTCAGTGCCCCGAGCCGCTGACGGCTTAACCGTGAACCGCCTAACTTTCCGGAGCGCACCGCTGGGAGGACGTCTCGATGATTATTGCTGGCAGTCAGCCTAGCGCGCTATCGGCGGAATCATGGGCCCTTCGCCCGGGGCGCGGCTAGCTCTTCGATTATTCTTTTGAGACAGCCCGGCTTCCTGAATCTTGTAAATGAGCGCCCGATAGCTAATGTTCAAGACCTGAGCAGCTTTGCGGCGGTTCCATTTGTTGTCTCGCAACACCTGCAGAATCACGTTGCTTTCCATCTCGCGCACGGCTTGTTTGGCAATGTGTTTAAGGGAAACCGTCCCGTCCGGAGAAAGTCTCATTGGCGCCATCGAGGGGCGCTTTGCGAGAGGCTCCGTCATGACGCTGTCGAGCGACCCCATAATCGCGTAACGCGCCATCAGATTTTCCAATTCGCGGATATTTCCTCGCCACTCCCGGGACGCCAGGGTCTCAACCACTTCGCAAGGAAGGGGAGGTGTATTGCGCTCGAAGCGGACATTCTGTTGCCCGAGAAAGTATTCCGTCAGCGGGGCGATGTCTTCGCGACGCTCTCGCAAGGGTGGCAAGTTAATGGTGATCACATTGATGCGGTAAAACAAATCCTGCCGGAAACGTCCCAACTCAATCTCGCGATCGAGGTTACGATTGGTCGCGCAGATCGCGCGGGTATCCACGCGCCGCTCTTGGTTATCTCCGATTCGGCTGAATTGGCCGTCCTGAAGCAACTGCAGAACCTTTGCTTGTAAACTCAAATCTAGGTCGGAAATCTCATCGAGAAAAAGCGTGCCACGATCGGCCATCTCGACATATCCAGCCCGCGACGCATGGGCGTCCGTAAATGCGCCCTTCTCGTGGCCGAACAACTCGCTTTCCAGGAGCGTCCCGGGAATTGCCGCGCAGTTAACCTTAATGAACGCGCCGGAAGAAAACACGGAATGTGAGTGGATGTACTGCGCCAGGAGCCCTTTGCCTGTTCCGTTCTCGCCTTGGATTAAGACCGGCAAATTCGTGCCGAGGATTTTCCCCACCAGTTGCCGAATGGACCGCATGGCCGGGGAGCGGCCGAAAATAATCTCTTCCGGAGGCAAGCTGCTCGGTCCCAGGGCCGACCCTCCGTTTTTCTCACCAGACACAGCCATTCTGAACCCTCTCCCCAACCGCACTAGCACACCTGCAACCTATGCGTTGCACACAGAGAACCAAAGCTTGGCCAGATGGGGCGGTCTCGTCGCGTAGCATTCTCACCTGCGGGGAACCTAGTAATTAGTTCATTAAGAACGACTTAACCCGGAAAGAGGTGGGGAGCGGATCGCCCGGAAAGCTTGGAGAGTACTCTATCGGGTGGGCTACGAACTGCGAAAAAGGTTGCGCAAAGGAGAGAAACTCTTCCCTGATTCTAGTACTAGAAGAACTAGTCAAAGGCGGGTCGGCGCGCACAACACGAACCCTGAGATCGGCACTCCAACGGAACTCTAGACTCGGCTGTTTTCTCCGCGAATGATGTCGTACCGCTCAATCACTGCGGCAACGCCCATTCGGGCACTCCCGTCTTCCATGCGGCGCTCCACCCGCACGACCTTGCCGAGAGCACGCACGAATACTTCGGATCCGTGGGTAATCTCCGCGGGGAGCGTCAAAGTAATGTCCAACTCGGAGCCAGCTTCTAGATCTTGGTCGAGAACGAAATACAGGCCGCGGGTGGATATATCCCGGGTCTTTCCTTTTTGTGTGTCTGCCACGCGTTCCGCGGGGACGCGAATGATAACGGGCAAGGACAAGTCATAGCGTCGAGCCGTGCGACGTTCCGTCATTATCCCCATCCTACATTATGTTCACGGCCGATGACTGCTCGGCCGCGCCCCTTTCCCTGATTCGGGCGTTGCCAACTCAACAGCGTCGGCCGCAACGCCTGGAAACTCCAAGCCTGGCCGCGCGCGCCATTTCGTTCGCCACCCGTGAACCGGGTTGGTTAGCAAAATCCGGTTCGGGTGACAATACCGGAAACGTCAGTTTCACGCTATGGAAAAGTTTAGCCCACCCTACCCCACCCTCGCTGCCCGGCATAGGGCACGATGGGGACGGAGGCCAAACGCAATGCCTCTTTGGGCCTGGAGCTACCTGGCGGGGATTCTCAGGTCTCTTCGCTACTCGTGGCGGATCGCACCGACCGCGGCCGGCTCCTCCGCAGGCGCGGCTGCCGCCGTGCGCCGCGTGCGCGGAGTGTCCAGATTGAACTGCCGCATCTTGTACAGCAGCGCCTTGTAACTGATGCCCAGCATCTTCGCGGCGTCCTTGCGGCACCAGCGCGTCTTTTCGAGCGCATCCGCAATTGCTTCCATTTCCGCTTCGTCCTTCAATCCACGCACCAGCGCCTTGAGGCCCTGTTCGCGGGGAATAACGGGTTCTTGTCGCGGCGAGGTGCGCTGCCGCGCGGAAGACATCTCAATCAATTCGCGCAAGCTGCCCTCGTCATCTTCGAGAATCACATAACGCTTGACGAAATTCTCCAGCTCGCGCAGGTTGCCGGGCCACGGATAATTTACCGCCGCATCCAAAAGATGCTTGGAAGGACCCTGCGATGGTTTGCCAAACTTTTCGGTGTATTTCTCGAGGAAATGGCGGAAGAGCAACGGAATCTCCGCCGTCCTCTCGCGTAGCGGCGGAACCAGGATGGACAGAACGTTCAGGCGGTAATACAGATCTTCGCGGAACTTGCCGGTCTTCATGGCTTCCTGAACGTCGACGTTGGTTGCCGCCAGCACTCGTACGTCGGTTTCCACCAGGTGCCGTCCACCCAAGCGCGAGTACTGGTGGTCCTGAAGAACATGCAGGAGTTTCGCTTGCAGGTGCGTGCTCATCTCCGCGATCTCGTCCAGAAAGATGGTGCCCTTGTTGGCCATCTCGAATTTGCCGGGCTTGGCGCGCACCGCTCCCGTAAACGCGCCCTGTTCGAAACCAAACAGCTCGGATTCCAGCAACTCGCCGGGCAATGCCGCGCAATTCACTTTTACAAACGCCTGGTTGCGCCGCTTCGAACGCAGATGAATCATCCGCGCCACGACTTCTTTTCCCACGCCGCTCTCGCCGCAGATGAAGACCGGCACATCCACGGGGGCAATCTGCAGGATCTGCTGGCGGATGCGCACCATCTGCGGGCTGGCGGCCAGGAAGCTGAGATCTTCCGTTACCTGATCGCAGTAATCGCGCAGCGCTTGGTTCTCCTGCGTCAGTTGTTTCTTCTGGCGAGACTTCAGCATCGCCGCATCTAGCTCGGTTTTCTCGAACGGCTTCGTCAGGTAATCGTGCGCTCCGATTCGAATCGCCTCGACAACCGTGCCGACCTCGTTGGAGCAGCTCAGCATGATGACGTTCAGCGTGCGGTCGATCTGCATGAGTTCTTTCAGCGCATCGATGCCATTCATCTCCGGCATCAGCACATCCAGGATAATTAGGTCCGGACGCTCGCCATCGTTCACCTTGGCGATGGCTTCCTTGCCGGAGCCGACCGTCTCCACGGCGAATCCGTCCACTTCGAGCAGCGTCTGCAAATATTTCCGAATGCTCGGCTCATCATCTACGACAAGAATTCTTTCTTTGGCAGCCATCGACTTCTCCCTTTACTTCCCAAACCTTACTTGTCCCGGATAGTTAACAACCACGGGGCGCTAATCAAGACTGATCCATGGGCAACAAGAACGTAAACCTGCTCCCGGTGACCGGCTCGCTCTCCACCCAGATCTTTCCGCGATGCGCCTGCACCAGGCGCTTAGCAATCGCGAGTCCCAGGCCCATCCCCGTCGTGTTACGGTCCACGCGCACGAAATCCTCGAATATTTCCTGGTGATGCTCCGGCGCGATTCCCGGGCCGGTGTCCGCCACGGATACTTCGACGCTGTTAGGACGTGGCAAACGGAAGCGGCGTCGCTCCTGGACCGGAGACGCCTCCGCGACGCGGCGTTCCCAGAAGTGCGGCCGCGCCACCAGCGTGACGCTGCCTTTTGCCGGCGTATGCTTCAGCGCATTGTCCAGAAGATTGGCCGCCGCCTGCTGGACTTTCTGATAATCAAACCGAAAGTTCGGAATAGAAGGATCGAAGGAGGTGTCCAGCCGGACGCCCTTGCGCTGGAAAGCTTCCACCCAGCGCTTGGCCAGTTCATCGAGGCAGTCGCGCAAGTCGTTCTCGCGAAGTTGCAGAACCAGTTTTCCACTCTCCAGCGCCGAATAGTTCAGGAACATGGAGACCAGGCGGACGAGCCTCTCGCAGCTCTCCTTCGATTCTTCCAGGATGTCGCGCTGCTTCTCCGTCAAACGTCCCAGCGAACTGGTAAGCAGCAAATCGTAATATCCCTTGATTACCGCGAGCGGCGTTTTCAACTCGTGCGCTGCCGAAGCAAGAAATACCGTCTTCTGGCGGTTCACTTCTTGGAGTTTCAAATAAGCCGCTAGCAAATTCCGGTACGTGATCTCGCGTTCCTGCAACAACTCCTGTACGGTGATTTGCGTTCCGGGATCCTGCGCCGGCTGCATTTCCAGCCGCACGATCAGCCAGTCGGGTTCCGGCATCCACCGCACGCTGACGCGGGAATTCTTGTCCTTTCCCGCAATGTCGAGCTTCACCTCGTGCTCGCCACCCTCAATCTCGCCGAAAATCTTTTTTGCATCCACCTTCAGCAAATCCGTGAACAGATTCAACTGACTCAATTCGCCGAGCCCTCTGGACTCCACGCACTTCCGCGCTCGCGAATTCGCCAGCAGAATGCGCCCGCTGCGCTCCGCCACCAGCAACGACTCATCCACCGTATCCAGAAGACTGGTCACGGCGCCCAGCGAGAACACCGCGGAACCCCGTTGCTCGGTTATCGGAGATACTACGAGGCTCCCACCCATCAGACCTACCCCAGTCGCCCACCCTCGTGGGAAAATATTTTCCACTTGATACCGTCGGCCATCGTCGCAAAGGGTTCTAGCACTGTCAATGGTAAAAGCGTTCCATTTGCACAATTGAGGAAACCAAGTCGTCATCCTTGTAGGCAGGGTGCCCATAGCCCTCAATTCTTCATCTCAACCCCATTCTAAGCGATTGATTCAATACTACTTACCATGGAAACGCCGGCGCGCTCATCTGGCATCTCAGATGCATGGATTCGTACTAGTTCGCAAGTACTATGGGGCCACTGAGTGAAAAGCGAAGTCGTCAAGGAAGGGCAGCACTTGGATCATAAGCAACCTCGTCGGTCTCCCCGGATCCGACTACAGGTGCCCGTCTTCTTGCGGGGTGCGGACACTTCGGGAGCCGAGTTCATTGAGCTCACCAAGACCCTCAATATTTGCGCCCAAGGCGCCTGTATCACCTCAACCCATATCCTCCGGCCTGACCAGCTTGTCTACTTAACCATTCCCGCTCCCTCCCCGACTTCCTCAAGCCTCGTGCCCAATGAAACCCCGCCAATTACGGCGAAAGTGCTCCGCCAGGACGTCGTAGGGGAGATGCGCCTCTTTGGGTTGGAATTCCTCAGACCACTTGAGTAAATTTATGCTCTTTCCGGCCCTGCTTCTCGAGCTCGCCGGGTGATTTCGTTACATACTAGGGGTGGCTGCTGATCGTCCCGTCTCGGAATTCCCTGTATCTCGTGTTCTTCCAACAAGATCGGCTGGCGGAGCCGGCTCGGCCAGGCCCCGATCATCAGCCCGGAACCAAATACAAATGGACTCCTACTTGCTTCCAGTGTAAAGAGAAAGGCCCATTCTTCTTTCCCCAACCCCCGCGGGGATAGACAGAGTTTAGGTGTCTATCTAGTATGCCCAGCCCCAGCGGTGCCCCTCCCCCCCGCTTGCCGGTCGAGGACTCGTACCTCGAACTGCTCGCCGATACGCTCGAGAACCTTGATCTGTCCGCGCGCGGACAGTTCCTCCAACGCTATATTCGCGCCATCACGCACCTCGATTTGCGCGAAAACCAGTGCATTCAGCTGTGGGACGAGATGCTCACGCGCCGCCGTGAACTCAGCGAGCATCTGGGCCGTCAAGTCGCTCTGAAAACCGCGCTGATGGACGTCCTCGCCTCCGCGGGTTTGTTCCGCGTGCCGATCATCATCGAATACGACGAACTGAAAACTCTGCAGTTGAACGCCGTCACCGATCCGCTGACCGGGCTTTACAACCGCCGCCTCTTCGGCGAGGCTTTTGAAAAAGAACTCAATCGCGCCCGGCGTTACGCTTTGCCGCTGGGCCTCGTCATCGTGGATCTGCATCGATTCAAGGAAGTGAACGACAAGTACGGGCATCCGCGAGGCGACGATGTGCTGCGCGCTGCCGCTACCACGCTGAAAAAGGCCCTGCGTACTTCCGACTCCGCTTTTCGCATCGGCGGAGATGAATTCGCCCTGCTATTGCCGCAGACGGATGCGGACCAGACCCTGGCGCTGAGCCGCCGCGTCGAAACCGTTTTTGCCGAAACGCTGCAAGCCTTGCAGCTCAGCATCAGTGTCAACATGGACCACGGCGTAGCCACGTTCCCCCAAGACGGTGAACAAGCCGACCAGTTGATTCGCGTGGCCGACGAGCGTCTCTATCGCCTCAAGCATTCGAATCATCGTAAGACCCCAAATGGCGGGGCGAAGACGGAAACTGCTCCCGCTCCGGTCCCTGTTGCCGCTCCTGCTCCCGCAGCTGTGCCTGCACCTCCGCCAACACCTTCACCCGAGCGCAGCGCACCGGCCCCTGAACCCATTTCCATCACGTCCAAACGCGCTCCGGAACGCCCAGAATCGACGCTGGCGGCGGCAGCATCCGCGAGCGCCGCGGAAATCTCTAAGAGCCAGCCATCCGCAGCAACAGCTGTGCCACACGTTTATGCCATGCAACGCAAGGCCGAGCGCGTTTCCATGACCGGCACGAACGCCTACGCCATGCTTGGTGAACGCGGTGCGCGCCGCGCTCGTGTTCTCGACCTCGGTTTCGGCGGCGTCGCCATCGAGCTGGACGCCCCGGAAGAACTCCCCGCAAGCATTCTGGCGGTGCTGCACGTGCCGATTCTCCCGCCGGTTCGTGTCAATCTCAAACCCGTGTGGTCCCAGCGAACCAAGCAAGGCGGCTATCGCGTCGGCTGCGCTTTCGTTTCCTGATTTTTCCTCGTGGATTTTCGATCTGTGGGTCGCTGGCGGAACCCGATCAATCTCCGCCGCGCGCCATCTGCTGCCGCAGGTAGCGAGACGTAAAAAGCAAAGCCTGCTGCACCTGCGCCAGACCCAGTCCCCAGCGCAGCCCCGCTTGCTCCGGCGAATTCCCTCGCGCTTCCAGGCGCAGCCGCAACGCCAATCCCGCCGGTTTCATTTCCGCAGCAGCGTGCGAAGACAGACACAGGCTCGCCACAAGCGAGTCCGCCGATCCTGCTTCTTTCAAGAGCTCGATGAGTTTCTCGATCAGCGAGAAATGCAACGTGCGGTTACCCGCGAGACTTGCATCGCGAAACCGAAGTACAAAGTCGCCGCTATACACGCCCCCCGATCCCGGCGTACCGCCGGCGGGGGCGCCTCCCGCAGCCTCGCTGGCGAAAAGCGAGTCGTCACTCTCGATCGCCGCGAAGAAGTTCTGAAGTGCGCGATTGACGGCAACATCATCTAGCACCGGCAAGGTTCCCGTCTCCTGCACCGGCAGCGATTCGACCGCCTCCGCTCGCATGAGTGCGAAGCTACGCGAACAGCACCTGCCCGACAAGGAAAAAACGAAGCTCGCGCCGGGCAGCCACCTCAATATCACCGCCAAAATCTTGCTAGAATCCCGCCAAGACCAGAAGCATCCCAAGGGAGGCAAAATGAGCGAACCACAAGCCAGCCACCCGTATTGGCCCGACGCCCTGGAAAAACCGCCAGACACAACCACCGGCCTCAAGCCCTGGAGCTGGGCTCTTGAGCGCCTCGAAAAATCGCATAACTATTGGATTGCTACTTCGCCTCCCGAGGGCCGCTCACACTTAATGCTGGTCTGGGGCATCTGGTGGCAGGACGCCTTCTGGTTCAGCACCGGCCGCCGGACGCGCAAGGCCAAGAACATCGCCGCGGACCCGCACTGCGTGATCGGCACCGAAAAAGCGGATGAAGCTGTAATCCTGGAGGGCGTCGCGCAAGAAATTACCGATCGCGCGGTCTGGAAGCAACTCGTGGCCGAGTACAACCGCAAATACGGAGGAGACGTGGGACCGCTGCTCGAAACTTCCAACAGTTGCGTCTTTCGCGTTCAGCCCCAAGTTGCCTTCGGCCAAGACGAGCACGCCGCAAACTTCACCGACGCCGTCACTCGCTGGAACTTCCCGGCATCCTAGACGCCCGCTATCCATCGGTCCCCACGCCGCCGCATTTTCTCCGTGACCTCTGTGTTAAGTCTTCCCCGGCACAGAGGGCCAAAAGGCTAGCGCGCCGGTTTCCGATACGTGCGTGTTTGTCTAAGTGGCACTAACTACGGCTTTCTTTTGTTGTAGTATGGCTCGTGGGAGGGAGCTTATGAAGCGCCGCATCTTCCCGTTAACTATCATTTCGCTGCTTACGCCAATCTCTTTCGCAGCCGCGCAAACCCCTCGCTCGACGCAAGCTGCCGCCGCATCCACGTCTCAGCACCCGCTGCAGGACCGGGCGGGGAAAGGGGCACCTGAATCGTGCCCCGTTACGAAGCCTCTGGCCCATCCCTTCGTACCGCCGGCGCCCTACCCCAGCCAGACCATCCCGGATGGTTTCTGGTTCGGTACCGAAAAACTATGGATTCAGCTGCCCACGGACGGAACATGGAAGGGCCTGCCGCACTACAGACCTACCGACACGGCTTTCAGAAACAAACTCTTTTGGTGGCGCGAAGGCTACGACTGGCATAACAACGCGCAACCGATGCTGAAGGTGACCGGGAAACGCCTGGACTCTCCGGCTCCGCCACTCGTAACGGACGGACATGCCAACGCTGGTTGGACGGGTGATTCAAACCACTCTTTCATCGTGTCCGGTATTGACATTCCCACGCTTGGTTGCTGGAAGATCACCGGGCGCTTTGAGGATGCCGAGTTAAGCTTCGTCATCTGGGTCACGCAATAGCTTATGCTCGTGCCGTTGCCGCAAGCTGGCCTGTTGTTCGACGGCCGCTCGGTCCGGCGTCGTAGTGGACTATCAGTCGGCTGGTCGGAAACTGGCCACCACCAGCCTGAATCACCAAGGTTTATCTTGCCAACCCGATTACTACCCTGCTACAATCGTCTCGTTTAACAGTGTCCCTCGCCTCCGGCGAGCAATCCCTTACAAACCCAAAATTTCTTCCGCTCTGGAGATTCCTATATCTCGGTCAGACCTTCGTGCAAACGATCCCCATCTCCCAACTCGAATACACCAACGCCTTCGGCACGGACTCTTGGCGCCACGTCATCCGCTCCTCCTTTGCCCCGCCGGACCCCGAACCCGGCGAGGAACCAGACCCCGTCCCCAGCGCCACGACACGGTCTACCTAGCTGTTGATAAACTCGCCAACAGAAGCTCCGCGTAAGTCCCTTTAGAATGAACACTTGCAAAAGTGTATCAAAACAAAGGACTTTAACTCCCTCTAGAATGAACACTTGTTAAAAACAGGGGGGAGGGGGGGCCCAACCCGTAAGGCACCCAGTGGGCCGAGCGAGCGCGATTTCCTCGTAGGGGTGCAGCACGGCTGCACCCTAAGGGCCCAGGCGACAGTTGCGTCAAGCAGTCGCTTCGGCCGTCACGGCTGAGGAAACTCAATCCAAGTCGATCCGCCGCAAACCATCGGACTTAGACTCTTACACCCTTACACTCTGACACTCTTATACTTTTACGCTCTTACGACCGCCAGCGCAGCGTGACCGGCCCATTCATCGGATGCGTCATCGGCGCGCCAGTCCGGCGGGACTCCAACAGGTTGGCCTTTAGCGCGAAGTACCACTTCGCCGGGCGGTCGGCGTCATCGATCAGCATCAGGTGGGGGTTGTGCTTCAGGCCCTCGGACTGCTGGATCATGGTCTCTTGGTCCTGCCGCAGAAACGTTTTTCCAAACATGCGGAATACAGGAACCGGCAGAAAAAAAAGATTCCACGCGGCCACGAAATCGATCCGGCACAAATCCCGCCGCACCGGCGTGATGGTCGCCCGGCTCGAAAACCACAGCTTCCCGCTGTGAATCTCCTCGAGCCGTATGTTGGGCAAAATGAAATCGATGGTCGTCGTCACCGGTTCGCCTGTGATTTTCTTGAGCAACTGGTACGGCGCACTGTTCGAGCTGGGCGAGTGCGGGTTCATCCGGAAGCCATTCGGGATCGGCTCGAACTGTTTTTGTTTTTCGTGAATGCTGCCGCGGCTCCGCCAGAACCACGATTGATGCACGAACGGCCCGTGCGCCGGATCCATCAATCCGATAATCCCGTGGTCCACGTGCGACGGCAGGTCGCACGCGAGGTGCGTGATCTTGTACTTCGGGCTGAACGTCGCCAACTTGGGTGCAGCCGGCACCGATTCCGGTAGCCGGGAACCCGGAGCGTTGTCGACCGCTCTGCGGTCGCGAGAAGTCATGTACACCCAGACGTAGCCGTCGCGCTCCTCGCAGGGATAGTGTCCCGCGAAAACGCGATCGACCTTCAGTTTGTCTTGGCTGCTGAGCGACGGAATCTCCACGCACTGCCCGCTGCACGCCTCGAAGCGCCAGCCGTGGTAGCTGCACTCCACCGTCTGCCCGTCGAAGTGACCGTAAGACAGCGGAATCCCCCGGTGCGGGCAGGAATCGCGCATCGCAAACGCCTTGCCCTCCGAAGTGCGCCCCAGCACCAGCGGCACCTCCAGCAGCATGGCCGTCGCCAGCCGCTTGCCGGTGATCTCGGTGCTCCGCAGCGCCGGATACCAGAAGTCCCACAGGAAACCGGGATCGGCTTCTCCGCCGGATTCCCCGGCCGCTTCGCCATTTGCCTGCAAGATCGTGCGTGCTGCTTCGCTCATCGTTCTCCGTGCGGCGCCAGGTCGTGGCCGCATCGTAGTACACCGCATTGCATCTCAGCAACCGCGCGGCGCATCCAATTGCGTGTTTCCCGGATCAGCGGTATTCTTTAGTTAGAGAACATCGATGTACGCCGCCTTCTATTAGCCGATCTTCGCACCGCTCGCTCCTTCGACGAGCACTTCTTGCTTTTCACTAGTCACCAGTCACGCTCTTGAGGTTCTTCTATGGCCGTAATGACGTTATCCGATAAGTTGGACCAACTCGGTACCCGCTATGACGAACTGACGCGCGAACTCTCCACTGCGGAAATCGTTACCGATTCTGCGCGCTTCCAGAAGGTGGCGAAGCAGCACGCCGAGCTCGAACAAATCGTCGCCAAGCACCGCGAGTACAAACAGATCGAGAAAGATTTCGCCGGCGCGCACCAGATGTTCCTGGAAGCGGATGATTCGGAAATGAAACAGCTCGCGCACGACGAAGAGAAGCAGCTCGCCGCGCGCAAGGAAGTCGTCGAGCGGGACCTCAAGCTACTCCTCCTGCCCAAGGACCCCCTCGATGAAAAGAGCGTTATCGTGGAAATTCGCGCGGGCACCGGCGGCGATGAAGCGGCGCTTTTTGCCGGCGAGCTTTTCCGCATGTATTCGCGCTATGCCGAAACGCTGGGCTGGAAAGTCGAAGTGCTCGAAAGCTCTCCTTCCTCCCTGGGTGGCTTGAAAGAAATCGTCGCCGCGATTCAAGGCCACAAAGTTTATTCCAAGCTGAAATACGAAAGCGGCGTGCACCGCGTCCAGCGCGTCCCCGCCACCGAGCAGCAGGGCCGCATCCACACGTCCGCGGCCACTGTCGCGGTGCTTCCGGAAGCGGACGATATCGACATCAAGATCGAAGCGAAAGACCTGCGCATCGACACGTTTTGCTCCTCGGGTCCCGGCGGCCAGTCGGTCAACACCACGTATTCCGCGGTGCGCATCACGCACATCCCCAGCGGCTTGGTGGTTTCTCAGCAGGACGAAAAGTCGCAGATCAAGAACCGCTCGAAAGCCATGCGCGTTCTTCGCGCCCGCCTTTACGAACTGGAGCTGGAAAAGCAGCAGGCCGCCATCGGCGCCGAGCGCCGGGGACAGATCAAGACTGGCGATCGTTCCGAAAAAATCCGCACCTACAACTTTCCGCAAAACCGCGTCACCGATCACCGCATCGGCCTCACGCTGCACCAACTGACCGAGGTCATGGACGGAAAACTAGCCGCGCTGGTGGACGCCCTCGTTTCGCACTACGAAGCCGAACGCCTCGAGCAAGAGCTGGCGGAGGCGTAACTGGCGCTGAGGTTTGCTCCGCGAAACTCTGCGCTCTCTGCGTCTCTGCGTTAGATTTCTCTTGGGGTTTCGTGAGTCGCGCTCGCACCTTGGAGACCATGGACGTTCGCGCCGCACTGAAAAACGGAATCGCCCAACTACGTGACGCGGACGTCCCCTCTTTCACGCTGTCCGCGGAGCTGCTTCTTCTTCACACGCTGGGCCGCGACCGCACCTGGCTGTACGCCCATCCCGAACAAATAATTCCTGACGCGGACGCGCAGCGCTTCTTCGCGTTACTCGCCCGCCGCGCCGCGGGCGAACCCACGCAACATCTCACCGGCAAACAGGAATTCTGGGGCCTGGAATTTGAAGTCACACACGACGTGCTGATCCCCCGGCCGGAAACCGAACACGTCATCGAAGTCGCGCTGGATCGCCTGGCCCTTCGCGAAATCCGCGCGGGCCGCCCACAAACAACAATCGGCGAAGGACTCCAAATCGCCGACATCGGCACGGGCTCCGGTTGCATCGCCATCGCCCTGGCCAAAGAACTCCCCGGCGCAACGATCTACGCAACAGACATTTCCCCCGCGGCCCTCAAAGTAGCGAGCCGCAACGCCGCGCGCCACGGTTTAACCGACCGCATCCATTTCCAAGAATCCAAACTGCTCGACGCAATTTCCCGCGGCGCCCCCGACTCGTCACTCGCCACTCGCCGCTCGCCACTTCTTCTCGACCTCATCGTCAGCAATCCTCCCTACATCGGCCACCGCGAAGCCGCCATGCTTCCCCGAGAAATCCGTGACCACGAACCCGAGTGCGCCCTCTACGGCGGCGAAGAAGGCTACGAGCTCTACGGCGACCTTATCGCGCAATCCGCGTTACATCTCAAGACCGGTGGAATCCTCGTCCTCGAGCTCGGCCACAACAGCCTACCCGCCGTGCAACCACTACTCGACGCCACGAACTGGACCAACGTCGGCGTAACCAACGATCTCGCCGGCATCCCCCGCGTCATCGCCGCGGAACGCTTGCCGTGACCCATCATCTTGTCGCCGGATTTCCAAGGGCGTAGGCTACGTGGCATGCCGGACTTTGCGCGCTTCCGAGCCAAGCACGGCCCGCTGGACGAGCAATCCGTCGCCGCGGCGACGGCGTCCATCTTGCACGTGGACATGGACGCGTTCTTCGTTTCCGTGGAATTGCTCGAGCGTCCGGAATTGCGCGGCAAACCGGTCGTCGTCGGAGGACGCCCCGATCAGCGCGGCGTGGTCTCGGCGGCCAGCTACGAAGCTCGCAAATACGGCATTCATTCCGCGATGCCGCTGCGCACCGCTAGCAAACTCTGCCCTCACGCCGTTTTTCTGGATGTGCGCTACCGCCTTTATTCGGAGTGGAGCGACCGCGTCGCGACCATCCTCGCGAAGTTTTCTCCCATCGTCGAAATGGTTTCCATCGACGAAGCCTATCTCGACCTTTCCGGTACGGAACGCCTGCACGGCCCGCCGCTAGCCGCAACCGACAAACTCTTGCGCACCATCACGCGCACGACGGGTCTCCCGTGTTCCGGCGGACTCGCGGCAACCCGCCTGGTAGCGAAGGTGGCATCCGACCAGGCGAAGCCGCGCGGCCTCGTGTGGGTCGCGCCGGGCAGCGAGGCGCGCTTTCTCGCGCCGCTCTCGGTGCGCAAAATTCCCGGCATCGGCGAAGTTACGGAGCGCGCCCTCCGCGTACTGGGAATCGAGACCGTCGAACAACTTGCGGTGGTTCCACCGGAAAAGCTCGAAAAAACCTTCGGCCAGTGGGGCACGGCGCTCTACCGCAAGGCCCGCGGCGGCGACTCCTATGAATTCGTGATCGACGCCGAGCCGAAATCGATCTCTCACAATCACACCTTTGGCGAAGATACCGATGATTCCGCCGCGCTTGCCGCCATGCTCAGCCATCTTTCGCAGAAGGCCTGCAAGCGCCTGCGGGAAGCGGGCCTCGCCGCGCGCACGCTCACACTCACGATTCGCTACGCGGGTTTCGACACCTATACGCGCTCGAAAACTCTTGCCGAGCCGACTCGCCTCGATGCCGACATCTTCGCCGTCTTTCACGAATTGTTCCGCGCCCACCGCGATCATCGCCGCAGAATCCGCTTGCTCGGCGTCAGCCTGAGCGGCCTGACACACGGAGCCGAGCAGCTCGACCTTCTCGAAACCGAGCGGCGGGCCAAGCTCGAAAAACTGACGCGCGCCGCCGACCATCTGCGCGACCGCTTCGGCTTTGGCTCCGTGCAGTTCGGCGGCTCTCTGCGATCCGATGGATCGGCGCAAAGCCGCGACGATGATGATCCCGGTGACGAGCCCTGAGGAATGAGCTTCGCGCCTGCTGCGCGAGAATGTCTTATACTTCCCCGCAATGAGCGCGCCCCTTCCGTCTGCCGCACCCGTTCGCCCGCGCGAACGCTTCGCTCGTTTGCACACCTTCTGGCAACGCGTGAGCGAAGGCCGTCAGATCGACGTTCTCTGGACGCAATTCGCCGCGGACGCTCGCGCTAGTTACGGTTTCTACGGAAGCGACGTCGATTGGGAAGAAGTCAATAAACTGCCGCGCTGGCGGCGTCCGCTGCACATTGCCAAACAATTCTTCTGGGCGCTGCTGCTGAAGTTGTCCCCTGCGCGGCGCGTGCTCCTGCTGGTGGCAATCGCGCTCTTCGTCTTGTCCAGCCTTCGAGTGTCCATCGGCGATGCCTTCGTTCTGGACGCCAAATTCGAATGGTTCTCGGCCTTGCTCTTTTTGCTGCTTCTCTCGCTGGAGCTGGCCGACAAAGTGACCATGAAGCGCGACCTGGAAATCGCGAGAGAGATTCAAACCTGGCTCGTACCATCTCATCCGCCTGAAGTTCCGGGCGCCGATATTGCCTTTGCCACGCGCCCGCAGAACTCCGTCGCGGGCGATTACTACGACGCGTTCTATCCCACCGCGAGCGCCGCCGAAGGCGGAAAACTCATGCTGGTGATCGCCGACGTAGCCGGCAAGAGCGTTCCCGCCGCGCTGCTGATGGCTACGCTGCAAGCGAGCCTGCGCACCGTCGCCGGAGAAGACGCGCCGCTCACGGACCTGGTCGCGCGGCTGAATCGCTATGCTTGCGCGCACAGCCTCGATGGCCGGCGCTTCACCACCGCTGTTCTTGGACTGTACGATCCGGCGTCCCGGCGCCTCGCCTACGTGAACGCCGGCCACAACGCACCCGTTCTGCGCCGCGCGAACGGCGCACTGGAGCAATTGGACATCGGAGGACTGCCGCTGGGCATTGAGACCGGAGTTGTGTATGAGACAGCGACGGTCGAGCTACCTACAGGCGACGCTTTGATTTTCTTCACCGATGGCGTGGTGGAAGCATTTAACGAAGCCGGCCAGGAATTCGGCAACGACCGCTGGCTTAGCGCCGTCCGCACGTTGCCGGAGTGCACCGCGCAAGAATCGCTCCAACATTTGATGAAGCGCGTGGACGAATTCGTCGGCGCCACCCGCCAGTCCGACGATATCACCTGCATGATTTTCCGCAGCAGGTAACCGCGACGGTTAACAACAGAAGCCACACTTCTTCGCGCCTGGCGACCTCGTCTGCCGCATAATCAGGATGTGACCCCGCGCGAGCTTGCCAATTCGATCTGCGAAACGCTTCGCCGCAAGGACCATCAGGCGCTGCTTTGCGGCGGTTGTGTGCGCGACCTGCTCCTCGGCCGCGAGCCCGCGGACTACGATGTCACCACGGACGCCACGCCCGAGCAGGTTATAGCTTTGTTTCCGGAAAGCGTGGCGGTAGGCGCGCAATTTGGCGTGGTGCTGATCCCGCGCGACGCGCTGAAGGTGGAAGTGGCGACCTTTCGCTCTGACGTGGGCTATTCCGACGGCCGCCATCCGGACGCGGTCGTTTACTCCACAACTCCACAAGAAGACGTTCGGCGCCGCGACTTCACCATCAACGGCCTGCTCATGCGGCCCGAGACCAGTGAGATCCTCGATTTCGTCGGCGGCCAAGCCGATCTGAAAGCAGGCGTGATTCGCGCTATCGGCGAACCGGACCGCCGCTTTACGGAAGACAAGCTGCGGCTGATGCGCGCGGTGCGTTTTGCGGCGCGCTTTGGCTTTGCCATCGAGCCCGCGACTTTGGACGCCATCCGGCGCCATGCCCGGGAAGTCACGACAGTATCGGCAGAGCGTCTGCGCGATGAACTCACCAAGCTGCTCACCGAAGGCGTGGCACGCCGCGGCTTCGAGCTGCTGGATGAAGCGGGATTGCTCCTGGAGGTTCTTCCGGAGGTCGCTGGCATGAAAGGTGTGGAGCAGCCGCCGCAGTTTCATCCCGAAGGCGATGTCTGGACGCACACCCTCGCGATGATCGAAGGGCTCGCGGCAGGCGGCCCGGCGACGTTGGCCTGGGGCGTGTTGCTGCACGATGTGGGCAAGCCACCAACGTTCAAGCCAGTCTCGGAAACCGGCGACCGTATCCGCTTCGATGGGCATGTCGATGTCGGCGTGCGCATGGCCGAAGAGATTTGCCGCCGCTTTCGCTTTCCCAATGAAGAAACCACGCAGATTCTGGCGCTGATCGCCAATCACATGCGCTTCAAGGACGTCGACCAGATGCGCGCATCGACGCTCAAGCGCTTCGTGCGGCTTCCGCGCTTTGAAGAGCATATGGAACTGCACCGTCTGGATTGCTTGTCGAGCCACAGGCGGCTGGATGCGTACGAATCTGTCAGCCGGCTGCTCATGGAGACGCCTCCCGAACAGATACGTCCGTCGCGCCTGCTTACGGGCGACGATATCCACGGGTTGGGGTATGTTCCGGGGCCGATGTTCAGCGAAATCCTGCGGTCCCTGGAAGACGCCCAACTGGAAGGCCAAATTGCGACCAAGGAGGAAGCCGTGAAGTACGTCCGAAAAAGGTTTGGTGCGCAGAAATCAAAAGCCTGAACCAGGATGAAAAACTGCCGATAAGGGGAAGAGATGCCGCTGACGGGATTGGATCGAAAGGGATTATCCTGCTGAACACAAATAGGTTAAGTGTCCATTTGCGGATGAAGACGAAAGTGTTTTATAATATTAGTGTGACGCACTAAGATTTTGTGCTCTTGGTCTTTGCATCTCTCTGCACCCTTTGGCTAGGCAAAGCATCTAAGCTCTTATAGCGCGGACCTGAGGATTGCTCTCTCGAATAGCAGAGAGACCGGCCACGCTGGAGATTTTGGGGGACATCAATGGCTGAAAAAACTGAAAAAAGGTTTTCCATGCCGGAAGTTCTTTCCGTTCTACCGGTTCGGGACACCGTGCTGTTTCCGGGCGCGGTGTTGCCGCTGACGGTCGGGCGGGAAAGCTCCCTGGCGCTGGTTAATTCGTTGGAGGGAGACGAGAAGTTGCTTGGTGTGGTCGCGCAGCTCGACCCGCGCGTCGAAGATCCTTCCTCCGCCGACCTGCACAAGGTTGGCACGTTGGCCAAGGTCCACAAGACCGTCAAAATGCCCAACGGCAACGTGGTTATTTTTCTAGAAGGTTTGCAGCGCATCCTGATCACCGAGTTGATCAGCTTGCGGCCGTACCTGCGGGCGCGCGTGGAGGCCCAGCCGGACATCATCGGAGAAACGGACGCGGAGCTCGAGGCGCTGCAGCGGAACGCGCAAGATTTGTTCCGCGACGTGGTCAGCCACTCGCCGCAGCTCTCCGACGATCTGCAGTCCGTGGCGATGAACATCGACAATCCCGGCCGCCTGGCCGACTTTATCGCCGGCACGCTGCCGTCGCTTTCGACGCTGGTTCGCCAGGAACTGATTGAAACGCCCAGCGTGCGCAAACGCCTGGAAGCGCTGAGCCGCGAACTTTCCAAAGAGCTGGAAGTGCTGGAGCTGCGCTCGAAGATTCACGAGCAGGTGCAAGAGCAGGTCAGCCAGAACCAGCGCGAATACCTGCTGCGCGAGCAGATGAAGGCGATTCAAAAGGAACTCGGCGAATCCGACGATTCCATGCAGGAGATCGACGAACTGCGGAAGAAAGTGGAAGAAGCCGGAATGACGGCCGAAGCGAAGAAAGAAAGCGAGCGCGAGCTAAAGCGCCTGGCCAAAATGACGCCGGCGTCGGCGGAGTACATGGTCTCGCGCACGTATCTGGAGTGGATGACCTCCTTGCCTTGGAGCAAGTCCTCCGGCAGCGAGGAAATCGACATCGCGAAGGCGCGCACGATTCTGGACGAAGATCACTACGACCTGGAAAAGGTGAAGGAGCGCATCCTCGACTACCTGGCGGTGAAGAAGCTGCAGCCTGGTATGAAGGGGCCGATCCTTTGCTTCGTCGGACCTCCGGGCGTGGGCAAGACTTCGCTCGGGAAGTCCATCGCTCGCTCGCTGGGCCGCAAATTCGTGCGCATCGCCCTCGGCGGCATGCATGACGAAGCGGAAATCCGCGGGCACCGCCGGACGTACATCGGTGCGTTGCCCGGCCAGATCATCCAGGGTCTCAAGCGCGCCGAAATCAATGACCCGGTTTGTATGCTGGACGAGGTCGACAAACTCGGGCGCGATTTCCGGGGCGACCCGACATCCGCATTGATGGAAGTGCTCGATCCGGAACAGAACAATTCGTTCCGCGATCATTATCTCGACGTGCCGTTCGATCTGTCCAAGGTGCTCTTCATCGCTACGGCGAACTGGATGGATCCCATCCCAGAGCCGCTGCGCGACCGCATGGAGGTTATCGAGCTGCCCGGTTACACAGGCGAGGAGAAGCTGCACATCGCGCACAAGTACTTGATTCCCAAGCAAGCCACGGAACACGGCCTGAAAGTGGGCGAGCACCTGGAGTTCACCGACGAGGGGCTTCAGGAGATCATTCACAGCTTCACGCGGGAAGCCGGGGTTCGCAATCTGGAGCGCGAGATCGCCACGATCACGCGCAAGCAGGCTCGGCGCATCGCCGAAGACAAACCGGACAAGATGATCGTCACGCCGGAGGTCGTCCGCCAGTTCTTGGGAGTGCCCAAGTTCCGCACGGAGAAAGAAGTCGAGGAACGCGTAAAGCGGCCAGGTGTTGCGGTAGGTCTGGTGTGGACGCCCGTGGGCGGCGACATTATCTTCATCGAGGCTACCCGCATGCGTGGCGGCAAGCAGTTCACCATGACCGGGCACCTCGGCGAGGTGATGCAAGAGTCGATGACCGCGGCGCTGACATGGACGCGAGCGAACGGCGAACGCTACGGTATCGATCCGGATTTCTTCCGGAAGCAGGATATCCACATCCATGTGCCGTCCGGAGCGGTGCCGAAGGACGGCCCTTCCGCCGGCGCGGCGATGGTGACGGCGCTGGTCAGCCTGCTCAGCGGGCGGCCGGTACGCGATCGTTTGGCGATGACCGGGGAGATGACCCTATCGGGCATTATTCTTCCGATTGGCGGCGTGAAAGAGAAGGTTCTGGGCGCGAAGCGTGCGGGCATCAAGGAAGTGCTGTTGCCCGCGGACAACGAGCCCAACGCCGTCGCTGATCTCACGCCGGAAATTCTCGGCGACATGAAGATCACCTACGTGCGCACGCTGGACGAAGTGCTGGAGCACGCTTTGCAAGCGGAAGCTGTGGTGCCGCCCATCGTGCCGCAGCCCGAAGCGAAGCCGAAGAGCGTTGGCCCGGCCGGGCCGCGCGCCATTCATTAACCTGGGCTGCTCGCAAAGGCAGAGAAGCACTAAAAAGTTGACTTGGTTGCCAAGCTGGGGCGCAGCGTGCTGCGCCCCTACTTGCAGCTAACGATGCATGGCCGGCCTGGCGAAATTCGCCAGGCCTTTTTCTTTTGCGGAAGCACAGCCCAGTCGGACCCGCGCCAGCGTGTTTTTCCGCCCCAAAAGATTCGTCGTCAAAAGAACATCGGCGACTCCTGCTATTATGGGCGAGCACCGATGAGTCGCGTGAAACAAGCCAGCGTCGACGCGCCCGCGGAGTTGTGCGCGCGCTTGACCGAAGCACTTCTGCGCGAGCGCATCGTTCCGCGTTTCGTGGACTCTTACGTCGAGGAACATGGCCGCTACGGCCTGCAAGTTCATGCGGCGCTCTATCGGGATCTGCTGGGCCTGCTTCATCGGGAAGCTTTGCTGGCGATGACCGTGCATGCGCTGGAAGTTGGCAGCACCGAACCGCCAGCGGGCCCCAAATCCAAGCCGCGCCCGATGCCCAGAAAAGAAGCCGCGGCGTTTCGCCGGAAATTTCTCACCGCACTTACGCGCCAGCAAAAGTGGACCGCGGGCGATGCGCTGGATTTTCAAAGAGACTTGCAGATGTATGAAGAACTCATCGCGCGCAGCGCGTCCAGCCGGCGCCGCAAGCCCTTTGAAGCGGCGAATCATCCTTTTGTGGATCGTTGCGCGTTTCTGCTGGATTCCTCTTTCTTGGAGAAAGCACGCCTCGCCGCCAGCCGCGCGCTGACGGGTCTCGAAACTCTCGCGGAGCAAGTGGCGGCGTCCGCGCTCGGCACGCTAGGCCGAGGTGGCGAGCCGCCGCGTAGTCACTAGGAGACGCGCTCGACTTGCACCGCGGTGCCGTAAGCGAGGACCTCGGTCACTCCCTGCATCACTTCGGTGGCGTCGTAGCGCATGGCGACCACGGCATTTGCGCCGTGCTGCGCGGCATGTTCCAAGAGCAATTCAAAGGCATCCTCGCGCGTCTTCTCGCACAGATTCGTGAGGATGGTGATGTTGCCGCCCACGATGGTTTGCAGCGCCGCTCCTAAGTTTCCGAGCACGCTCCGCGACCTGACGATAATTCCGCGCACGATTCCGTAGTTCTTCACAATGCGATAGCCCGGCAGGTCGTTCGCCGTGGTCACCATTGCTGCGTCGACTCGATTCATGATCTCGATTCTCCCCGGTCAGACGTTAACCGGTGCGATTCTACATGCGCACGCGCCCGATGCGCGAATGCAGTTGTTCTGATACGCTCGAATTGCGTGGAATCTCTCTTCTATTTTCTGGCGATTTTGCAGATCCTCGTGGGTCTCTACCTGGTCTGGCATGGCCTGCAATGGCTTGGCTATGCGCGCCGGCGAGCGCTGACCGATCCGGGGTTCTACGCGCCGCACACCGCCGTGCTTTGCCCGTGCAAAGGGCTCGAACCGGGTCTGGAGCGCAACATCACAGCGCTGACCGAATTCGATCACCAGAACTACGAGGTTTTTTTCATTCTCGCGTCGGAGTCCGACCCCGCACACAGCATCGTGAAGCGCGTGGCGGCGCAATCGCGCCGGAAAGCCCACGTGATCATTGCGGGCCAACCGCAGGGATGCGGCGAGAAGGTGAACAACCTGCGCACCGCGATCGAGCAATTGCCACCCGAGTTTGAGTTTCTGGCCTTTGCCGATTCGGACGGCCGGCCCGGAAAATCCTGGCTGCAGAAGCTGGTCGCGCCGTTGAACGATCCGCGCATCGGAGCAACCACCACGATGCGCTGGTTCATTCCCAACCGCGGCAACCTTGCCAGCGCTCTTTTGGCGGCCTGGAATGCGCCCATCGTTACCATGCTGAGTGAAACGGGCAAGAATTTCTGCTGGGGCGGAGGCTCGGCGATACGCCGCAGCGTCTTCGACCAGATCGGCGTCGTGGAAGACTGGCGCAATTCGGTGAGCGACGACTACTCGATGACCCGCGCGCTGCAACGCGCAGGCCGTTCCATCCTGTTTCTTCCGGAGTGTCTCACGTTGTCTTATGTGGAGACGGACTTCGCCGGCCTGCTGGAATTCACGAACCGCCAGATTCTGATCACCCGCATTTACGCGCAGGAAACCTGGGCCTTCGGACTGGCTACGCACGCGTTGTATTGCCTCACATTGCTTCTCGGTGCGAGTTTGTGGCTAGGCGACGTGTTCGCGACGCTGCCGTCCTTTCATCTGGCGACCCTGACTTTTCTTCCGGTGCTGCTGGCGGTGATACGCAGCGGGCTTCGCGTAGTTGCGGTTACGGAGGTTTTGCCAGGTGCGCGGTCCCAGATCATGGGCCAGGCATGGATCTATATGCTTTTGACGGTGTTCATTCCGTTCCTGTACCTGGTTAACTTTGTCACTTCACTGGTCACCCGCAAGATTCGCTGGCGCGGAGTCGACTATGAGCTGATCTCGCCGGACCAGACGCGCATCCTTGCGTAGTAAAAGCGAAAGTCGCTTTCGACAAAACGGTGCGTAGCACCTTCGTCCGGCGGCGTAACCGGGCGTTCACAAAATGTAAACGCGAATAGCGAAATCCTTTCGATAGCTCTTCGCCAGTGTCGCGGCACTTTGATGCTGGCTGGCAGCGGAAAGGATTAAGGAAAACTCATCAGAGTGTGCTTGGGACGCGCTGCAAAACCGGGAAAAATTTCGCGTACTATGCAATTCCTACCAGCAAATCATTCCCACTAAATGCCCTGGGGATACATAAGTATCTATTTTCTAGCGAGTTGTGATTCTCACCTTTCGGTGCGGCATTTGCAGCATGATCGGAGTTCGGTGGTGTTGGCAACCGCAGGCAAAGTATCAGGGAGCTCCTTCTCACGTCTTGGCGTTCTTAGGGTTTCGCGCTAGGTCGTAGCCCCCCAACTTGGCTTCTTCCTGACCGCTTGCGCACGCAGTGGAAAGATGCCTCGCCAAGAGGCTTGCAAGAAAAACTCACGGGTCTCGGCCAGCGTTTCGAGGCTGCGTACGGAGGGGTGCCAGTGAAGGTAATCCGCAGAAGCGAACAGCTGCATGAATTGAACGATTCCAGCCCGAGTCTTTCCCGCGAACTTTATTTTTTCTACGAGAAGAACACGGGAGTATCACACTTTCACGTCGAGTCCGGTCCGGACGGGCAGTTTCCCGTCGAGGAAGCCGCCGGTCTGCTGGCCATGCATTGCATGGTGCGCGGCCAGTCACCAAAAGACTACGTCGTGATGGTGCAAGCCGCTCACGAGTCTCTGGAAGGTCTGGCAGAGAAGGCGGAGAAGCTCTTGCTAGCCGGGCATTCCGTGGGCAGTGCGGTAAAGCTGACGCGTCGCGAAGAGGAAGTTCTCGGCGGCGTTATGCGCAGTCTGGCGAACAAAGAGATTGCCGCCTCCCTGAATCTGTCCGAACGCACGGTAAAATTCCACGTCTCGTCGCTGCTTACGAAATTCCGCGTGCGTGGCCGGATGGAGTTGGTTCGTGAGGCCACGCGCCATTCCCCCGCGCCGATGGCCATGCCGCGTTCTTTCGCGACACGCGAATCGCGAGGATACGGTCAGGCTGCGCCCAGCTATCACAGCGTGCCGCGTGTGGGTCCGATCGCGCTCTCCAAACGCCAAATGATGGCCTAATTTTCTGGCGGCTCGAGCATACCGCCATAGACAGAAAGGCCCGGTCCGAGAAATTCGGACCGGGCCTTTTGCTTTTCAACCAGCGTAGTTTCGAGTTTTACTTTTTCGCCGCGGCAAACTGCGCGGCCGCCGAATCCCAATTCACGACGTTCCACCACGCGGCAATGTAGTCGGGACGCTTGTTCTGATACTTCAGATAGTAGGCATGCTCCCAGACGTCCAAGCCCAGCACGGCCTTCCCGTTCAGCGAGATGGGCGTGTCCTGGTTAGGGGTCGAGTCGATCGCCAGCTTTCCGTCTTTCACCAATAGCCAAGCCCACCCGGAGCCGAACCGCCCGACACCTGCTGCCGCGAACTTGGTCTGAAAATCAGCGAACGACCCAAAGGTTGATTTGATCGCCGCGGCCAGGTCGCCGGAGGGCTCGCCACCGCCGCCCTTCTTGAGTTGCGTCCAGAAGAGCGAGTGGTTCCAGTGGCCACCGGCATTGTTGCGCACCGCGTTGCGGATGTTTTCCGGCACGGCATCGAGATTCTTCAGCAAGTCTTCCAAAGACTTGGACTGCAGGTCGGCGTGGCCATCGAGGGCTTTGTTCAGGTTAGTGACGTAGGCGGCGTGGTGTTTGTCGTGGTGGATTTCCATGGTCTTGGCGTCAATGTGAGGTTCAAGTGCATCGAATGAGTACGTCAGTGGGGGCACTGAGAATGCCACGGGTTTTTCCTCCGATTTGAGATTTGGTTCGAAATCTGTTGCTGTGCCGGCGCGTAAAAGACCGGGCGCGGCATCGCCTGCTCCAAGCAATCCCGCGCCGACGATGCCTGTGCCAACAATAAACTTTCGGCGATTCATGGGAAGCTCCTGCGGCGCGATAAGCGAGTTAGCTTGCGTTGCGGATTATACCCTTAATACCTCGCGTTGCGGTAAAGCCCGGGCCCAGGGTCGCGAGGCTCGCCGTCTTGCTTCAGCGAATGGTCCGTGTCCGGTTATTGGATGCGCGCGAGCGCCCAAAGGGCAGACTCGGAGATGGGCGTGTCCGGCGAGGCGGCAAGACGCTCCAGCAAGGCGCTGATCCTTTGGTGCGCGGGCGTGCCGCGGCGCAGCCTTGAATTTCCCAGAGCAATGCATGCGTTGCGCACGAGCCCGCGCCATTTCGTCCGCTTGACCGGGCTGCCGCGAAACACTTTTCGATATTCCTCTTCGTCCAGGGAGGCCAGCCATTCGAGCCGCGGCAGGTACAGCGAGTCATCGTCTAGCGATTCGCTTCCGTCCGTCGCGTCTTTCTTCGTCGCGAGAACAATGCGCGGCTGAAACTCTTCCTCCCGCGCCACCGGAGCGCGGCGGTTCCACGGGCACACATCTTGGCAAATATCGCAGCCGAATACGTGGCGTCCCATCGGCTCTCGCAGTTCCTCTGGAACGCTGCCGCGAAGCTCGATCGTCAGGTAGGAAATGCAGCGGCGCGCATCCAGGACGTAAGGTTCCACCAACGCCGCCGTCGGACAGGCATCGATGCATCGCCGGCAAGTGCCGCACAGATCCGGCGGAGGCAGCTCTGTCGCGCCCAGCGTGGGAGCGAGATCAAGCGTCGTTAGGACCACGCCCAGAAAAAACCAGGAGCCCAGCACCTGGTTGAGAAGCAGCGTGTTCTTGCCCAGCCAGCCCAGCCCCGCATGTTTCGCAAATATGCGCTCTTGCAAGGGACCCGTGTCGGCGTACACGCGCGCTTCAAACGGTTCGTCGAACTGCGCGCGCAACGCAGCTACCAGGTCATCGAGTTTTTCACGCAGCACCTGGTGATAGTCGCTGCCCCAGGCATACCGCGAAATCCATCCCCGCGGTTCGTCGGTGTCCGCTTCACGGGCCGCATCGATCGACTTCGGTTGTTCCGTGTTGTAGTTCAACGCGCAGGCAATCACGCAGCGAATGCCCGGCATGGCGCTTTCCGGGTTGCTCCGCCGCACATCGAAAAGATAATTCATCTCTCCGGCATACCCGCGGGCAAGCCATTCTTCGGTTTGTGCCAGTTCTGGAAATTTCGCCGCGTGCACCACGCCACACAGGTCGAAGCCCAGCGACTTCGCGCGCTGTTCTATCCACACGGTATCGGAGCCAGTCCTCATCGTTTCGATTCTGCCGCAGGAGCGCTCGTCTGGCGAGCGCCAAGGAGGGGCAAGAACGAAACGGTTGGAGCGTAACGAGCGCCCGCGACCCGGGCGGGAGTCGTTTAGCGGAAACTAGCGAGCGCCGTATGCTCGTCGGAGTAGACGTCAAAGACCGTAAACAGCTTCGTCAGTTGCAGCAGATCGTGGACTTTCTTTGTCAGGTACAGCAGCTTCATGTCGCCGCCAGCCTTCTTCACCGCCGTGAAGGCGCTTACCAGTTCGCCGATTCCAGAGCTGTCGATGTAGTTGACGTCCGCAAGGTTGAGAACAATCTTTGTGCGCTTGTCATCAAGCAACTCTCGTACGGTCTTGCGCAACAGCGCGCTGCCCTCGCCAAGCGTAATTCGCCCGCTGATATCGACAACCGTGACGACACCGGCGTCCCTATATGTGGCACGCAGCTCCATGTTCTTACCTACGCTCCTTGTTGCGGCGCCATGTTCTGACCGCCCTGCCCGTTTGCTTCGGGATCGTCCGAAGGCAACTTTTTCGACATGATGATTTCCGCGCCGCCGGTCCGGCCGGGCACAACGTTGAATTCATCCATAAAGGCGCGCATCAGGAAAATACCGCGCCCCGACGTGCTCAACAGGTTCTCTTGCGCTAGTGGATCCGGCACGTGGCTAAGGTCGAAGCCTTGACCCTCATCCAGAACGTGAATAATCATTTTGTCTGGCGTCAGGTCCACTGCCAAGTGGATCTTCTTTTCGGGGCGTTCCTGATTGCCGTAATGGAATGCGTTGATCACGCCTTCGCGCACCGACATGCCGATGCGGTAGCAATCGTCTTCGCCGAATCCCGCCGCTTCCGCCACGCGCAGGCACATCTCCTCGGCTACATTGACGCTCTCCACCTGCGTCTCCAGCGTGACTTCAAGGTGCTTGGTGTCTGGCGCCATGCGGACGCGTCACCCGCTACCCAATTTGCTCTACTTTGGGAGCCTTATGGGTAACATACGGACGGAAACAGAGTCAATGGAGCAGTCCGCCCATCGCAGTTCGGCTGGAGCACCACGATTCTTGAGGAGTGCCTTCACAGCCCGCCGCGGCTGATTTTGTAAAGCTGATCCGCGAGAGGGCGCGAGTACAAGCCTTTCCCATTTCAAGCCAGAGCGCTTACACTGTTGTGCTTTTCTCTTTTTTGGAGGCATCACATGGCGGTGGAGCGGGCGCTGATCAGCGTTTTTGACAAGACGGGAATTGTGGAGTTCGCAAAGAGGCTCGCGGCGTCGCGCATCGAGATTCTTTCGACGGGTGGGACGTCCAAGCTGTTGCGCGAAGCGGGAGTGGCGGTGCGCGATGTCTCCGATTTCACGGGCTGGCCGGAGATGCTCGGCGGGCGGGTGAAGACGCTGCATCCGAAGGTGCACGGCGGGCTGCTCTTTCGCCGCAACCACGCCGAGGATCAGAAACAAGCAGCGGAGCACGGCATCGCGCCGATCGATCTGGTGGTCGTGAATTTGTATCCTTTCGAGGCGACCGCGGCGAAAGCCGGTCTGACGGCCGAAGAGCTGATCGAGAACATCGACATCGGCGGGCCGACGATGCTGCGATCGGCGGCGAAGAATTTCGAGAGCGTGACGGTAGTGACCGATCCCGCCGATTACGAGCGCGTCGCTGCGGAACTCGAGAGTTCGCGGGAGACGCTGCTGGAAACGCGGCTGGACCTGGCGCGAAAGGTGTTCGCAACCACGTCGCGTTACGACGGGATGATCACCACGGAGCTTGAGCGGCTCTCGACTGCTTCCGGCCACGTCCAATTGGGCGAGAAGCCGGTGCTGCCCGAGCGCGTGCACATCGCGCTACGCCGGCAGCAGGAACTCCGCTATGGCGAAAACCCACATCAGGAGGCGGCGCTGTATGTTCCCGCGGGGCGAGCCCCGGCAGGCCTCGCGGCGGCGAAACAACTCCAGGGAAAAGAGCTGTCGTACAACAATCTCGTCGATCTGGAGGCGGCGCGGAGCCTGGTGGCGGAATTCAGCAAGCCTGTAGCAGTGATCATCAAACACAATAATCCCTGTGGAACGGCAGAGCGAGAAACGCTGCTGGACGCCTATCGAAGGGCGCTGGCGTGCGACCCGATTTCGGCGTTCGGCGGCGTACTGGCGTTCAATCGCGTGGTTGATGCGGCCACCGCCGAAGAAGTGGCGAAACTGTTCGTGGAGTGCATCGCCGCGCCGGGGTTCGACGAGAAAGCCAAATCCATTTTCGCGGCGAAGAAAAATCTACGGCTCCTGGAACTGCCCCCGGGGGGACTCGAACCCGAGCGCGAACTACAGCTCAAACGCATCCTGGGAGGGATGCTGGTGCAACAGCCGGATCTTGGCCAGATCCAGGACACCGAACTTCGCACGGTGACCAAGCGTGTGCCGACGGCCGAAGAGATGCACACGATGCGGTTTGCCTGGAAAGTCTCGAAGCACGTGAAGTCCAATGCCATTGTTTTCGCGCGGGAGAGCGCGACGCTGGGTGTGGGCGCGGGGCAGATGAGCCGGGTCGATTCCGTGAAAGTCGCGGTGATGAAGGCGCAAACGCCGCTTCAGGGAAGCGTGGTCGCGTCGGACGCGTTCTTCCCATTTCCAGATGGCGTCGAGGAAGCTGCCAAAGCCGGCGCGACCGCGGTGATTCAGCCGGGAGGCTCGGTCCGCGACAATGACGTAATCGCCGCCGCGGATCGGTTGGGGCTGGCGATGGTGTTCACTGGCATAAGGCACTTCCTACACTAGACGCTAGTCTTCCCAGTTCGACGATTATGCCAAGTCGGGGGGGCTCAGCCGATGCCCCCCTGTTTTTCTGCGCAACCGGATCGAAGACTTCCTTTCAACTCTTTCCCCACTTCCGGCATCCTATTGGGAGCGGTCCTCGGCCCTGGAAACGCGACAATTTGGGTTTTGACCACGCCTGGGGCGCATGGGATACTTTTCGTTTTCGGGGCAACCATGAAACTTCGCCGATTGATCATTGCTGCTCTGCTAGCCGCCCTTGGCGGTTCGGCTGCCGTCGCGCAGGCCCCAGCCGGGAAACCGGACGATGCCGCGGCGCCGCAAAACCAGGAAGCTGGCGCTTCCGCCGCATCCGGCAGCGCCCCCGCGAGCAACGCATCGCCCGCTTCCCCAGGCCGCGCCGACGCCTACTACAACTACACGATGGGGCATATCTACGAGCAGCAGTACGAAAATACCAGCAAACCGGAATATGCCACGCAGTCCATCGAGTTTTACAAGAAAGCCTATGTGCTGGACCCCAAGTCCGCGGTGATCGGCGAGCGTCTCGCCGAGATGTACTGGAAGGCGCAGCGCGTCCATGATGCGGTCTCCGAAGCGCAGGAAATCCTCAAGCGCGATCCCAACGACGTGCAGACGCGGCGGCTGTTGGCGCGCATTTACGTTCGCAGCCTGGGTGATTCAAGCGCAGGCAGTGGCCAATCGGAAATTGCGGGTCGCGCGATCGAGCAGTACAAAGAAATCCACCGGCTCGAACCGTCGGACACGGAGTCAGCTTTGTGGCTGGCGCGGTTGTACCGGCTGCGCAACGAACACGACAAGGCCGAGCAGGTTCTCCGGGGCATCTTGAAGGACGACCCGGACAGCGAGCCCGCCATTGAGCAACTGACGCAGCTCTTACTTGACGAAGGCAAGTCCCCGGAGGCGGTTTCTCTACTGGAAGGCATGACCAACCGCGCACCTTCGCCGGTGTTGCTCGATCTTCTGGGCGATGCCTACACGCAAACGAAGGACTTGGGAAAAGCCGAGGCGGCGTACCGCAAGGCCATGGAAATGGATCCGTCGGAGCTTAGCCACGTGCGAGGGCTGGGCCAGACGTTGATGGCCGAAGAGAAATACTCCGACGCGCTGGTCATGTATCAAAAGCTGGCCGATTTGATGCCGGATGAAGCGGACAACTATCTGCACATCGCGCAGATTTATCGCCAACTGCACCAGCTGGATAAGGCGGAAGAGAATCTGCTGAAGGCGCGCCAGTACGAGCCGGGCAGCCTGGAAGTGATGTACAACGAAGCGATGCTGTATCGAGCCCAAGGACGCTATGACGATGGGATTCGCGTATTGTCGGATGCCATCAGCGGAGTGAAAAAGCAGTCCGCGGTGCTGCCGTCGCGGCGCCGCTACCTGGCGGTTCTGTATCAGAACCTTGGGGAACTCTACAAGGACAGGCAGGATTATCAGGCGGCGGTGTATACCTTCGAAGAATTGGGCCATCTGGGCGATGAAGAAGACCGCCGGTCGCGTTTGCCGATCATGGAAGTCTATCTCGAAGCCAAGGACCTCCCCAAGGCATTGCAGGCGGCAAAAGAAGCGCTCGCGAAGTATCCCGCCGATCCGGCGGTGCGCTCGGAGCAGGCGGCGTTGCTCGGAGAAAACGGCCAGACCGAGGAAGCGGTAAAAATCCTGCGGGGACTGTTGACCAGCACCGAAGCGGATCGCGAAACGTATTTGAATATCGCGCAGGTTTACCAGCGCGGTCGGCGTTATAAGGAAGCCGAAGAAGCCGCGCACGCGGCGGAAATCCTGCCCGGGCAGCCGCGTGACAACCAGATCGTTTATCTCGTGCTCGGGAACATCTACGAGCGGCAAAAAATCTACGATCGCGCGGAAGACGAATTCAAGAAGGCGCTCGCGTTGGACCCGAAAAACGCGCGCGTGCTCAATAATTACGGCTATATGCTGGGGGACCTCGGGCAACGCCTCGACGAAGCGGAAGAACTTGTCCAGCGCGCGTTGAAGGAAGAGCCCTTTAACGGCGGGTATCTCGATAGCCTCGGGTGGATTTATTACAAGCAGAATAAGCTCGGCGAGGCCGAGACCCTGCTGCGCAAGGCCCTGGAGCGCGAAGGCCATGACCCCGCCATTCACTCGCACCTGGGAGACGTCTATTCCAAGCTCGGCCGGACCAGCCTTGCCGCTGCCGAGTGGGAGAAATCGTTGACGGAATGGCACCGCTCGCTGCCCGCGGACCTGGAAAACGACAAGATCGCGGAAGTCGAGAAAAAGGTCGGGCAAACGAAACACCGCGTGGCGCAGAAGTCCTCACCGCAAGACGCCAAGCCGCAATAGGCCGCATGCGCGAAATCCGAATCCCAGCCTTCGCGAAAATCAATTTGCGGCTGGATATTCTCGGCAAGCGCGCCGATGGCTATCACGAGCTGCGCACTATTTTTCAGACGATTTCCCTGCACGATGAATTGAAGCTGTGGACGTCGCGGCGCCCTGGCGTTTCGCTGACGATACACGGCAACGAACTGCTCTCGCGGGAGCCGATTCGCAAGAATCTCGTATACAAGGCGGTGGATGCGCTGCGGCGCGAGCTCAAGATTCGCTCCGGCGTCGAGATGGAGCTGCACAAGAAGATTCCTGCGGGCGGCGGGCTGGGCGGCGGCTCGAGCGATGCCGCGGCCGCTTTGCTCGGTTATTTGCGGTTGACCGGGAAGAAACTCCCCACAGCGCGCCTCATCGAGATTGCCGCGTCTTTGGGCGCGGATGTGCCGGTTTTCTTGTTGGGCGGGCGGGCGCTGGGCGTCAACCGGGGTGATGAAATCTATCCGCTGGCCGATATCCAGAAACAATCAATCCTTGTCGTCGCGCCGCGCGATATTCGTGTGTCGACTCCCAGTGCGTTTCGCTGGGTAAACGCGCCCGCATTGACAAAAGCCGCGAGTAACCCTAAACTTTGGGAGTTCTGTGCTCTATGCTGGAGCGCGCAGGGAAGCGGCCTTTCGAACGATTTCGAGCGGCCCGTTTTCCGGCGTCACCCTCGACTTGCTCAAATCAAGAGGGATTTGCTCCGGCGAGGAGCACTAGAAGCCTCGCTGGCGGGTAGCGGTTCGGCGGTGTTTGGAGTTTTCCCGAGCCCAGCGTTGGCGCGCCGAGCCGCTGTTGGGTTTCCGAGCGACCAGACCTTCGTTTGCGAAACAATTTCGCGCGATAGGTATCTCCGTGCTGTCACTGGCACACGTCTCTAAAACCGCACAGCGTCTTCGCGTCGAATTCACGTATCCCTGGGTTGGAAAAATCGCCTTGGATCGAAGGCGTGGAGCCACGACCTCGTGAACGACGACCGCTTTAAGATTTTCTCGGGGACCGCGAATCTGCCGCTGGCGGAGAATATTTGCAAGCATTTGGAAGTGCCGCTCGGCGAAGCGAAGCTGGGGCGTTTCAGCGACGGCGAGATTTACTTTCAGATTCTCGAGAACGTGCGCGGCGCGGATGTTTTTGTCGTACAGCCGTGTTGCTATCCGGTGGATAACAACCTGCTCGAGCTGCTGTTGATGATCGACGCGTTCAAGCGCGCGTCGGCGTGGCGCATCACCGCGGTGCTGCCGTATTACTGCTACGCGAGGCAGGACCGCAAGGATAAGCCGCGCGTCCCGATCTCCGCGAAGCTCGTCGCGGACCTGCTGGAAACGGCGGGAGCGAGCCGTGCGCTGACGCTGGATTTGCACGCGCCGCAGATTCAGGGGTATTTCGACGTGCCGGTAGATCACTTGTACGGGTCTCCGGTGCTCGTCGAGCACTTCCGGCAGATGAAACTCCCGAATCTGACGGTGGTTTCCCCGGATGCGGGTGGAGTGGAGCGTGCCCGGTCTTTCGCGAAGAAGCTGGATGCGCCGCTGGCCATCGTGGACAAGCGCCGCGTGGATGTGGATGTCAGCGAAGTCATGAACCTGATCGGCGACGTTCGCGGCCGCAGCACGCTGATTGTGGACGACATTATCGATACGGCGGGGACGCTGGTGAAAACCGCCGAAGCCCTGATTCGCGAAGGCGCGACGCAAGTTTATGCGGCGTGCACGCACGCGGTGCTTTCGGGCCCGGCGATCGAACGCATCGCAAAGTCGCAGATCAAGGAAGTGGTGGCCACGGATTCCGTGCCGATCGCGGAAGCGGCCATAAAGATGGGAAAGATCAAAGTTTTGAGCGTTGCGGGCCTGCTCGCCCGTGGCATTCGCTCGATTCATGAGGAGACCTCGATCAGCGAGCTGTTCATTTGAGGCTCGAGAAAAGAAAGAATTAACACAGAGAGCACAGAGACCGGAACACAGTGCTCGCAGAGAGAGAATTACAAGATTAAACGCACCGGCGCGCAGAGCGCGGAGAAAAAGCGGAAGGGAAAGAAAGTATGGCTCAGCAGACTCAGATCGTCGTGGAAGCAGCACCCCGCGCGCAGCGCGGCAAGAATGAGGCCCGCAGGCTGCGGCTGACGGGCAAGGTTCCGGCCGTGCTCTATGGTGGCAAGGGCGATGCCATCACGCTCTCCGTGAATGCCAAGCAGGTGGGCGCGATCCTGCGTTCCGAGAGTGGCCACAACACGCTTTTTCAGGTGGACCTCGGCGGAAAGCATGAACCCGCCATCCTCAAGGATTGGCTGGTCGATCCCGTCTCCGGCAAATTGCTGCACGTGGATCTTTTTCGCGTGGCCATGGACGTACGCATGCGCGTGAAGGTGCCCGTGCATACGTTTGGCGAGGCCTCGGGCGTGAAGGTGCAAGGCGGCGTTTTTGAAATGGTGACGCGCGAAGTGGAAATCGAGTGCTTGCCCGCGGACATTCCGACGGAGTTCAAGGTGGATGTCAGCGGCTTGATGTTGAACCAGGCGCTGCGCGCGAAAGAACTGCCGATCGATACAGCGAAGATGAAGCTGATTACCGACCCGGAACGCGTGCTCGCGCACGTCGTCGCTCTCAAGGTCGAAGAAGAGAAGCCCGTCGAAGCCGTGGCAGCCGACGCGGCAGCGCCAGCCGAGCCCGAGGTCATCAAGAAGGGCAAGAAGGAAGTGGAAGGCGAAGAAGGCGCCGAGGCCGAAGGCAAACCCGAAAAGAGCGAGAAGGGCGAGAAGGGCGAGAAGAAGAAGTAACGCCGCACTTTGCGGCGTGTGGCCCGCGCCGATCGGCGGGTTGGTGGACACAGACTTATGCGGCTCATTGTGGGGCTTGGGAATCCCGACCCGGAATATCAGTGGACGCCGCACAATCTGGGTTTTATGGCGGTGGACGAGCTGGCGAATCGCGGTGCGATTCGCGTCGAGCGGCCGGAAGGCAAGGCGCTTGTTGGGCGCGGAAAGCTTTGTGGAGAAGAAGTCGTTCTCGCGAAGCCGCAGACGTATATGAATCTCAGCGGCATCTCGGTACGGGAGCTGCTGGGGAAGTACGAGTTGGCTGTCAGCGACTTGTTGGTGATGTGGGACGAGGCGCAATTGCCGCTGGGCACCATCCGGATTCATCCGGACGGCAGCGCCGGCAGCCACAACGGCGCGAAGTCCGTGATCGGCTCGGTTGGAACGCAGGAATTTGCGCGGCTGCGGCTCGGTTGTGGGCCGGATCATCCGCTCAGCAGCCGGAAAGAGTACGTGCTCCGGCCGATGAAGAAGGCGGAGCTCGAAGTTGCCGCGGAAATGATCGGCGAAGCAGGCGACGCCGTGGAGATGATTCTGACGCAAGGAATCGACGCGGCGATGAACAAGTACAACCGGCGCAAACCCTCTGAGGACGAGCCGGAACTGTAGGGGCGGGTCTTTAGACCCGCTGCCATTGCAAGACCCGCAGCCATTGTGGCGGGCGCGCTGTAACGAATTTCCCGGGCCCAGCGCCCGGACAGAAGGAAAGAGGTCATCATGGAAGAGCGTTTGTACGATTTGATTTTCATCGTGCGGCCGGCCACGCCGGAAGACGAAATCAAAAAAGTTATCGCCGGCATCGAGCACACGTGCACGGAGAAGGGCGGCAAGATTGAAAAGACCGAGCACTGGGGCACGCGCAAACTGGCCTACCGCGTGGCCAAGCATCGCGAAGGCATCTACGTTTACCAGCAGATTCGCACGACGCACGACGATCTGATTGCCGAGCTGGAACGCCGCTTGCGCGTCCAGGACGTGGTGATCAAATACCTGACGGTGCGCTTGGACGAAGATTTGAAGCGCCAGAAGAAGTTGGTCCACAAACGCGAGCTGCGCGCAGCCCGGCGTCCACGCCGTGCCTCGGCGGCCCCTGCGGCTCCTCCGGCTCCGGTTCCAGAGCAGCCTGCCGCAGCAAGCTAGTTCGCTCGCGTTGGAATTTTTCAGAATCGACAGAGTTCGCCCCGGCTAAGCCGAGGCCACACTTGAAAGGTAGGCAGGTATGGCAGAGGAACAGAAGCAAGCACCGAGCCCGAGCGGACCGCCGCGTCGCGAAGGCGGACACGGTCCAGGCGGCGGCCATGGCGGACCCGGCGGCGGGCATGGCGGACCGCGCCGGGAAGGCGGACCGGGTGGAGGTGGTCCCGGAGGGCCAGGTGGCCCGCGCCGCGGGAAGCGCCAGTATTTCCGCAAGAAGAAAGTGTGCAAGTTCTGCGTCGAGAAGATGGACTTCATCGACTACAAGCGCGCGGATATTTTGTCGCAGTTCGTGCAAGAGCGCGGCAAGATTCTTCCGCGGCGCATGACCGGCGTGTGCTCGCGCCACCAGCGCTGGCTCGGCGAAGCCATCAAGCGCGCGCGCAACATCGCGCTGCTGCCCTTCGCAGGCAGCGCCGCAGGGACGCAAGCGCCGCGAGTGGTGGTCCCGGGCGCAGCCGCCGCGGCACATCCACCGGCCGCTCCAGCAGCGTCGCCCGCTGCCGAAGCGCCCAAGAGCTAGCTGTAGTGGCGGGTCTTTAGACCCGCCAGCAGTGCCACGGTCGACGAACAAGGGGCCAGTCCAAAGACTGGTCATCACCATGAGCTGCCGCGGCGCACAAATCGAAAGGGATAAGCAATGCAAATCATTCTTCAGGAAGACATCGACAAACTCGG
>JBGOVR010000191.1:0-7720 GCA_041478205.1 Candidatus Acidiferrum sp.
ATTCTGCGCAATCATCCCAGCGTCTTCGTGTGGCTCTACGGCAGCGACAATCCTCCCCCCGCGGCCGTCGAGAAAATGTATCTCGGCATCCTGAAAGATCTTGACTGGCCCAATCCTTCGGTCTCTTCCGCCGCGGACACGCCGACGACGGTAACGGGAAAGTCCGGCGTCAAAATGACCGGCCCCTACGAATACGTTCCACCGGTTTATTGGCTCGCGGACACCCACGCCGGTGGCGCCTACGGCTACAACACGGAGACCAGCCCGGGTCCAGCGATTCCGCCACGCGAAAGCCTCGAGCGTTTTATTCCCAAGGATCACCTCTGGCCCATCGACGACGTCTGGAACTATCACGCGGGTGGCGAACGATTCACCACCGTGAATGTTTTCACCGCCGGCTTGAACCACCGCTACGGCACGGCGACTTCGCTCGACGACTACGAGCGCAAAGCCCAGGCCATGACCTACGACGGCCAGCGCGCCATGTTCGAAGCCTACGCGCGCAACAAATACACCTCTACCGGAGTGATTCAGTGGATGCAAAACAATGCCTGGCCATCCTTGATCTGGCATCTCTACGACTACTATCTCGTTCCCGCCGGCGGATATTTCGGCACCAAAAAAGCCATGGAGCCCCTTCACGTCCAGTATTCGTATGACGACAATTCCGTGGCCGTGATCAACAGCACCTACGAAGCGGTGAAAGGCGTGAAGGCCACCGCCAAGCTCTACAACCTGGATGCGAAAGAGCAAGCTTCTCGCGACGCGGCGCTTAATCTGGCACCGGATAGCAGCACCAAGGTCTTCGATTTGCCGAACGTCCCCGGCTTAACGAAGACCTACTTCCTCCGCCTGCAACTGCATGACGCCGGCGGCAAGCTGCTCAGCGATAATTTTTACTGGCTGTCCACCAAGCCCGACGTTTTGGATTGGAAACACAAAAAAGACACCGTCTACACGCCGCAGTTGGAGTTCGGGGACCTCACGGGCTTAAACGATTTGCCTCCGGCAAAAGTAGCCGTTAGCAAGGAGATTCATCAGCGTGGGCAGGACTCCGCGATGACCGTTACCCTCGAGAATCAGAGTGGCGCCGTCGCCTTCATGGTGCACGCGCGTCTCACTCGCGGCCAGGGCGGCGAAGATGTTACGCCCATCTTCTGGACCGACAATTATTCTTCGCTGCTGCCCGGCGAAAAACGCACCATCAGCGCGAAGTACGACGCCACGAGTCTCGATGGCAAAGATCCTGTTCTGGAAATCGACGGCTACAACGTCGTAGCTGCGAAGTAGGCTGCGCCGCATTACAATCGCTTTCTGTACACCCGCACACCTGCGCGTTGTGGTCCGCATCGCATCGCCACCACGGTTCCATTGCGGAGTTTGTTTCAACGCGATGAATTCTCGGTAACACGATCGACGCTCCGCTCGCCGTTCATAAGACACAAAAAATGCGTGCGCCTAACACGGATTTGACTTCGACGTGACACGCGCTCCCGCTCCTGCCGGTAATGTGAGTGACGGCAATGGAACGAATCGCGGCAGAAAGAGCTTCGAATCCGGCAAGATTCACGGCTGTTCCTGCTGCATGGCGCTTCCGTCGCCGTGATGTTTAAGCCGCATAGTTGGTGTTGCGTCGATGCTGGATGCACTTTCAATTTGCTTTCCGCTGCCAGCAACGGCCGGCCTCACGAACTCAAGACAAGCAAATCGATCGGGGATGCTCTGTTCGGGACGGGTCCGCAGAGAAATCCTTACAAGCAAGGCCGTGTCAATCCGCAGGGCAACACGGCCCGAACACCGAGCACGCAATTCCCAGGGCCCAGCCCGGGGATCGCGGCAAAATCCACAACCTCAGTAACCCATCATCCGTAGGTCTAGTGCGCTCGCCATCTCGAAGTCAGTGATGCTTTCACTGAAGAAAAGGTGCGCGTCGCCTGTGTCGGGGTGTGTCGGTGCGCGGGCCATCGTCGTCCGTTTCGAGATTCTGCACGAGTTAGCGCACCGAGCTACTAGCAAATCGGTTTACCGAGGCATTCCATGCGAACGCTTCGGATTAAATTCTCACAAATAGGAGATGAAACGATGAAAGAAAAGGGACGCATCTTCAGCAGTGCAAAGAATCGACGTGCGTTTTTGAAAAACGGCATGGTCGCCGCAGGTGCTGCAACCATGGGCGCCGGGCTGCTCGCCGGCGGCCTCCCCGCCTTTGCCGACGAGGAAGAGAAGAGCGGAAGGCTCACCAGAGGAGATGCCGCCATTCTCAGGTTCCTGGCCGCCGCCGAAATCCTGGAGACCGATCTGTGGCAGCAATACAACGAGCTGGGAGGCGTAGGCGCCACCAATGGGCCAAGCCAACTCTACATCACCGCCCTTTCACAACTCGACGGCGACATGTCTCAATACATTGCCGACAACACCGACGACGAGCTCTCCCACGAACTGTTCATCAACGCTTACTTGGCCTCCAAGGGCGCGGATACCGTTGACCTCACGGCGTTTGCCAATATCGCCCCGAGCAAAGTAGACGGCGTCCCGCAAAGCGGCCGGCTGACCAACCTCATGCACCTCAACGTGGACACCAGTTGGTTTACGCGCTACCGTAGCCGCACCAAGAACCCGGACTTCGGCGACACCTTCAAACAAGCCGTCAACATCACCAATCGCACCGCCATTCCCCGGACCAATGAAGACTTGGTGGCCGACGGCACAAAACCCAGCGGCGTCTCCGACCGCACCCAGGCCATCGCCAACGTGGCCGGATTCCACTTTGGGACCATCGAGCAGGGTGGCTCCAGCCTCTACCCTCAACTCGCGCAAAGGGTTTCCAACGTGGAAGTTTTGCGAATCGTCCTGAGTATCGGCGGCACCGAAATCACGCACTTCCAGACCTGGCACGACAAAGCAGGCAATGCCCCCGCGCTGACCGACATCGACCCCGTGAACAAAACAAAGGTCGTGTTTCACGACCTCAACAACGACCCTGGCTTCGGCGGCGAGGAGTTCCAGACCAACTTGATCATGCCGGAACCCACCATCTTCCTCAGCAAGAAATTCCCGGCGTGCTCCATCATTCGCCCTACCCAAACAAAAGGTGCCGCCATGGGCGCCGTCAAAGCCTTGACCGCCGACGGCCTTTTCTTTGGCCAGCAGAACAAGCAATTCTTTGCCTTCCTTCGCGACCTGGCGGAAGACGCCGACGAAGCCCAGCGCGAACTCTAAACGGGTCGAGGAAAAATCGCCCCGAACACTCTCCGGCGTAGCGTGGGGCAACAGGGCTCGAACCCGATCGGGTCTAGGGCCCTGTTGCCCCTTTCTTAGTCCGGTTTAGCCAATATATAACCACTTTTGACCTTAACAACTATAGAGCTACCCTGCTATGCTTTCCTTGTTCAAAAGTGTCCCCCGCCTCCGGCGAGGGAATCCCTGTGCATCTAGACTCTTCGCGTGCAAGACGGTCCTTTATTTTCAATAGCTTACAAACTGCTCTTTTCGTAAGTCCTTTACTTTGAAATTCATACGAACTGCCCCGGGGGGTGGGGGGTATGAGATTTTTGACCCCGAATGACTGTTTGCAAAATTGCCAACAGAAACGGCGTCTAAGTCTCTTTAGAATCAACACTTGCAAAAGTGTATCAAAACAAAGGACTTTAACTCTCTTTAGAATGAACACTTACGAAAAAGGGGGAGGGGGGGTATTCACGCCTCGATGTCATCAAAGCCGGGCTACTTCCCGGCCCGCCGCAGCAACTTCGGCGTAGCCAGCCAAACCAGCTCCCCGCTTGGCGGCGACACCCGCTTCAACTCCAGCAGCGCCACCCCAGCCTTCTTCAGCGACGTGACGTGGTTCTTCGAGCCGATTCCCGCGGCAATCAAGTCGTCCAACTGCGGCGCATGGCCGAAACAAAAAACCGTCGAAGACTGCTTATCCTTGGCAAGCTCCCGGTAAAACACCAAAGCCTCGCTACCGGGTAACAGCAGATCGGTCCGGCGGATTTTCTGCGCCGGACAATCCAGCGCGCTGGCAAAAATCTCCGCCGTCTGCATAGCCCGCACGTAAGGGCTGCTCATCAACAAATCCGCGGTGGCACCGAGAGCCGCGATACCCTTGGCGACCTGTTTTGTTTTTTCGATGCCCTCCTCGGTCAGATAGCGATCCGGATCGGGCGGGCACTTCGGATCGTCCTGATCGATCGCGATGCCATGTCGCACAATGTAAAGCTGCATCGGAAGTCTTCTCCTTCACTGATTCTTACGTGCCGAATTGCCGAAAATAAAGCCGTACGCGAAATTCCTTCTCGAAGAGTTCCGCGCTGCGATTCGCGTCGCGCAAGTCTTCGGCCGCGTCTCCGCGCGCTTTGATTTGCAGGCCCACAGCTCCTCGCTGAAACGAAGCGTCCAGGTTCGTGACCCGCTGGCGGTGCGAATGATCGAGGGCTTCGGCAATTCGCAAAAGGGCCGCAAGCCGGCGAGCAATCCGTTGATCGTTGTTATTCAGCGAAGAATACGCCACGTGGTGCCCCGCCGGCTGCGATTTGCGATTGTGGTAGCGCACCAGCGTTGCAACTACCGCACGGTCCCGCCCCTCGAGGCCAAGAATGTCGCCATTGAGCGCCAGGTATTCGCCATGCTTGTGGTGCCCGCGATGGCTGACCATATGCCCGACGTCGTGAAGCAGCGCGCCGGCTTCCAGCAGCACGCGCGATTGCGCGGGCAAATGATGCAGCGGCTGAAGCCGGTCGAAAAGCATGATGCCCAGTTCGCGGACATGCTCGGCGTGCCGCTGATCGTATTCGAGACGTCGCGCGAAGCTGCGCGTCCCGACGATAAGCTGTCGTGCCACTGCGTTGTAGCGATGCGGCTCTTTCCGGGAAAAGGCCTCGCGCGCGATTTCCTGCAAGAGCCCTTCGCGAAGGCCCACACTAGGAATCGAGAGCGTCCGCAGGTTCAAATACCGTCCCAGCGTGATGAACGTGATCGCCGCAATGCCCATGACATCGGCACGGTCTCGCCGCACGGCATACGCCTTCATGCGCTCGCGCACATCACGCTCCAGAATGTCCGTCAGGCGCTCGCGCAGCAGCGGGAGCTGCAGCGTGGGCACGCCATGCTCGCGCGGCCCCGGTGCGACGCCGGCAAGTGTTTCGGCATTACCTCCCAGGGCCACCGCAACGCTCTCCCCGAGATTTGGGCGAGAAGGCAGGCGCGACTCGAGAAGCGCGCGCACGTACCGGCGCACCTGCTCGGCCTGCGCCGGGCCAATCACGCCAGGAATATTCAGCGTGGTCATCAACCGCACCGTACCGACCGGCAATTGCGCGGCCTGTTCCACGGCACGATCGCGAAGAATGCTTATTTCCAGGCTTCCGCCGCCAAGATCGACGATGCACCGCGGAAGCGCCTCCGGCCCGAGTGCCGCAAGCGCGGCTTCGCGGCCAAGCCTAGACTCTTCCGCGCCACTGATGATCTCCAGAGCGATGCCGCATTTCTGTTTGATTTGGCTCCGGAACGCGTCGCGGTTGCGCGCCTCTCGGGAGGCGCTGGTGGCCACCGCCCGGTAACGCGTCACGCCAAATTCGTCCATCACCTCTTTGAGGTGGCGAAACGCTTTGACGCTCTTCTTTAAAATGTCTTCGCTAAAGCGATGGCGCAGAAAAACGCTCTCGCCAAGACGCAGCGAGTAGCGTTCGCTGTGCAGCGGCTCAATATCCAGCGCGGAATAAGCCCGAGCGACGGAAAGGCGGACGGCGTTGGAGCCCGCATCAATCGCGGCGATGTGAACCGGCTCGGACATGTTGGCGTCTACCGCCAGAGGTGCGCGAGGGCCGCGGAGGGAGTATATTTCGTAGCGCGAATCCCAAGCTGTTCGCCAATGCGCAGGCGCAATTGTTTGTTGACCGCGGGTACGCTCGCTTCGCCGTCCAATTCGATGAAGGCGTGCCGCTTGGCCATGACCTCGAATTCCCTCTTGATCATCGTCTGGTAGCGAATGAACGACCAATACAGGTCATGCGACAGCGACATGTCGCGCCCCGCTTCCCAATAGCTGATGGCCTGCGCTTTCTTGAATTCCCGGGCGAACGCCGTCTCCGGCCGCACGTTCAACCAGAACGTCAGATGGGGCCGCAGCGCCATGGCGTACAGGCCGCTGATGTAGTCTCGATTGATCCCGCGCACCACGCCGCGCGCGATGAGCGTAAAGATGAAACGGTCCGCAAGCACCACTGTGCCCGCGCGCAGCGCCGGCAGGATGCGATGTTCCACCTGGTCGAAAAAATCCGTCGCGTACATCAATGAGAGCGTCAGCCGCGTGACCGCATTCTTCGCCAGCAACTGGTCGATATCACGTCCCACCAGATTCGACCGCCGCAGACCGCTGGTCTGCACCGCAAAACCTTCCGACTCCAGCCACTCCTGCAACAGCGCAATTTGCGTTGACCGCCCGGACCCGTCCATCCCTTCGATCACGAAGAGACTGCCGGTGATTTCACTCGGATCGAAACCCACGAGCGGCTCTCCAAAAAAGTGCTGCGCCGCCTCTTCGTCCGTGGGAGCCTTCGCCGCCGGACCAGACACGGGAGCCGACGTGGGTTCGGCCGTCGTGCCCGGTGCCGGCGCCGCGGCCTTGTCTTTTTCCTGCTTGTCCTTTTCCTGCTTTTCTTTTTCCTGGTCGGGCATGCTTACTCCGCGTCTGCAACGCGCGGCGCGAACCGCTTGAGATCGATCTTGGAGGCCACGATGTCACGCATCTGCTTTTGCAGTTTGTTGACCGGCAGCGTGCCGTCGAGCACCACAAAATTGTCGGAGTCCACCATCTTGTCGTATTCCTCGAGGATGCGCGCCTGAAAAAGCCGGAAGCTCTCGGCGCGGTCGTAGGACAACCCCAGGTCCATTCCCGCTTCATAGTATTTCAGCCTGGGACGTCCACTCAGGATGCGGTTCACGGCCACATCCAGCGGCGCGCGAAAATAAAAAGTAATGTCCGGAACCGGCGCGAAGCGGTACAGATTCCGCAACCATCGCGGCGGGCAGCCGCGGGAAGCATCTCGCGCAAACGCCGTATAGACGTAGCGGTCGGCCAGCACCAGGTAGTCGCCCTGGAGCAGCGGCATGATCTGGCGCTCGCAGCGATCCGCAAAATCCGCCGCGTGCAGCAAAGAAAACGTGGTGGGCGTCAGCAATCGCCGTTGTTTCCCGCGGCGCGTCGCGGATTTTACCAACGGCGAAGAATTCCACTCCGTAAAGTGCAGCCGGTAGCCCCCAATTTCGAGCCACCTCTTCAAAAGATACAGCTGCGTGCTCTTGCCGGAGCCGTCGGTACCTTCCACGACGATCAGCGCGCCGGGATAAGCCCGGCTCGGCACCGGACGCCCTGGTTGCGGCAGCGTAGATTTGGCCGCTTCGCCGCGCGGTACTTTTTGTGGTGCTTCCTGATTGTCCATCGAGCCTGTGGGCACAAACTACCGTGTCCGTCGAGCGTATCCTGTCCTTGTTACAATTGCATTACAACACACCGGAAGCAATCCCCGCAAAGCGAAGCCCCACGGAATCACAAGTACATCAAAAAATAGTAACCTTGAAATGCAGGAATTTCTTGGGATTCTGCCGGAAATCCCCAATCAGCAAGCGCAGGTCGCCGGTCAGTCCGGTCAAGTTGTCGTACAGTTGCGGATCGGAGAAGAGTTTCCCGGCGGTGGTGGTGTTGTCGTTTAGCTTGGCCGTC
>JBGOVR010000066.1:0-23136 GCA_041478205.1 Candidatus Acidiferrum sp.
GATTTCATCGTCTGCGCTTTCAACCAAATCACGAATTTCGTCGCCAAGAGTCACTATCTCTGGAACGCGCCCGCGCCCATGGTCATCCGCGGCCCTTCCGGCGGCGGCGTTCACGGCGGCCCGTTCCACTCCGCCAACCCGGAAATGTATTTCGTCCATACTCCCGGTCTGAAGGTTATCTATCCCTCGACTCCGTACGACGCCAAGGGACTGCTGAAATCCGCGGTGCGCGATAATAATCCCGTGCTGTTCTTCGAACACAAGTTCCTCTACCGCCGCATCAAAGAAGAGCTGCCCGCGGAGGATTACACCGTGCCCATCGGCAAGGCCATCGTGCGCCGCGAAGGCCAGCACCTCACCATCCTCTCCTACGCCGCGATGATGCACACCTCGCTCGAAGCCGCCGCGGCCCTCGCCAAGGAAGGCATCGAAGCCGAAGTCATCGATCTGCGCACCCTGCTGCCGCTCGATGAAGACACCATCTTGCAGTCCGTGAAAAAAACTAACAAAGTTCTGGTCGTCCACGAGGACACAAAAACAGGCGGCATCGCCGGCGAAATCGCCGCCATTCTTTGCGAGAAAGCCTTCGGCGATCTCGACGGCCCGGTCTTTCGCGTCACGTCGCTCGACACGCCGGTCCCATATTCGCCGCCGTTAGAAGAATATTTTCTGCCCAACGCGCAGAAAGTTTTCGCCGCCGCGAAAGCGCTGGCTCGCTATTAAGTTTTAGTGGCACAGCCAAGAATGGCTGTGCGCTTTGGGTTTAGGATCTAGGACAGGAGACACACATGGCCGTCGACATCGTAATGCCCCAGATGGGCGAAAGCATTTTCGAAGGCACCATCACCAAGTGGCTCAAGAAGCCCGGCGACAAAGTCGAGCGTGACGAGCCGCTCTTCGAGATTTCCACCGACAAGGTCGATGCGGAAATCCCCTCGCCCTCCGCCGGCATCCTCAAGGAAATCAAAGTCGGCGAAGGCAAGACCGTGCCGATTCAGACCGTTGTCGGCGTGATCGATGCCGTCGGTTCGGCCAGCGCCGCTGCTCCCGCCCCGGCTCCGGCAAAAGCCCCGGAACCGCCAAAGGCCGCCGCTCCCGCAGCCGCCGCCAAGCCCGCCGCTGCCGCTCCGGCTGCTGGTGCCGTAGGCGCTTCCGCGCCGCCGCGCCCCTCCGGCGAACGCATTCACAGTTCGCCCCTGGTCCGCCGCATGGCCAAGGAGCATGGTGTCGATCTCTCCGCCGTGCCGGGCACCGGCGCAGGCGGCCGCGTCAGCAAGCTGGACATCGAAGCCTTCATCGCCGGTGGCGCGCCATCTTCAGCGGGCGCGGAAGAAGCCGCGGCGCCGGCCACCCCGGCCGCTGCTACCCGCGCGGCAGCTCCCCCACCGCCGCCTGCCACCTCCGGCGGCCAAGCTCACGCCGCCTTCGCATCCGCCGTCCCCCGCGAGAAACTGTACTTTGGCAACTACGAAGTCCAGCCCATGAGCATCATGCGCCAGCGCATCGCCGAGCACATGGTCGCCTCCAAGCACGTTTCGCCGCACGTCTACTCCGTCGACGAAGTGGACATGACCAAGGTCGCCGCGTTGCGCGCCAAATCCAAGGATGAATTCGAGAAGCGTTACGAAACCAAGCTCACCTTCATGCCCTTCTTCGTGAAGGCCGCCGTCGCCGGCTTGCGCGCTTACCCCACCATGAACGCTTCGCTCGACGGCACCAACGTCATCCTGCACAAGGAAATCAACGTGGGCATCGCCGTGGCCCTGGACTGGGGCTTGCTCGTTCCGGTCATCAAGAGCGCCGACGAAAAGAACATCCTGGGCATCCAGCGCAATATGAACGATCTCGCCGAGCGCGCCCGCACCAAGAAACTCAAGCCCGAAGAAGTCCAGGAAAGCACTTTTTCCATCACCAACCCCGGCGTCTTCGGCGGCCTCTTCGGCCTCCCGGTCATCAGCCAGCCGAACGTCGGCATCCTCGGCCTCGGCATGATCGAAAAGCGCCCGGTGGTGATCAACGACTCCATCGCCATCCGCTCCATGTGCTACGTCACGCTGAGCTACGACCACCGCGTGGTCGACGGCGCCATCGCCCACCAGTTCTTGCACAAGGTCAAAGACACCCTCGAGAACTGGAGCGAGCCCCTCCTCTAGCCTGCGTACGCGAAGCCCCGCACGTGTAGTGGCCGGTCTTCAGACCGGCCATTTCGCCGGCAGCTTACTGCACCGCAAACATCAGTTTTAGCAATACCAAACGTGCATGCAACTGTAGCGGCCGCCGACCGTGGTTGGCGCTTTTGAACTTCTCCCGCAAACTGTTCAGTTCATCCAGAGCAACGAAGGGCCGGGCCGCAAATGCCTTAAATCAAGCCGAGTCAGCTCCCCGCGCCTCGAGCTCAGGTTTCCGTACGTTGTTGCCTCAATGGAGACCTCCATCGCGCAGGCGAAGGAAGCAGTTGCGCAGTAGCTGAGACGCAACACAGCGTGCAGCGGGCTTCTGGTCTTCCGTGAGGGAAGACACCTAACTTATGGAGTCCTCCCCGCGAGTTAACGCTCCTTGGTGTCGTCGTGAGGCTCGCGGCATCGCCGCCCGTTGAGCCCCAAGGTTCCAGCCAGAGCACTCCGCAAACTGGCGGAATCGGTGGCGGCGGAAGTAGAGGACGGAGCTGGATCACCGGGCGCTGTGACGTTCAACTCGACGGTCTGGGTATTGACGGTGGAGCCGCCGACTGCGTTCACGCCGAGGAAATAGCTGCCGGTGAGGAAAGTGGGCGGAATCGTCACAGTCAGATGTGCCGTGGAGTGCGAGTGGTGCGCCGAAAGGGATGGCGGATTGAAGGTACAGGTCGCGAAGACAGGGTCGTCGCTTGGGAGCAGGGCGCTGGAAGGCAAGGGGCTGCAGATGAGGTCCAACTCCTTAGCATCGTCCAAATCGTGGCCAGCGACTTTGAATTGGAGCGTCTCACCCTGGGCGGCGTCTGCGGACTTGGGAGAGACCCTCACGCTGAAATCAACGGGCTGCGAAAAAGACTCGGGAACTCGGCCAAAGAAAACTTGGGAAGCCACGTTGGAGACGTTCGCCTGCCACACAAGGTAAGCATCACCGCGAGCGTTCACGGCCATTTGAGGAGTGACCGCCGACTGGCCCGGAGTGTGGGAGAGATCCACGGGATTCGGAAGCGTCACGCCTTCGTCCGTGGAACGCTTGAAAAAGATATCAGCATCCCCCGAGGAGTCGCCCAGGCCGGAGTCCGACCACGCCACACTGATGTTGCCGCAGGAATCGACAGCTAACGCCGGGCTGTGGCTCCGGAAAAAGTTTGGAGCCGGCGGAACGCTGAGAATCTTAGGCTTGAAGAACGTGGCCCCACGATCGTGAGAGCGCGCGAAAAACAGGGCGCTGGTATTCCATACGATGTAGATATCCTCGCTCGCGTCAACGACCATCCGCAAATCAGAGGTGAAAAAAAGGTGCGGCACGCCCGACACGTTCACCGGAGTGGAAAACGACGCGCCCTCATCCGTCGAGCGCCGGAACACCACGTTCTCCGGGGGTCCAGGCGAACCTGGCCCCGGTGAGCGGTAAGACAGGGCCACATTGATGTTGCCTCGCGAATCCACAACCGGCTTGGCAGCGCTGCACAGCCCCGCAGAGCCGGAAATATCTAGCGGCGAAGAAAATGTGCTCCCACGGTCTATTGAGCGGACGAACACAACGTCACACGAATCGCTGTTTCCATGCTCCTCGTTCTGCGTCATGAAAATGTAGATTTGTCCCTTCGGCCCGAGTACAGCTTGGACATCGCTACTAAAGAAGAGACGACCATGGGGAGTCCTAGCCGCGGCAACTGGCACTGAAAAAGTTTCACCGCCGTCGGTGGAACGGCTAAAGAATGCATCTTCCGACGGCACGGGCCTATGTACCCGGACCCAGACGAGATTGATGGAACCGCCCGGCTCGACAACCATTTGAAGGGAGTCGGGCATGACGCCCGGATTGCTAGAAAGGTTCGTTGGGACGGAAAACGCAAAACCGAGATCGGTCGAGCGGCTAAGAAACGCGCCGTCCGGGGCCGTCCAGATCAGGTTGATGTGGTCTCGGGCGTCCAAGCCGATCTGCAAGTTACTCGCGGAGGAAGGAAGTGGCTGAACCTCCTTGGGAATGGAGAATGTAACGCCGCCGTCGGTGGAACGGGCAAAGAAGATGCTGCTGCCGATCCAGGCGACATCGATGTTGCCCTTCGAATCCAGCGCCATTACCGGGCTGGAGCCGCCGGCGGCCCCGAAGGAGAGCTGGATGGGCGGCGGTAGCGTGTGCGCTTTGGCGGCAAGCGCCGTAAGGAATAACGCGAAACTCAGCAGTGCCGCGCGGCGAACTACGGGGTCGATAAAGGTTTTGCTGCAAAACATATGACCTCCTTGCCGATTTCACCAGGCTCGGCCGGGCCGCTCCGGTTTGCATCCGACGCGATGCCGTCCGGGGCAGTGTTGGGACGCACCGGAGATGTGGGCCGACACCATTGTTTGAAGTGTCGGCTAGTTGCTCACTTTATCGGAAGGGATGCAGTGACGCGGATCACGAGAGTGTGTGGTCAGAGTCACGAACGCGGGCAGAGCATTGCGTGCCCCAAGGCCTGGTCTCGAACACGGCTCAATATACCTTTGTTGATAAGCAAATCGTCTCCGGCTTCGACTCGGTGGAGGTATGGTCGGATAATCGGAAACGAACCCCTACCGGTCTGAATCACCAAGTTTCACCTTGACAATCCGATTACTACCCTGTTACACTTTCCCCGTTTAGCAGTGTCCGTCGCTTCCCGCGAGAAATCCCTGACAACCCAATTTCTTCTGATCTGGAGATTCCCATGTCTGCCCATCTCTCCAAGGGCCGTTTCCTCTTTGTGTTCTTTCTCTTTTACCGATGGCCGCCGCTGCCTCGACCGGCTATCGATTCCGAACCTAAAGCGGACCTCCTTCCCAGCCCACGACAGGGTCTACCTGGTCATATCTAACTCGCCAATAGTCTGCGGATCTAACTACCTTTAGAATTAACACTTGAAAAAGTGTATCAAAACAAACGACTTTAACTCTCTTTAGAATGAACACTTATGAAAAACATGGGGGAGGGGGCCTAAGGGTCTCTGTGGCAACTCCGCCTCTTTAGGAGGTCGGGGCTTTCAGTTTACCCTGAGCTTTGAAGGACCCCGACGCCAGTGGCTTGTTGCCAATTGGGCTTTGGAGTCCGTGTGGCAACGTCAGGGCACGACTTCAGTCGTGCCGTAAGTGCTTGCGTTTCAATCCGGCTTCAGCCGCTGAGGGTCGGTTTTCGGGTTGCCACACAGGCTCTTATGTAGTGGCCGGTCTTCAGACCGGCCAACCGCATGGGATCTTATAGAGCCTCCGTGGCAACATCTCAAACTCATGGCGGGCGAGGAGGCGGGCTAGCTGCTCCCCCCTCTTAACTGCACGGATACGGCCTCACTGTTACCTTCCTGGTTACCCCAGGGCCGCCTATTCTCAGGCCCCTAGAGCGCGAATCGTGGGCCGTGCCCAGCTCTATGTCACAAAAGTAAGACTTGCTTTTCATTGTACTACTCGGTATCGTACCTCACCGCTTATGAAGTGTTGGCATCCAGTCATCCTCGCGGATGGCAAAGAACCAGGGCGAAGGGAGGAACGCGGATCATGCTAATGAAGGCAAGAGAGCGCTGGCACTGCACGAATTTGGCCTGCGGCTGCCAGGTAGTGGTCGAAATCAGCGGAGAAATCGAAGGACTGAATCCCAGGTGCGCTTGTGGCGGGTTCATGAAGAAGAAATACAACTCGCTCGTCTTTACCTACCTGGATTTTCTTCGCGTCGAGGAATCCCTCGCCGTTCCGCAAAGCTCGCGCGAGGGATAGGCCATGCGCGATTCCACTTCAAGCACACTCGCCGGCGCGCATCCCGCAAAATCCCTGGCTGCGCGTGGCGGAACGAAGCGCACCTTCGGCAGTATCGCCGTATTCCTCGCGCTGACTTTTATGTGTCTCGGTGCCTACATAATCGAAGACCAGTTCGCAAATCCGATTGCCGCGCAGCCCACGGGTCTGTTCGCCGCAGCGGTCACTCTCGCGACCGGCGCGATCCTGCTGTGCTACCTGATCCACCCGCGCAAGAACCGATGGCATAACGGGGTCCACCGCCGCACTGTGCCGGTCACCGCGGATCGCATGGCCTGGACCGCGAGACGCACAACCATCACCGTCGGCAGTTGCGAGCAACGCAGAGATCTGAACTATCAGCGATGTTATGTGGACGCCGTTCGCATTCGCCCGCGGCGTTGATTCAGGCTCGGGGTATCGCTGGGAAGTAGTGCTCTTCGAGGATGCGCCGGTGGTGCAGTTCGTGCCCGGCAACGATGAACGCCAGGGCGCGCACGCTGACCTCATTCTTGTTGGCCACTCCTCGGCGCACCCAAGCGTCTTTGCCGAGCGAACGGAACAAGGCCACCGTGGCACTGCGCACGTGCACGAATTCTTCCGCCAAATCCGCCAGAGACCTGTCCCCAAACGCGGCGGCCCTCACGTAGTCATCCTGCTCGAAGCCGCTCAGCGGAGTCGCGTCGCCCCGCGCGATGCGCAGCGCGCGATACGCAAAAATGCGCTCCGTATCGCTGACGTGGCCCACCACTTCCTTGACGGTCCATTTCTCCGGCGCGTACCGGAAATTGCCGTCGCGCTCGCCTCGCGCCGCGAAAAGTTGCATCATCTGCAGCCGCTGCGCTTCGAGGATGCCCACAATGTCGTTTCCCGCGACCAGCGCCACGTACTTTTCATAGAAAGGCGCGTATTCGCCGGGTTCCGGCCTGAGCGTTACCCCTTTTTTGGCTTCCATAACCGCTCCAGTATACAGCTTCCTCGACCGCTTAATTACTCCCGGTGCGTTCCAAGCCGGTCTGCTCCTGCACCGCGCGCCGGAACTCTTGCGGATGGGCAATCATCAGAAAAGGTTCCGGGGTGCCGCCGGTTCCGCGCACGATCACGGATCCGTAGCCCAGCATCCGGCCGAAGACCGTCTCCTCCACTCCGATGCTCTCCACTCGAGAAAGCATCAAATCGAGAGTCCTGCGACTGGCCATGCCCGTCTTGATCAGCACTCGCTTGTTGGTCACCGCCATCTCGGTCGCGTTGCGCTTCGCAATTCCGTACGCCAACATAACGATGGCAACCACCAGCAGGAAAACTCCAAAAACAACCATCCCTTCCACCCCGGTCGACGTTGCGCCTGCCGCCACACCCTTCCCGTTCTTAGCCGCGATCGCCTCGATCAGGAGCCCCGCAGCCAGCACTCCAAACACAAAACCCATGACTACCGGCCCGATCAGCACCATCCAGTGATGCCGCGTCTGATACAGCAGCGTTTCTCCCGGGACCATGCTCTTCTCTGCGTAACTCATCTTCGTCCCTCTGCGCGTATTCGCCAAATTCGCATTTGTTTCGGGAAGCTGCGCGAATCATACTTGATACCCGGAAACCGTCAAGCTGTAGGGCGCGCGCGGAAGCTCTGGGAAGCAACCGGCGACCGGAAAGAAATCACGAGACACGCAAAACGGGAGGCGTGTGTGGACGTAGACCTTCAGAAAATGCGGGTGGCGTTTCAGGGAGAAGCTGGCGCGTTCAGCGAAGCCGCGGCCGTGCAGCTTCTTGGCGAGCAGATCGCCACCGTTCCGCGGCCCACGTTTGATGCGGCATTTCGCGCCATCGCCGAGGGCGCCGCGGACGCGCTGCTCGTTCCCGTGGAAAACTCGCTCGCGGGCTCCGTCGTCCGCGTCTACGACTTACTGCTCGAAAGCGACCTCACCATCACCGCGGAAACGATTCTGCCCATCGAGCTGCACTTGATCGCCTCGCCCGGTTCTTCGCTCGCCGACATTCGCACCGTTTCCTCGCATCCCATGGCCCTCGCGCAATGCGAGCGTTTTTTCGCCGCGCACCCGCAGTTCCGGCGCGCTCCCGCGGAAGACACCGCCGGCAGCGTCCGCGAAGTCCTCGCCCACGGCGACAAAAGCCATGCCGCGATCGCCGGCCGCCGCGCCGCCGACCACTATCACGGCATCATCCTCGCCGAGCGCATCCAAGACAATGCCGAGAACTTCACACGCTTTGTGTTGCTCCAGCCGGTCAAGGAAGGTACTCGGGACTTTGCGCTTAAGACAGTTTTGACCGCATCGGGATCGCATCTCATGAAGATGACGATCGCCATGCGCCTCGCCCACCGCCCCGGCTCACTACTTGCGTCTCTGGAACCTTTGGCACGCCACGGCGTCAACCTGCACAAGATTGAGAGCCGGCCCATCCATGGTCAGCCGTGGGAATACCAATTTTTTGTCGACCTGGAGGCCCCCGCCTCGTGCTTCGAAGATGCCCTGATGGACCTTCGCAAGGCCACGCGCGAAGTCCGCGTCCTCGGCCTCTACCCCGCCGCCGCACGCGTCGCGCCAAAGTAAAGAAAAACGAAAAGGCCGGCTTTTCCGCCGGCCTCTCTCGTCATTACTTCGTTGCTTCTTTACCTCGCTATTTCTTTTCTTTCAGCAGTAGCTGCAAGCTTCCTCGCCCATCATGCCAGCGCCGTCGCCGTTCTTGCCGGTAACGTCGTCGCTGAAACGCCGCAGCCGCCGCCCCAGTCGCTCGGCAAGCTGATGCCGCGCCCGCCACAACCGCGCCTTCAGCGTATTCTCCGTCACGCCTAGTTTCTTCGCCGCTTCCCCGGTCGAGTAGCCTTCCACTTCCCGCAGCACAAACGCCGTGCGCAGCAGTGGCGACAGCTCGTCCAGATTCGCGCTGATGATCTCGCGCAGCTCCGTCCCGGCAAAAACCTGCTCCGGGTTCGGACCCTCGGCGGCAAAGCGCTCCGCCACGGGCAGTTCGTCTTCGCGCGGCGCTTCATCGAGCGACACCGCGGGACGCGCCTTCGCGCTACGACGCCGCATCAACGCTGCGTTGATCACGATGCGCGTGAGCCAGGTCGAAAATTGCGACCGCCCTTCAAAGCGCTTCAGATTGCGGTACGCCGACAGCATGCCGTCTTGCAAAGCGTCTTCCGCATCTTCCGCGTTTCCTAGCACGCGCAGCGCCGTCTGAAACAGCGGCCGCTGGTACCGCCGGAACAGGGTTTCCACCGCCTGCGAATCGCCCCGCTGCCCGGCGCGAATCAGCTTTCCTTCATCGAATTGCATTCCCACTGCTGCCACTTGCGTTGCCATTGGTTATCCCCCGTTTCGCTTCTAGAACTCTTACGTTCCGCGCATCACAAAACTTTCTGCGTCCTCAATGCACCGGCACATTGCCGGACGGCGCTCTGGGCTTCTTCAACAGCAACAGCACTGGGATCACCGCAAGAAACACCACTCCCAGCATCTTAAAGTTGTCGATAAATGCCAGCATCGCCGCTTGCCGCTGCACGGTGTTGTAAATCATTCCGTGTGCCTGCGCGCTCGCTTGCGCCAACCCAGATCCCGCGGAAACCAGCCGCAGCTGCGTGCCGTTGAGCGTGTTTCGGTACGCCGCGCTGAATCCGTTCACATGCTCCGCGAGCTGCGACTGATGCACCTGCGCGCGCCGCTGGAGCAACGTCGTCACCGTCGCAATGCCCACGCTCGCCCCAATATTCCGCGCCAGGTTAATGATCCCGGTCCCCATGTTCGTCTTTTCTCTGGGCACGTACGCAAACGCCGCCACGTTGATCGGAATAAACAAAAACGCCAGCCCAAAGCTTTGCAACATTCGTGCCAGCACCGCGTGCCGGTAATCCAGCCCCAGGTTCCACCCCGCCATCACAAACAACGCCGCGGACGACACGATGCACCCAAAGGTAATCAGAATCCGCGTATCCACCTTCGACACCAGAAAGCCCACCACCGGCATCATGCACATGATCACCGCGCCACCCGGCGACAGCGCCATCCCCGCCAACTGCGCGGTGTACCCCAGCAATTGCTGCAAGAATTGCGGGATCAGCACGGTGCTGGCATACAGCACGAACCCCAGAAAAAACATGGCCACCGTGGACAACGCGAAGTTGCGGTTCTTCAGCATCCGCAAATCGACCACCGGCTCCTTCGCCCGCAGCTCCCAGAAAATTCCGGCCACGATCCCGACGATCATCAGTACGAAGAAGCACACGATGAAATTCGACGACAGCCAATCGTCGCGCTGCCCTTTATCCAAAATGATCTGCATGCTGCCCAGCCCGAGGCTGATCAACCCGATCCCGATGTAGTCGATGCGGAACCCTCTCTTGAGGCTCGCCCGCTTCATGTACGGCGGATCGCTCACCAGTACAGACGTCAGCAACAGCGAAATGATTCCCACCGGCACGTTTATATAAAAAATCCAGCGCCACGAAAAATTGTCGGTGATCCACCCGCCCAGCCACGGCCCGATCGTCGGCGCCACCACCACCGCCAGCCCGTACACCGCAAACGCCATGCCCCGCTTCGCCAGCGGAAACGTGTCGTTCAAAATGGCCTGCTCGCTGGGTTGCAATCCTCCGCCGCCCACGCCCTGCAAAATCCGGAACAGCACCAGCACGCCCAAACTCGGCGCCAGCCCGCACAGAAACGAACTCACCGTGAACAGTGCCACGCACGACATGTAAAACTTCTTGCGCCCGATCAGCGACGACAGCCAGCCCGACAACGGCAGCACGATCGCGTTGGACACTAGATACGACGTCAGCACCCACGTCGATTCGTCCGCCCCCGCCGACAAATTCCCCGAAATATGCGGCAGCGCCACATTGGCGATCGAGGTGTCCAGCACCTCCATGAACGTCGCCAGCGTCACCGTAACCGCGATCACCCAGGGATTGATGTTCCCTTCCGGAGTCCGCAGCTTCGCTAGGATTCTGTTCAGCATCTAGCACTGTTCCGCAACCTTTTACTCTTCTACTTTTGAACTCTTAAACTCGTCGTTTTATTCCGCTTCTTTACTTCGTTGCTTCCTTGCTTCGTTACTTCTTATTCCGTAATCACCGTGGCATCCACATTCATCCCCGGCCGCAAAATCGCCTTCTCCGCCGGAATCGGATCGAGCACGATCTTCACCGGAATGCGTTGCACCACCTTCACGTAGTTACCTGTCGCATTTTCCGGCGGCAACAAACTCAGCACCGCCCCGGTAGCTCCCGCAATCGAATCGACGTGCCCGCTGAAAGTCTTGCCATAAGTGTCCACGTGCACTTCCGCCCTCTGGCCCGCCTTCATTTTCCGCAACTGCGTCTCCTTGAAATTCGCCGTCACCCACACGTTCTGCAGCGGCACAACCACCAGCAGTCCCTGCCCCTGCTGCACGATCTGCCCCGGCTCCACCTGCTTGTGCGTCGCTACGCCGTCTACCGGCGCAACGATGTCCGTGTAACTCACATTCAGCTCCGCAGCCACCAGCACCGCGCGCGCCTGTTCCACTTTCGCGACTTTCCCCCGCGCGTCCGCGGTGCGCATGCTGATCTGCCTCACATCCGCATGTGCCGACGACACTCCCGCCCTCGCCTGATCTACCCGCGCCTGCGCCGCCAGCAATTGCGCCTTCGCGATGTCCACGCTGCGCTCGGCCTGCGCCAGCTTTTCCCGGTCGGCCTTCAACGAACTCGCCGTCGCATCCGCATTGGCCTTCGCCGCATCGTACTGCTGCTTCGAGATCTCTCCCTTGTCCAGCAGCGGCTTGTACCGCGCCAGGTCCGCTTGCCCGAGTTCCGCATTGGCCCGGCTCTTCTCGATGTTGGCCTGCGCCCACGCCAGATCCGACGTCCGCGCTTGCTCGTAAGTAACCTGCGCGCTCTGCAGATCCGCTTGCGCGCCGGCCAGTTGCGCATCCGCGCTGGAAGTTCCGCTGGCCACGTTCTCGCGTGTCCGCGGAACATCCACTCCCGCCGCTTGCGCGTCGCTTTCCGCCAGCGTCAGCGCCGCTTTCGCACCGTCGAGATTCGCCTGATAGTCTCGTGCGTCGATCTTCACCAGCACTTGCCCCGCTTTCACCGCCTGGTTGTCCTCCACCAAAACTTGCGCCACTCGCCCGTAAATTTTCGACGCCACCGGCGTGATGTGCCCTTCGACCTGCGCGTCATCCGTGCTCTCGCGGTTGTGGTAGTAAACGAAAAGCCCCACCAGCGCGGCCACCAGCACGACTCCGCCAGTCACCAGCAAGCCCCGCACTTTTGGGTTCGCCAACCCCTTCGGCGGTTCGTCCAACCGGAGTACTTCAGGTAACGGCTTGACCCGCGTCGCGTTTTCTAATCCGACCTCGATCTCGATGCTCATGACCCCACCTTCACTTGGCGTAAACCTTTTCCATCTGCCCGCTCGCGCGCGCCAGGTCCGCACGCGCCTGGTTGAAGCGGTACAGCGCCGCGATCTGGTTATTATTCGCCCGGGACAGCGAATCCTGCGCCTGAATCACTTCGATGTTGTTCGCCACGCCGGCCTTGAAACGGTCGCGCGACTGATCCACTTCTTCTTTCGAGAGCTGCACACCCAAATTCGCCACGCGCACTTGGCTTCGTGCGGAATCCAGATTGACCAGCGCCGTCTTCACGTCCAGCGCGATCTGGTTCCTCAAATCCGCCTGCTGCTGCTGCAGTCTCTGAATGTCCAGGTCGGCTCGCACCATCTCCGCGTGGATCCGGCCGCCCGTGAACAGCGGCATCGTCGCGGCCACCGCGTAGTTGTAAATCGGAATGCCGGTCGTCGAGGAAGAGCCCTCGTAAGCCCAGTTCCCGTTGAACTTCAACGATGGCAACCGTGACTCGCTGGCTGCTTTCTTCTGGTGCTCCGACGCGCGAATCTGTTCTTGCAGCGCCTTCCATTCTTGGCGCACCGAGAGGCCTTCTTCGATGCTGGCTTCTACCTCGGGCTGCGGCGTCTCGAAGAAACTCAGCGAGTCGGCCAGTTCGATGCGTTGCCGCGGATCGAGATTCAGCAAACGGCTCAGCGCAAACAGCGACGTCTCCCGGCTCGCTTGCGCTTCAATCCATCGCTGCTTCTCGTTCTGCAGTTCCACGTTGGCTCGCAGCGTATCGATGCCCGTGCCCACGCCCTCTTTCTGCAGGTCCGCGGCTTGGTCGTACAACGCTTGCGCCAAATCGACGCGCGACTGCGACGCTTCCACGTCCGCAATGTCCCGCAGCGTTCCGATGTATTGCGATACCACCAGCAGAATCACCTGCTCCCGCGTCGATAGGCTGTCCGCCTTGCTGGCGTTCGCCAGGTAACCCGCCGCCTGATACCGCCGGAACAAAGTCAGATCGAAAATCGGCATCCCGAACGACGGCCCTGCCTGGAACACTTGAAACGGCCCGCCATGTTCCGGGAACCCAGGAATCTTCTTCCCTAGAAATGCTTGCAGGTTGATGCGCTGCACGGAATCGTTGACGTTCAAATCGGCGTGCGGGAGCAGCTCCGCCCGCGCGGTGTTCTTGTCTTGCACGCCCTGGGCGGCCGTCAGGATCGCAATTTGCGCCGTGGTGTTCTGTTTCACCGCCAGCCCTACGGCCTGGTCCAGCGTGAGCCGCAAAACCTCGGTCGGCGCATTTGCCGGCAACGGACTCTGCTGCCTGTTGCTCTGCGCCAGCGTCAGCGCCGGGCTCACCAGCAAACTGAACAGCGCCACATAAAAAACGATGTGCGAACGTCCGGGGCCGTTTTTCCCGCTTTCGCCCTTGCCCTTGTCTTCCGGGGCGTTGATTTCACGCACGATGGCCTGATTCAGGCAGCCCTCCGCAATCAGCCGCCCGCCTTGGCGATGTATCTCCTTGAGCAGCGTCTTTCCGGCGGGATCGATAAAGCTGACACCACAAAGATCGATGTTGAATTTTTCGTTTGGCGACGTGGCGCGCATCTCGCGCCAGCACTGCTCCAGCGCCGCCACCCAAGGCCCGGCCAGGCGCCCCTCCACGGTGAGGATGACTTTGCAGCGCTTCTTTTCGGTTGTAATTCTTAGCATAGACTCCGCCTTACCGAATCTCAATGGATGCATTCACATCACCATTGGATGCAAATTTCTGTTAACAATTCAACCCTTTATATTACAAGCAGTTAGAGATAAAACGAGGTCTGGGCAGTGTTGGACGAATGGCGATATATGGGCATATGGTCAAATACGAGCAGCTTACTAGTGACCTAGTATGGTCACTAGTAGGAAATCACTCGACGCCGCAAGGAGTGTGCGGCTTGCGAATCAGTGGCGAACGGCAATGGATTGCAGCTCGAAGTGGCCGCCGCGCAGGAGCGTGCTGGCCCCGATAAATTCGCGCGCCGGCAAATCCTTGGTCGTGAAATAAGTGCGATACGCGGCGTTGAATTTGTCGTACAGCGAGAGATCCGTGCAGGCGACTTGAACGTAGACCAGATCATCCATGCTCATACCGGCCTGCACCAACGTGGCTTTTACGTGGTCGAGCAGCAATTTGATCTCTTCGTCAGCCTGCTCGGGGGCCTTGCCCGTCTTGGGATCCAAGCCGATGCGGCCCGACAGATAGAGCGTATTGCCGGTTAAGATTGCGCCGCTGAAAGGGGCTTGCGGATTATCGTCGGGTAGGCTGATGGCGCGGCGGGTGGGCGAGGACGCTGTTTGGGAAAACGCTCCATGCACGGTGAGAATTCCGGCGAAAACGAGAGCAACGAGTACGAAGCTGATTCGGCGATTCACGTGTGACCTCCATTTGGTGTGCGTTCCAACAGTTAAGCTGGCGCAATGTGGCCGCGAGTCTATTCCGTGAAGCTTTCCACTGCAAGGTGTTCCCGCGTCCTAGTCTTGTCGAGTGGTTCGCCGGGCTGAAGCTCGGCGCCTACGTTAGAAAGAGATGAAATTCGTGCGGATGAAATAGAGAGAAGTGAGCGCCACGGCCATCCACAACAAAATGCCCTGCGCCAGCGGGCGCCAGCCAACTTCTTTCAGCGCGGCAAACGAAATGCTCGTCCCGATCAGGAAGAGCGTGGCCGTCAGGCCAAAGCGGCCAAGCGTAAAAAACGATTTGTTGAGATGGGCAGTGGCCGGAACGTAGGTGTTGACCACCGCGGCCAGGCAGAAAAACAAAATAAACCACGGAAGTTTTACACGCGTGCGGCTGCGCTTGACGGCCGCGGTGACCAGCGCCAGCGGCACGATCCACAGCGCGCGCGCCAGTTTCACGGTGGTGCCCACCACCAACGCAGCAGGTCCATACTTCGACGCGGCGCCCACCACCGAACTCGTGTCGTGAATGGCCAACGCCGCCCACAGGCCAAACTGCGGCTCGGTCATGTGCAGCGCCCAACCGATCAGCGGAAAGATCACCAGCGCGACGGAATTGAGGATGAAAACGGTGCCGAGCGAAACGGCCATTTCTCGTTCATCGGCCTCGATGATGGGCCCGACCGCGGCGATGGCGCTGCCGCCGCAAATCGCGGTGCCCGCGGTGATCAGGAACGAGGACTTGCCGCGCACGCGCAGCAGCTTGCCGAGCGCGAGCCCCACGATCAGCGCGAAGGAAATGCCCAGCGCGGTGTAGAGGAAGCCGCTGCGGCCGGCCTTGATCACTTCGTGGAGATTCATGCCGAAGCCCAGCGCAACCACCGAGGCCTGAAGCAGGAACCGCGAAAGGTCTCTGCTGTCGGCGGGAAGAGGATGCGGAACGCTGAGGCCGAACAAAATGCCGGCGGTCAGCGCGATGGGAGGAGAGATGAATCCGCTGGCGGAAATAATGAGCCCGGCGAAGAAAAACGTCTTGATAAGTATGGTTTTTAGATTTTCCGCGGTGGCATCAGTTTGCATGAAATCGTTTGTTATTCTCTTTGACCTCGACCCTGCGAGGGCCAGTTAAATCACTGTGGCGATTCGTCCGGCTGAGCGATCTTGTCGGCGGGTTTTGCCGGTGCATCTCTATGACTTGCCCCGGCGAAAACCTCGGCGACGATCTTCTCCGTCCTGGATTTGCTGGTTGGGCAGTTGCGGTCGTAGATGCGGCATTGCGCGAGCGTGAATTTGCAGCCACAGGTGCAGGTTTCGGCGTTGAAGCGGTGTAACGCGGCTTGCTTCTGTTCTAGAGTCAGTTTGGACAGATCGACGCCGGGTAGTTCGCTGGCGCGGTCAGCGTGGGCGAGAAAGATCTCGCCGGTGTCCTCGAACGTTTCCACTTTTGCGTTGATGGGCAAACCGAGCAGCGCGCGTATTTCCAGTTCGTAGAGCAAAGGATCGCGGAGACCCTCGTGCTTCTGGACCACGCGGCCTTCGGAATCGAGCACGAAAGAAGTCGGCAGCGCCGCAATCCCGCCATACTTTAAGCGCACCTCGGCGGGAGCCATCGCGACCGGATAGTTGATGCCCGTTTCTTCGACTACTTTCTTGACCAAGCCGGCGTCCTCATCATCCACAGTGAGACCGATGATTTGCAGGCGGTCTTTATATTTTGTTTGCAGCTCGATCAAATCCGGAATCTCGGCGCGGCAGGGACCACACCAGGTGGCCCAGAAATTCAGAAGGATGACCTTGCCGCGCTCGTCGGCAAGACTGAGGGGCTTGCCGTCCAGACCCGCCACTTTGAACTCGGGAGCCAGATCGGGGTTGCGCACGAAGCGGATGACGTTGCCGCTCTCCTGGGCTTTGACTGAAGCGGGGTATGCGACCAAGAGCAGCAGAAGCAACGAAGCAATGAAGTAATGAAGTAAAGAGTCAGAAGGGACGGTGGTCGGGCGCGAGGCGAAGAGTCTGGATCTCATGATGTCTTCTCTAGGAGAGTATATCTCCTGGCCGAAGTTAATGGTGCGCCGCGCGCGGCTCGGACGGCACCAGATGCGATGTGACAAAGCATCGTCCGGCCACCCCTCCAGTCTTTTTTGTAAGAGTGTGATTCGATGGGACTTTAAGTTCAATGAATTTGTAAGAGTGAGCTCTAAAGGACTTACAGGCGCATTTTCCGTAAGAGCGGATTCTAAAGGACTTAGCAAAAATTGGCCACTGATTCTAAAAGAGTTACGCATCGCGGATCGGGGCCAGAAGGCGCTTTTCTCGTAAGAGTGAGCTCTAAAGGACTTAGCAAAATGGGGAATTGATTCTAAAAGAGTTACACGGCGCGGATTGGGGCAGGGATACGCATTTCTCGTAAGAGTGAGCTCTAAAGGACTTAGCGGCTTTTGGGGGCGCTCGCAGGATTCCAGAGGAAGCGGGGGGGTTAGAAGGGGGAGGCAATTCAATACAGGAAAGAATAGCACATAAGTAACTCTTTGTCAAGTAGAACTTTAGCTTATTGATTGGGCCTATCCTGGCGGGCAGGCGGGGCTGCGCGAGGCCACCTGTCCCGTTTTGGGACGCCTGTCCAGTGTTCCCGCGAGCCGGTGGAGGGTAATAGAGAGGGCACAGAAAAGCGCATCTTGCCGACCGAGGGGGGCCTATGAAGACCGTTGCATCCACGCTTGCGGTGGCGGTGATGTTGCTGTGGCCGCAGATGGTGCAGGCGAACACGCCGGCTGCGCTTCCCGCCAACGTGATGGCGGCCAGGAAAATCTACGTGGACAACCGTACGGGCGACGCCGCCATGCAAAACCATGCGTATCTGGAGCTGACCAAGTGGGGGCGCTTCCAGATCGTGGATTCGCCACAGAAGGCGGACGTGGTGCTGCGGCTCTTCGGCCGGGACACGGCGGCCTTCGTGCCCGCGGGCGACAAGACTTACGTCTACGGTCCGGCCGCCAACGTCGCGCGATTGCAAGGCGCGGACGAGCAGGTGCCCGGAGGTTTTACACGCCTTACGCTAGTCGACCCTAAAAGCGGCGTCGCGCTATGGACGGAACAGAGGAAGACGCGAGGCCCGGAAGCAAGACAGCGGCTAATCGACGGGCTGCGCGAGGCCATCGAGCAGTCCGAGAAATCGCGAAAGAATTAACCACAGAGGGCACAGAGTTCGCAGAGGACGGAAAATGCACACTGCGTCAAAGCGCAATTCGGAGGAACTCCGTAGGCCAGACAACCGCTTTGCTAGCAAAGAGCCGGTTGGGGTGAGCGTGTGGCTAGGGCCGAAGGATCGATGAAGTTGCCGGAGAGGAACGGACTTTCGATGACGCGTGCCATCGCGGAACACCGCTGCGCGTCCAACACGGGTTGTTGGATACGATCGGGAAAGCCGTCGTAGGTTTTGCCGTCCAGTTTTCGACCTGCCGCGGATTTGCGGACTCCTCCCCATTGCTTGAAGAAGAAGGGCACGCGGTTCCCCTGGCATTGGTCTCGAATCGATAATACCCATTCCTTGTCCATCGGCCTCGCGCCGTTGCCGCTTTCGCCGCCGACAATCACCCAACCGATGCCGTGCAGATTGACCTTACCAATGTCCTCCAATAGAGGCTCGACCGATAGAAACCTAACCGCTGCAGGAGCCGCCCGCAAATGGTCGATGCGTGGAACACCGTGCTTCTTGTTCTCCACGCTGACGCCCCACCAGATATGTGGCTGGGTTGCCGCAAAGCCAAGCTGCGTGCTGAGGAGTTGACGCAACCGTTTGGATCTCTTGGTGAGAACTTGAAAAGTGTGCCAGTTCGCGGCCGCCATCACCCTTGCTACGGCGACTATGTATTCGTCGGGGACAAGGTCGTGAAACAAATCGCTCATGGAGTTGACGAAGATCATTTTGGGAGTACGCCAACGCAAGGGCTCCGCGAGTTTCTCGGGCACTAGCCGGAGGTCAAACCCCTGCTCATAGGGATGCCCTTTCACTCCGCGAAATCGTTCGGCGAAGGTTTCGGCGTAGCAGTGTTTGCAGCCCGGGCTAATTTTGGTGCAACCTCGGACTGGGTTCCACGTGGCGTCCGTCCACTCGATAGTAGAAGTTATTGCCACGGTATCCTCAAGAAGAATTCTGATCCCAGTCTATCGATAACTGCGGATTACTATATTCGAGGACTTGTTCCCAATACTTGTAGGCTAGCTGGTGCCTCGAAAACAATGCAAGGTGATAGAGGGGAAGGTTTCTAACGTCGGAGCGTACTTGCTTCATTTTGTTGAATGGAACGTGCAAGTAGTTGAGCGACTTCATTTGTTTAGCATACTCCTCGGCTAAAAAACGTGGAAAATCCTTTGCTCCAGATTGCTTCCACCTGTCACGCCAATCACTTAGTCCCAGGAACTTGTCGATCTTAGTGTTGTTTGGGTCGAGGTAGTAGGCGCGGTTGCGATTTGCGTCCATGTCAAGCGCTAGTAAGACCAGAAAATCCGCGAATCCACCGGCTATCTTCGCTAGAGTGGAAAACTGAACTGATAGGTCGTAAGGGTCGACAAAGCAGAACGAAAGCACGTGAAAGTTCCTGTTGGCCTTCGGGATTTCTTCACAAATCCGATCAATCTGTTCATTGCAATCACCCGGGACAAAACTGACAGCGCTTTCCGGAAAGCGCTTCTTGACTCTTTTCATCAAAGCGTTCATCGACTCAGGATTGCTCTCGCAAAAAACATATTTGTCAAAGCGATCCTTAAGATCGAGAGCCAAGATTGGCGAACCCCAGATGAATTTCGTGGTGTCACGAATTCGCAGGAGCCCTGGGCCAGCGTAAAGGTCGACATAAATCCGCGCGTCCCATTTGTACTTCATTCCCGTTGAGAACAAGCTGTTGTAGAGTGCAACGAGTGCGTGCTTATCCTCGGCCCAACTACCTACCTCATCGTATGGAAGACCGTCGTCTTGAGGAGCAATCGCAATTGGGGTGTTCATTCAACACAACGTAACATACCTAGTGTGTTACTCGCCAGCTTACTTCATCTCAGGCAGTGGTTCGGTTTGAAATACTTGAGTTTTCCACAATCTCGATGCCAACGGCTTTATAGCGAGCAAGAGAATCAGTTCCGTTCCAGTCTTTGGGCATAGCGCTTCCGTAACCCGCGTGATTTAAGATGTTATTTTCTTCCCTGGTCACAAGAGCGACCGTGCCGAACTTGTTTAGCGCGTTCCTGACTGAGTCTGTTGTGACATCCGAGAGCTTGAGCAATTCGGCTTGAAGATATTTGAAGGGAATGGCGTGATCGTAGACTAGTAAGCCACCGCCAAAATTGAGTCCTATCGTAGCCTGTGACCTAAACTTCGCTGCGCGAATCTTGCTTCCTTCCCGGCGTTCCCAAAGGAAATGCACGGGCTCGCGCAAAGCTTTGGAGTAGCAAGAAGACGGCATACCCATTTCTGCAACACGCTGGCAATATCGAACCGCCTCGGCGATCAATTGCAGGCGTTTTGTGTCGTCCATGCAAGCACTCCTTCCAGCAAACTGACCCACTACCTCAGCTTGGCGTATTCAGCTTTGGCGGCGATGAGGACGGGGACGTCGGGATCGGCGTCTTTCCAGAGAGTGAAGAAAGCCTGGTAGTGCGCGCGGGCTTTGGCGGCGTCGCCGGAGATTGCCGAAGCACGGGCTAGCTGCGCGCGGGCCAGGGCGGCGATCGGTCCGTTTAGCACGATTCCGGGATGGTCGAGAATTTTCTGGAACTCGGCGGCGGCCTCCGTGCCCTGATGAGCCTGCAAGTAAGCCTCTCCGCGCAGGTACACCGAATACCCGTTTCCCAGAGGAGAAGAACTGACGGGAAACGGATCCGCCAGGTCGTAGGGAGCGGCGGCTTGCAGAAGGTCCAGCGCTTTGGCGGCGGCGCCGCGATTCAACTCGATGGAAGCACGGATGACCGGCAGCCAGTAGTAGCGGAGAAGCGTATCGCTGGGGTAGCTCTGATCGAGCTTCTGCGCCAGGGCTTGCGCCCGCCCGGCATCGCCGGCGCGCGCGAACGTCAGAGCCGCCAGAGCCCACACTTGCTTTCCCGTCGCGTGGCTGACGGCGGCCTCCGCTCCCCGGCGGGCCAACTCGCGATTGCCGAAGTCGTTTTCTCGAAGGGCGGCGCTGGCTTCCCAAATGGCGGCGGCTTCGCCCATGTTGCTGCGGCCGGACGCTTCGGCGGCGCGGCGGGAAAGCTCGCGCGCCTTGCGCAAGCGGCCGGAATACGCCTCCGTGTCCGACTGCGAAGAAAGAAAGAGCCCTTCTCCCGGCTTTTGCGCGGCCCAGGCCATCTGCGTGGCCATCCCGGCCGCGTCTGCCCGGAGAAACGCCAACTGATACCTGGTCAGACGGAGAACCGTGCCATCGACCTTTTGCTGGGCGGCCTGGTCCAGAATCGCCTGGGCCTCGTCGAGCTTGCCGAGCGCAAGATAATCGCTTCCGAGATTGCTGTAGACAACAACGGAGTTGGGCTCGAGACGCCGCGCCTCCTGCGCTGCGGCCACGGCCTTGTCGGATTGCCCGAGCACAGCCCAAAGACTGGCGAGGCTGGCGTGCGGCAGATAGTCCCGCGGGTAGCTCTGGGCCCACAAGTCGTAAGCCTGAATGGCCTGGGCGGTGTCTCCGGTGACGTAAGAATGATAGAACGCCGCGATGCGCAATTTTTCGCGCTCGCTGACGTGCTCGCGCAAGTCGAAAGCCTTCTGGGCATTCTCGCCCGCGGAGTGCACTTGTCCCAGATTGTTGTAGGCCACCGCCAGGCCGGAATACGCGAGCGCGAACCGCGGATCAAGCTCGATGGCGCGCTTGTAAAAGGAAATCGAGGCGGCGTCTCCCTTTTCGCGCTGCGTTTTCCTCGCCAGCGTGTAGGTATTCAGCGCGTCGAGTGACGGCGTGGTGGCTTGCTCGAGCGGGATGTCGTGCTTGCGGATGGAGCTGAGGGATTCTCCCAGCTTGGCGCGCACGGCACCGGCGGTCTTGCCGAGGACATCGAGAACCGCGTCTTTGTTGGCCGCACGCGTCTGCTCGCGCGCCAGAGGTTCACCGTTCGCGCAGTTGATGGCATTCAACGCGAGGATGTACTGGCTGCCGAGAGCCGCGATGGAGCCCTTGAGCAACGCCTTGCTGCCCGCGCGCTGGCAAATCTCGCGCGCCACATCCTGCGTCAGCCGCACGTCCGGGGGCCTACCCATCAACTGGAGCGTGTCGCGGACTTTCTGTTCCGAGAGGGTGTTGAGAAAAGGGGATTGCTCGATCTCCACGGCCAGCGCCTGGTTCAGCGTGTCGTCGAAGACGGGATCTTTCGTGGCGTTATCGAAGTCGGCGAGCACGATGGTATCTTTTTCGGTGAGCGCCTGGACTTTTGGCGTGCGGAAAAAGAATGCGCCGAGGAATACCGCCGCCACGGCACACGCTGCCGCCAGCCCAAGCGATATCCTTTTCTTCGCGGTGCTCGAACGCGCCTGAGCCGCCGAGATGCTTGCCGCGCGCAGCTTCTGCGGAAGTTCTGGGGTTCCGGCTTCCTCGGTGCACAAGTTGTAAAGATGCACGCGGACGCCGTGCTTCACTTCGGCTTCGCCAAGATCGCGCAAATGCTTCGTCCAGGAGCTGAGTTGCGAGAGGACGTCGGCCATCGTTTTGGATAGCAGGATGTGGCCGGAATCGCCGCAGTCCATCACGCGCTGCGCGAGGTTGATGCCGCCGCCGGCCACGTTGCGGTTGGCATTGATGTCGGCGATGCGGTAGACCGGGCCGGCGTGGATGCCCATGCGCAGCTTGATGTGCGGCTTGGCGCGCAGAATTTTCGTGAGCTCCAGGGCGCAACGCACGGGAGCCTCGGGATCGCGAAAGAAGACCAGCGCCATGCCATCTCCCGTGGGCAAGCGAATGAGCTGATCTTCGGCTTGCGCGCGGGCGAACTCGGAGGTATTGCGAACCGCTTCCTGCAGATCCTGAATGGCCTGCTGCTGCTCGTCCATGTGCAGCCGGGAGTAAGCCACGATGTCCAGGAACAGGACATGCGCCATCTCCAGGGATGGGGTGGTGGTGATGGAGCTAAGCTCGCGGACGTCGGTCACAGTCCGCGCTCAGAGCGGATGCGGTCGAACGCGTGGTGGTGCACGACGGTCTGGGCAGTCATGTGGAAATGACCTTTGTCGAGGAAATCATAGATGGCGGTTTCGGAGCAGGTCAATGAACCGGAAGTTTGGCGGTGCCGCGCAAGCTAATGGTCACCGCGTTCTCGATGTTGCGCCTGCGCTCGCGCGGATGTATCCTTTGGGACGAAAGATTGCGATTACAGGTAAATGGTGGCACTCGTGCCGCGGCATACCGCGTAAGCTAGCCCTCGCGGTTTTCACGTCGGAGCGGTTGTTCTTCCCAGCGAA
>JBGOVR010000007.1:0-59084 GCA_041478205.1 Candidatus Acidiferrum sp.
AAAAGCGCTGAATTGCGTGAACGGACCGACCCCGGACCCGTGCGGAGAATGCGATTCGTGCAAGGAAATCGCGGCGGGGACTTCGCTCGACGTAATCGAAATTGACGCGGCCTCCAATCGCGGCATCGACCAAATTCGCGAGCTGCGCGAAATGGTGCGCTACGCTCCGGCCGCGGCGCGCAGCAAGGTAGTGATTCTCGACGAAGCGCACATGCTGACCGGTGAAGCGTCGAATGCGTTGCTGAAGACCCTCGAAGAACCTCCCGACCGCGTGATTTTTGTGATGGCCACGACCGAGCCGGAAAACCTGGTCGATACAATCCGCTCGAGGTCGCAGCATTTCCATTTTCGCGCGCTGACATTTGCGGAAATCACCGGGCGGCTCGAAGAGATCGCACGCAAAGAAAATTTGACAATTGAGCGGGGCGCGCTGGCCGTGATTGCGCGCATGGCGGAAGGCAGCCTGCGCGATGCGCTGTCGCTCCTGGAACAAGCTCGCGCGTATTGCGGCGACACGATTTCCGACAAGGAAGTGCGCGAACTACTGGGCGTGGTGCCCGATGATGCCTTGGATGAACTGGTCGGCGCCATTGCGTCGGGTTCCGCGGATCGCGCGCTGGCTCTGGTGCACACCTTTCAGAAGGAAGGGCGCAATCTGCAACATTTTTGCCGGGAAGCCATCCGGCATATGCGCAACTTGCTGATTGCGCGGGTCTGCGGCGCGGATTCGGATTTGATCGCGGCGACGCCGGATCAGCGGCCGGCGCTGGCGCGCGCTGCCGAACAGTTTAGCGAGGAAGATCTGACGCGATTCTTTCAGATCTTATTGCAGACCGACGACGATCTCCGGCGCAAGCCCGATCCACGCGTGCATCTGGAGATGGGACTGTTGCGTCTGATTAACGCGTCGCGACTAGCCCCGCTCGAAGAATTGCTGGCAGACCTTCGCGGCGGTGTTCCGGCGGCCAGCGCGAGTGCTGGTGCGTCACGCGGTGCTTTACCTGCGCCCGTGACGTTTGCGCCTGTGCCACGAAGCGTAGGATCAGCCTCTGTTGCACCAGCACCACTGCGCACGGAAACAAACCCACAGGCGGAATCGCCCGCCGTCGTGCCCATCACTTCCGGATCGCCGAGAATGATGGAGACTTCTCCCGCGCGAGAAATCTCGCCGGCGCCAAGCGTTCCCGCAGTAGCGCAAGCGAGCGGCCTGACCAGCGAACAAGTAGTCGAGATCAAGACCGCGATCCAGGCACAACAAAAATTTCTTGGCGAACTCGTCGAACACAGCAGCCGCTGGGAGCTCGAGGGCGCGGAATTGCGCATTTATTTTGCGCCGAAGAACCGCCCGTTCGCGGAAATGCTGGAAGGCCGTGAGTCCCTCGAGAAGGTCCGTGCCGCTTCGAGCAAGGTGCTGGGCCGCGCCGTGCGAGTCTGTGCTAAACTCGAAGCAGTTGCAGCGGCGGCTGCGTCGGCGTCGCGAGCGGGATCGGGTGCCGAAGAATTGCGTGCCCAGTTCGAGCGTGATCCGATGGTGAAGTCGATGCTGCAGCGCTTCGGTGGAAAAATCACCGAAGTGAAACATCGCCCAGGGGAATCCTGATGGAAGTCAGCGCTCTCCAACAAATGCTTTCGCGGTTCAAGCAATTGCAGGAAGATCTGCAGCGGCAGGTGAATTCCGTAACGGTAGAGGCTTCGGCCGGCGGCGGCATGGTCATGGTAAGGATGAACGGCCAGAAACAGATCGTCGACGTGCGCATCGAGCCGGATGTTTTCGCCAGCAAAGATCAGGAAATGCTGCAGGACCTCGTGCGCGCGGCGGTCAATGAAGCGTCGCGGCGCGTCGATGAAGAACTTGCCAACCAAATGAAGAACCTCTCCGGCAGCATCCCCGGCATGGCGGGCCTAAAAATTCCGGGGCTTTTCTAAGTCCGTTCAGCTTGCGCTAGACTTACCTTCCCGCCTTGAATCACAGACGAAAGTGCTCTGCAAAGTTGTCTACCGTGACTCCCAACCACAATTTCTCGCAACGTGGCGCCGCTACTGTCCGCAGGGCTCCGCGTTCGTTTGCGCGGAGACGCGCGGCTATGCTACACATCAAGCATGCCTGATTTTGCCGCCCCCGTGGAACGCTTGATCGACGAGCTGAAGCATCTGCCTGGTATTGGACAGAAAACCGCGCAGAGACTCGCGTTTTATCTGCTGCGCGCGGTGCCAGAGAAGGCGCTGGCGCTCGCCGATGCGATTCGCGACGCAAAGGAAAAGATTCGCGAATGTACCGTGTGCCACAACATTACGGATACGGATCCGTGCCTTTATTGCGTGGGACCGACGCGAAGTCGCAAGACGATTTGCGTCGTGGAAGAGGCGCACAACATTCTCGCGATTGAGAGAACGCGGACGTACAGCGGGATGTATCACGTGCTGGGCGGCTCGCTCTCGCCCTTGCAAGGGCGAGGACCGGAGCAGCTCAAGATCAAGTCGCTCATCGAGCGCTTGAAGGAAGGCTCGGTCGAGGAAATCATCATCGCGACAAATCCAACCGCCGAAGGCGAGGCCACCGCGGTGTACATCTCGAAATTGCTGAAGCCGCTCGGCGTGCGCGTCACGCGCATCGGCGTTGGCATCCCGGTAGGCGCGGATCTCGAGTATGCCGACGAAGTCACCATGCTCAAAGCCATGGAAGGCCGCCGCGAGTTGTAGCGCATTTTTCCTCACTCCGCGGGTCCACACGCCCCTAGCCATTTAACCGATTTCGGTATAGAGTTCTATTTCCGCGGTACCTGTCCCCACACAGGAGTTCTGCAATGCCGGGCCTGGCGAGCTACATGGCGCAGTACGATCACGAGCACTCCTCTGGCTGGAATAAGCTGCTTCACGGCATCGGCATTCCCATGATTTTCGCCGGAATTGTCCTGTTGGCCCTCACGAGATGGGCCTGGGGTGCCGGTTTTTTTCTTGGCGGATGGGTGTTTCTGTTCCTGGGACACCGGATTGAAGGTAATCACCCGGCGTTTTTCCAGGGACCTGTCTATCTGCTGGTGGGACCAATCTGGGTAGCCAAGGAAGTGTGGATGTTCCTCACGGGAACGCACCATGCTCCGGCGTCGGAACCCACTGAGACGAAACGGACTTAGTTATTGCGATCTGCTCACAACTTAAGAAACGGCGGCCCGACCCATGGACGATCTTGGCAGCAACCTTGCCGATGCAACCACCGAGATGGCGTCTGAAGCGGTAGCCAACGCCAGCGCCGAGTTGCGAAAGCGCCGGAGCACCCGGATCGTGCAGGCAGTTCCGCTGCAAGTAACGGGCGTGGACGCGCTGGGCCGACCCTTTGTGGAACGCACCTCCTCGCTGATCCTCAATTGCCACGGTTGCCGCTACCAGTCCAAGCACTACGTCCTGAAAAATATGTGGGTAAGGCTGGAAATCCCGCACCCGGAAGCGGACCAGCCACCGCGTGCGATACGTGGCCGGGTCGCGTGGATCCAACGCCCGCGGACGGTGCGGCAACTGTTCCAGGTCGCGCTGGAACTCGAAGTTCCCGGTAACGCGTGGGGCATCGCGTTTCCCCCGGAAGATTGGTTTGCGTATACGGAGCCGGAAAAGGCGCAAGCTGCGGCCGCGGGGGCGGCGCACGGCACCTCGCCAGCACACCCATCTGCGCAGCAGCATGCACAATCGCAGGCACAACCGTCCCCAGCGGAATCGGAGTTTCACGTTTCACTTGCCGAGCCGGATTTTCCCGCGGGCAGCGGACCGGACAACGTGCGAGTGTTCCCTTCCCCAACGAGCACAACGGATGCGTCGTTGCAATTGGCACGGCAAGTGACCAGGCTGCTGGCCGACGCCCGGCAACAGATTCAAGCGGCGGCTCGCGAGGCCGCAGCGCAGGCAGTTTCCGCCGAGCGGCACGTCAGCGCCGAGCAATGGGAACAGAAACTCACGGCGGCATACGAAGAGCTGTTGCGGAAACTGTCCGGCGCGCTACATAAAATTGAAGAAGAATCCGATGTCCGCAGTCGTGCCGCGCACCACGCTGCAGCCGAGGCGATGCAGGAGGATTTGCCGAAAAGACTCGCTCCGCAGCTTGAGGAGCTAACGCGGGATCTGACCGCCAAACTTTCCGAGGCGGGCCTTGCGCAACGCAACGAACATGCCCAACAACTGACGAGCGCGCTGGAGACGTTGCGTGCGGTCTGCCGGCAAGCCGAGGAGACTACCGCGCGGCTGCGCGAGTGTGCCGAGCAGTCGACGGCGCAAATCGCCGCTCGCGCCGAAGCGGCGCAGGCTGCCGTCGACGCAGCAGCGCGCCAACGTGAGGAAACGCTTGGCTCGCAGCGGGACTCGCTCGCCGCGGCAGCCAATGAAATTCAGCAGCAGATCGCTTCGGCTCTGGCGTCCGCGCAATCGACCTGGCAAAACCATGTAACCGAGGAGACGGAAGCGGCGCAAATGCGCTGGCAGACCGCCGTCAATAACGCTTTGTCTGGCGCACAGGAGCGTGCCGCCGGTTCGCTCAACGAACACGCCAACACCCTTTTATCCCAGTTCCACCAAGAAGCCGAGCGCCTCGCGGGTACTTTCCGTGAAGCCGCGAATGGCGCGGCGACTCAATCCGAGCAGCAGCTCGCGGGACTTCGAGAATCGATCCAGACCCACAGCGAGCGCCTGGAAGCGGCGCTGGCCCGCGCGGCCGAAGCCTCCGAGCGGCTTGAGCACCTTTCCGTGCGCCTTGAAATGGCGCAGCAACAGGCCCTGAGCGGTTTTCAGTCGCAAGTTGACGACGTGCTGAGCCTGCATCGCAACGAGTTGCATCGCCGGTCGGAATCGATTTTCGACGAGATCGCCGCGCGTATCCGCGGCGCGTTCGAGGAATCCGGCCGCCAAGCGTCTTCCAACTTTGGCCAGCAAATCGATTCCCTGGTGCAGCCGCAGATTTCCAGGACCGAAGAAGCCATGCAACGCCTGGCCGGAAGCCGGTCCCTGGTGGACGCGACGCTCGCGCTTCAACAAGACCGGATTCGCACCGTGACCGACGAAGCATTTGCCGAGGCGCTGGCGCACTTCCGGGGGAATCTCGGCGGCGTGGAACAACTGTTGCAGGAGTCCGCTGAGGCGGTCACGGTCAAGAGCCTGACGGAGTTGGAGGCCAAAGCAGAGAGCGTGAAGCACCAAACGGTTGAAGATCTGCTCAAGTCCGCCGAGTGGTATGAGAAAAGGGCGCAGACCCAGATTCAGGCTGTTTCGGAAAAGATCAGCGAACAGTGGGGGACTCAGCTGCGCGAAAAAGCGGGCGAAATCTCCAGTGAATTTGCAAGTGAGATGGATCAATCGAGCCGCAATTTTGTGAGTTATGCCCAGACGCAGATGGCGGAGACGGTCAGTGACTCGTTCGAACGGGCACGGGCCTTGTTTGCGGAAGCTGCGGAGACGACGTCGGCTGCGTTTATCGATGAAATTCAACGGCATGCACGGCAGGATCTCGAGGGATTTGGCGTGGAATTGCAGAAGTCGACGGCCGAAGCGCGTACGCAGATGGAGACCGCGCGCGCCGAAATGACGCAAAGGGTCACAACCGAGCAAGAAGATTTCCTGCGGCGGTTCCAAGGTGCGATGAGCGAAGTCGTGGAGGCTGGCGTCATAGACGCGAACCTCAAAGTGCAGGCCGGGTTCGAACCGCTGCTAAAGTCGTGGAAGTCGATGACCGACGCCCATCAGGTCGAGATGCACGGCATCTATGCGCGAACTGGCGAGCAGGCCGCCGAGCAATATCGAGAGCGCTTGGACAATGTGTCGAACCAGTGGATGCTGGCGACGGTAACATCCCTCGATCACCGATGGCGCGAGGTCGTTGCGGGAATTGCGGCCACCGCGGAAGAAAGGCTGCGCGAAACGTGCACCAAGGTTTTTGCGGACCTTGGGGATGCCCTGCGCGAACGCATGCAGCAGATTGGCTCGAAAGTCGACGTGCCTGCGCCACGCGTCGGGCCGTAAGAATGGAGCCGTCAGGAATTGTGAGAACACCGAGCCTGCAAGCAGGGGCTCAGTCGAATGCGCGTTTTGCCGCCTATTGACGAACTGCCAAACCGAGGACTAGCCGCTCGTTCGCCTCTCTACTCCGGGATCGGTATAATCGATAAAATCTAACCTTATATGGCCAACCGTGCATACCTGCGTGTGTGGACGCGCGACTTCTCTGAAGCCACCATGATTGCCGAGTTCGCGCGATTCCTTACGACCGCGACCCTTTCGGCCTCGCAACATGCTTTCACTGAGCTGATCGTACAGGCGGTGGACGCAACCGAATCGGCGGTCGCGGAGTGGGATCTGCGCGACCAGGGATACGGCGCACCGGAAGTGGCGGCTCTAGCAGCTCAATACCTTCATGCGGACACGGCGTACTTCGTAAACGCGCAGTGGGACCTTTGGGGCCTGGACGTGGAAACCCTGACTTGGCGTCACGAACCCCAGCCGCTCACGCTGATTTGCCATGGGCCGGAGTACGACGAGAGACTCGCGGCAACGGCCGGGCATTTCACGGCGGACCTCGGGTTCGAGCACTTTTTTACCGGGCACGGTGGGCTGTTGGCGCCGGGAGCCGCGTCGAATCCCTTCGATTCCTCGGACCATCCTCTAGAGCACACGTTTCGCCGATGGATGGCCGCCGGCGGCAACCTGAAGGAATATCACGCCAAGACCCGCGAAAACATCCAACAATTGTTCGGCTGGGTCGAAGCGATTGAAAGCGCGCTGCCCGTCGAGCGCAGCGAGTTATGGTCCGAGGGCGAGGAAAATTTTGAGGCCCGGCTGGACGCGATTCTCGCGCAGCGTTAGAGACCTGCGGCGCGTCGTCGCGGGACCGCGGTTGTACGGCAACCAAGTCTCGACGAGTTCTTCCACCCAGGCCGGGCAACAGCTAGAATTGTTCTGCGACGCCTTACCTGGGCGGGGCTAGACCTGCCGCGGAGAATGTACCTTCTCTGCTGGCCAGAAAAGGACGCGAAGCCGGGTCACGTCACCAAAATCACCCGGGCGGCGCAATTCGTTCATGAGTGATTCAACCCAAGTTGATTGTTGTCAGCCGGCTGCTAACAAGGGCGGTGCCATGCCGTCCTTTACATCGTGGGCTCATGCGGAAAACCCGAGCCCCAACGGGATCAAGATCACAGGACCTTATCTGAGCTATTCGCTGAGTATCTTGGGGGCCCTCTGTTTTCTCGCTGGTTGCGGTCAGGAGCCGCCGGCGCCGAAGCCCGAGCCGGCCGCCGAGGCCAAGCCCGATGAGCCTGTCGTACCCGACGAGATTCAATCCGCGGCACATTCGCTTCTCGGCATTGAAACGCAGATATTGGTATTCGGCGACCTCGCGAAAAACGGGAAGCAGGAGTTTCTAGCCGCGAATGTGGTGCCCAAGACGCCCACCAATAACTTGCCAGGAACGATCGTGACCCGCGCGGTGGTCGCGGAAAACCAAGACGGCCAGTGGTCCGAAGTCCTGCGCGTCGATGAGCACCTGAAAAACGCCAAAGGCTATTTGGGCCTGACGCCGATTCCGCCGGTCACCGGCTGGCGCCTGCAGTACGAGCAAGATCCCGAGAAGGGTCTGCAGCTCTATTTCACGCCGCTCAAGGGCACCGGTGACACCCACGTGATGCCCATTGGAGTTCGTTGGAATCCGGCGACGAAACGCTATCAGTCCCTCGATCGCACCTACGAGCATTTTCTCCTCGAAGCGCCATCGTTGGGAGGCACCCCAAGATCCAGGCTACGATGAGCACGACCACCACAACGGCGAACGCCAGCGCTGCCAAAAAGAAGCCGGAGCCCGCTTCCGCATGGCAAAATCTGCTCGGGCTCACGCCCTACCTCGGGCGATACCCAGGTGCGATCGCTCTGGGGATGTTCACCCTGATGGTGGCGAGCCTCGCCCAAAATGTGATCCCGCTGGCCACCGGCGTCATCACCGACATTCTCGCGGGAAGCAGCCAACCCTTTCAAACTGGCGCGCAAGGCCGATTACTCGCGGGTTCATGGCTAACCCGTGCGATTCCCTTCTACGCTCCCCACAGCCGCCACGCGTTGGGTGTCTATTGTCTATTCCTCCTTCTGTTCGTCTTGCTTCGCGGTTTGTTTTCTTTTGCCACGCGTTGGGTCCTCATCGGCGTCTCCCGCGACATTGAATTTGACCTGCGCGGCGACCTTCTCAATCGGCTGCTGCTCCTGGAACCGGAGTTTTACGTCCGAAACCGCACTGGCGAGCTGATGTCCCGCGCCACAAACGATCTGAACAACGTGCGCATGGTGCTCGGCCCGGGCATCATGTACACCGGTCAAACGCTGGTGACCATGATCCTCGCCGTCGCGGTCATGGCCAGGCTTTCTCCTTCCCTCACCCTGTGGGTTCTCCTGCCGGTACCCTTCGTGTTTGTCGCCGTGCGGCACTTCGGCAAAGTCATCCACGACCTGTACGAAAAGATTCAAGCCTCACTCGCCTCGCTCTCCGCTAAAGTCCAAGAAAACCTCTCCGGCGTTCGCGTGATCCGCGCCTACGCCCAGGAAGAGGCGGAAATCCGTGGATTCGACGAGCCCAATCGCGAATACGTGAGCCGCAATATCAAGCTGATCCGCACCTGGAGCATGTTCATGCCCTCGCTCCAGGCGCTCATTGGCACGTCATTCCTGCTCGTTTTGTGGCAGGGGGGCCATCAGCTTCTGCGCGGACAGATTTCCTTGGGCGCGCTGATTGCCTTCTACACCTATCTCGGAATCCTGGTGTGGCCGATGATCGCGCTCGGCTGGGTAACCAATATTTTCCAGCGCGGCGCCGCCTCCATCGGCCGCCTGAATTATATTCTAAGGGCCCAGCCGCAAATCGACGACCGCGCGGCGCGCGTCCCAGCCGGGACCTCCCCGAATGGCGAAATCGAATTTCGCAATCTGACGTTCACCTATCCCACGAATCGAGCCGGAAATGGCGCGGGCGAGAAAACCAACTCCCACGGAAGCGGCGCCCATCCCGTCCTGCGCGAAATCAATCTGAAAATCCCCGCAGGCTCCACGCTCGCGATTGTCGGCCCTACCGGCAGTGGAAAAACCACCCTCGCCGCCCTCGTTGCACGCCTCTGGGAAGCTCCCGACGGTGAACTTCTCATCGATGGCCGCCCGATCCGTGAGTGGCCGCTCGAGACGCTCCGCAAGTCCATCGGCTACGTTCCCCAAGACACTTTTCTCTTCACTGAAACCGTCGGCGGAAATATCGCTTTCGGGCTTCCAGATTTCGATATCTCAAAAGTACGCGAAGCTGCCGAAGTCGCCAGCCTCGACGGCGACGTGGAAGGTTTCACCAACAAGTACGACACCGTGGTCGGAGAACGAGGCATCACTCTATCCGGCGGACAGAAGCAACGCACCGCCATTGCTCGCGCTCTCGTGCGCGACCCGCGCATCCTGATCCTCGATGATTCTCTGTCCAGCGTCGACACCCAGACCGAGGAGCGTATCCTCAGCCGCCTGCGCGGAATCATGCAGGGCCGCACGACCATCTTGATTTCACACCGCACCTCCACGGTGCGCGACGCCGACCAGATCGTCGTCTTGCGCGACGGCCGCATCAGCGAACGCGGCACCCACGACGAACTCTTGGAACGCGAAGGATATTACGCCGATCTTTATCGCAAGCAGTTGCTGGAAGAAGAGCTCGAACGCGCATGAGCAACGTCCACGAAGAAGAAGCGCTCGGTAAAGCCTACGACGCACCGCTATTGCGGCGGCTGATGCAATACCTGCGGCCGTATCGCTGGCGCGTAGTCCTCGCCCTTGCGCTGGTGGCCGTGGTCACACCGCTCGAACTCGCTCCGCCCAAGCTTTTCCAAGTGGCGATTGACAAGTTTCTCGTCCCCGGCATGCACCAGTCAATCGCGGAAGCCCAAGCCTGGCGTGGAATTCTGCTGATCAGCATGGTTTTCCTCGCGGTTCTGATCTTCGACTTTCTCGCGCAGTACATCCAGATTCGCATCATGCAGCGCGTCGGGCAGCAAACCATGTACGACATGCGCCGCGAAATTTTCGCCCATCTGCAGCGCTTGCCCATGACCTACTTCGACCGCAACCCCGTCGGCCGCCTGGTAACCCGCGTGACTACCGACGTCGACGCATTAAATGACTTGTTCGCCGCCGGCGTCGTCACCATGATCAATGATTTTTTCCTGTTAGCGGTCATGGCCGCATGGCTTTTCTCCATCGACAAGCGCCTTGCGCTCGACGCGCTGGCCGTGCTTCCCTTCATTCTCGTCGTCACCTACTTCTTCCGCCAGTTCGTTCGTGACGCCAACCGCCGCATCCGCACCGCCATCGCGCGCATCAACTCCTTTCTCCAGGAATACATCTCCGGGATGAGCGCCGTACAGCTCTTCAACCGCGAAGCCAAGGCCCGCCAGGAATTCGCGAAGCGCAATCAAGACAACATGCTCGCCTGGCGCGACGCCATCCTGGCTTTCGCGCTCTTCTATCCCGCGGTCGAAATCCTCAGCGTCTTCGCCATCGCTCTGATCTACTGGTCGGGAGGAAATCGCGTCCTAGGCGGCACGTTGAGCCTTGGTGTGCTCACTGCCTTCACGATGTACGCCACGCGCTTCTTCCGCCCGATTCAAGATCTAAGCGAAAAATTCAACATCCTGCAGTCCGCCATGGCCGCCTCCGAGCGTATTTTCAAATTGCTCGATGAGCCGGCAACTGCCTCGGCGCCGGATGCTCTCCGGCTGAGCGCTCCTCGCGGAGAAATCGAATTTCGCAATGTGTGGTTTAGCTATCGCGACGTTTCCGCGCCCGCGGAAGACGACTGGGTGCTGCGCGACGTTTCTTTCCGAGTCGCTCCAGGACAAACCGTCGCGATTGTCGGCCACACCGGCGCCGGCAAGACCACCCTCATTTCCTTGCTGCTGCGCTTCTACGATATTCAGCGCGGCCAAATTCTCCTCGACGGCGTTGATATCCGCAAAATCAATATCCAAGACCTCCGCCGGCTTTTCGGCATCGTGCTGCAAGATCCTTTTCTTTTCACCGGCACCATCGAATCGAACATTTGCCTCGGAACTCTCGGCATTGACCGCAAGACCGCCGAGGACGCCGCGTGCGAGATCGGGCTGGGCGATTTCATCAGCTCCCTGCCCGAAGGCCTGGCGGCTTCCGTGAACGAGCGCGGCTCGACTCTTTCCGTCGGCCAGCGCCAGCTCATCAACTTCGCCCGCGCACTCGCCCACAATCCGCGCTTCCTGATCCTCGACGAAGCCACCTCCAGCGTGGACACCAAGACCGAACTGCAAATTCGCGACGCGCTCGACCGCCTCCTCAGCGGCAGAACCGCGCTCGTCATCGCGCACCGCTTGAGCACCATCCAACACGCCGACCGCATCCTGGTCTTCCACAAGGGCCGCCTCCGCGAACAAGGCGCGCACCAGGAGTTGCTCGGGCAACGCGGCATCTACTACCGCCTGTATCAGTTGCAGTACAAGGAACAGGAACTTCATCTGCCTCCGGATGCGCGCGACGCACATCACGCCGCCGCACCGCCACTGCCGGCACCCCTGCCGGCAAGCGACTGAGCGTTTCTCCGGCCGCGCATGCCACCGATACCCCTCCTGCTCTCTGCCGGTGAAGCCAGTGGAGATATGTACGCCGCGAGGCTCGCGCTTGCCCTCCAAGCGCGCGCCGATGTTGCGATTTTCGGCATGGGCGGCCCGCAAATGCGCGCTGCCGGCGTCGACATCGTCACCGACTATTCGGAAGTCTCCGTCGTCGGTATCACGGAAATCCTCAGCCACCTTCCTTCTCTGGTCCGCGCCATGCGGCATCTCGTTGCCGAAGCGGAGCGCCGCAAGCCCGCGTTCGCGATCCTCACCGATTTCCCCGGTTTTCATCTGCGGCTCGCCCGAAAATTAAGGACCCACCGGATCCGGAATATCTACTACGTCTGCCCGCAATTCTGGGCCTGGCGGCCGTGGCGCGTGCGCGTCGTGCGGCGCCGGTTTGCAAAAGCGTTGTGCATCTTCCCCTTCGAAGAGAAATTTTACGGCGACGCGGGAGTGCCGGTGAAATTCATTGGGCACCCTTTGGTTGGAGCCGTGCACGCCTCCCTCGATCGCAAGAGCTTCTGCCAAAAGCAAGCCCTGAATCCGGAGGAGCCCCTCGTCGCCGTCCTGCCGGGAAGCCGCAAGGCCGAACTTCGGCAGCACCTCCCGATCCTGCGAGCGGCCTGCGCGCAAATTCATCGCCAGACACGGGCCCAGTTTGTTCTCGCGGCAGCCCCGGGCAGCGACGTAGCCATGCTGCGCGAAGGCTGGCCGCGGGAACTGCCGCTGCGTATCGTCGAAGGTCAAACCTACGATGCGCTAGGCGCTGCGGACGCCGCGATCGTTTCCAGCGGCACGGCAACGATCGAAGCCGCCCTCCTCGACGTTCCCATAGTCGTCGTCTATCGGGTAACGCCGCTGACGGCCCTCCTCGCCAAGCCCCTTATGCGCACACCTTTCTTCAGCATGGTCAATCTAATCGCCGAGAAACGCCTGGTTCCCGAGCTGATTCAGAACGATTTCACGCCGGACCGGGTTTCCACTGAAGTGCTGCGCCTGCTGCGCGAACAAAGCGCGAGGGACGCCATGCGCGCAGGCTTGGCGGAGGTGCGCGCGCGCCTCGGAGCCCCCGGCGCCGTCGAACGCGCCGCGGACGCGATTATTGATCTTCTTGGCTCCCTCCGTGGCAACGCCAACTGAGGTGTCTGCTATCCTATATAGGGTCCCATGTGCCAGTCTGTGAAAGGGGTCCGATGACCCGTTGCCGAAAAATTGCTGCTGCGTTCTTGCTGACATTCCTGATGATGCTGGCCTGCTCCGCCGCGCCTCTCATGGCCCAGGCGCCGCGCCCGCCGGCCTTCCTGGCCGAGCATTACGACATTTCCGCCAAGCTCGATGTCATCGCGCAATCGCTCTCGGCTGTCGCCAAAGTGGACTTCAAAGCCCAAGAGGTTTCCGGCGGCGTTCGGGTCGAACTGCATCAAAACCTCGATGTGAAAGAAGTCAAAGCCGCGGACGGCAAATCACTCAGCTTCGATAGGGACAACCAAAACCCGCTGTTCGTGACCGTGACTCTGCCTACAGCCGTGGCTGCGGGATCTCGCGTCACCCTGACCTTCACCTATGCCGGTCTTCTAGCAAACGAAGAAAACAGTCCGGTCCCGGGCGTGCGCGCCGCGGTAATTAACAAAGATGGCGCATACCTGCTGCTGCCCGCGCGCTGGTTTCCCCTCACCAATTTTCCGTCCAACCGTTATACCGGCACGTTTCGCCTGAATGTCCCGGATTCTTTCGCCGTTGCCGGCACCGGAAAAGCATCTGCTCCCACGCCCATGGCCGGAAAAAACACCGTCGAGGGCGGGCGCCTCCTGTACACCTTTCAGTGTGACACCGCGGCGCCGAATGGATCGTTCGTCGCCGGCGATCTGCAGCTCAACCCCAAGCAAGCCGAAGGCGTCAACGTGGCCGTTTATGCGCCACGCTCGGCATCCGGCAATGCCGCCGATTTTGCAGGCGATGTCGCGCGCGCGGTCACCATGTTTTCGGACATGTTCGGCCCCCTCCGCGATCCGGACTTGACCGTCGCTCAGTTGCCCGACGGAACTTTGCGGGATTTCGCAGCTCCCGGCTTGCTCCTTCTAAGCAAGCGCATCTGGGACCCCAAGGCCAGCGAGCGCACCATCGCGCGCCTCGTAGCTTCGCAATGGTGGGGCGACGCGGTTTTGCCGGCCACGCCCGGCGACGTGTGGATCAGCGACGGGCTGGCACGCTATTCCGAGGCGCTGTACGCGGAGCAGACTTTCGGCAGAGAGGCCGGCCTCAAGGCCGTCGATGAGTTCGCCGTCGGCGCGCTCATGGGAGAAGACGCCGCGCCGATTGCCCAGGCCGCTCGCCTCGCCCCCTATTCCAGCGACTATCGCTCCGTAGTGATGAACAAGGGCGCCATGATTTTTCACATGGTTCGCGCCCAGATGGGCGATGTCGCTTTCAAGTCGCTGCTCAACGCTTTTTATTCCAAGTACTCCGGAAAGAGCGCCACCATCGACGACTTTGAAAACTTGGCGCAGCAACACGCCCAAGCTGCCTTGAAACCCGGCGAAGCTCCACCACAACTCAAGGGCTTCTTCGCCCAATGGCTCAATTCCACGGGCGTGCCGGATTTCACCCTCGAGTACGTCGTGTACCGTACCAAACAAGGCTTCCGCGTCGTCGGAAAAATCAAGCAGCCGCTCGACACCTTCAGCATGCCCGTCGAGTTGCGCATCGACACGGAAGGAAACCCGGAAAACAAGACCGTCGATGTCGTCGGCAGCGAGTCCGCGTTTACCGTCGAGACCTTTGGCAGGCCCAAGCCCGGCGGTATCAAGGTCGACCCCAACAACGTCATCTTGAAGGGCAGCAACGCACTGCGCGCCCGCGCCGCCATCGCCCGCGGCGAAGAACTCGCCGAACAGGGCCGCTACTACGACGCCATCGCGCAATACCAGCGCGCCCTGTCCATCCAGCCCAATCGCCCCCTCGCGAACTTCCGCATGGGCGAAGCGTTTTTCTACCAGAAGAATTACCAGGCAGCCGCCAACGCCTTCCGCGAAGCTCTCCAAACCGTCCCCGAGCCCCCGGAGAAGTGGACCGAAGTCTGGGGCCACATCTATCTCGGCAAGATCTTCGATTTGCTGGGCCAGCGCGAGCGCGCCGTCAACGAGTACAGCAAAGCCAAGCAAACCAACGACGACACCGGCGGCGCACAGCTCACCACCGAGCAATTGCTGAAGAAGGCGTACTCCGAAGGCGCCGTCTCCGCCTCCGTACCAGCCAACGGCATAACCGGCCCCGCCGCCAACCAGACCCCGCCGCCGGGCCCCAACGACCGCCCAGTGTTGAAGAAGCGCCCCGATTCACCCAAGTAGCTAGCTCCGGACGCCGCGACCATCTGCGACTTCCAATCCCGCGGTGCGCTAAATGAGATCAGCACCCTCCGGTCGGAGGCGCCGCCTTATGTAGGCGATGGGCTTCCGCCCGGCGAACCCGCAGATGGTTTGCTGGTTAACAATTTACCCCCCTCCCCCCACCTCTTTTGTAAGAGTGTGATTCGGTGGGACTTTAAGTCCTTTGGAATTGTAAGTGCGGATTCTAAAAGAGTTACGGCCGTATTTTGCGGAAGTGCAGATTCTAAAGGGGTTAGAGGTCTCGACAGTTGAGAGTCGCCAGCACGACTCCCAAGCCCGCAATCCGAGAAAAGGTCTTGCTAGAGACACCGACACTACCCCCTCCCCCCATGTTTTCGTAAGTATTCATTCTAAAGTGAGTTAAAGTCCTTTGTTTTGATACACTTTTACAAGTGTTGATTCTAAAGGGGCTTACGGCAGCTCCAGAATAACTAGGAAGTAACGAGGAGCGCCTCACAAAAGAACGCGGGCAAACAAGTGGCGAGCGGCTGGGGATGAGTTTCGGCAGGGATCCAGAATCGGGCCGACGATGCAGGAGCGGGCGAGAGTCTGATTCGACTCTTCGCTGCTCCCTTCGGGACTCAGAGCAAGCAAACACAGCATAGAATAGCACAGAATAGTCTGTTTGTCAATTCATTTCCTCGATATCATTCGAATGGCATGGGAAGGTATTGAAAAGGCTCGGGATGGAGGATTTACAGCGGGAGAGTGAGAAAAGTGCTTGAGGCTGGCTTTGGGTGCCTAGCAGGGGCGCAGCGTGCTGACACCCCTACAAGGTGCATGGTCGCTCGGGCCAGCATCGCAAATCGGAAAGTAGTACTCACAGAGTAAGAGGCAGTCGACGACTAGCAAGTGCTTCCTGGAATTTGGAAGCAACCGAACACGAGGAAAAGAAGGGACCCACCTTTTCAAAGAGCAAACCCGAAAAGGTAGGCCACCCAAAATCTCCTGACGATATGAAGTGGCGGCCACCCGCCGAGCAAATTCTGGTAACAGACTCTCTACGTCACCGCCGCACGAATCTTCGCGCACGACGGGCCTCTACAACCGGCGCGACGATGACATTAGTCTTGACGAAGTAGAGAGGATCTCGATTTGAAGGTACTCTATGGACCCAGAATGTTCCAAGTTGGTTGACGATGCAGCGAATATCCCTGCATCTGGCAGATGGGCCGCCGTCAATGAAAGAATCGAGCAACTGGCCGCAAACCCCGGCGTAGACAACGACTGGTGGGTACAGTTGTTCGGCTCTTTGTGTTTTCAAGTCTTTTCGGAATATTTGTCCCTGAAACGTGCCTACGAAGAGAAGCGCGACGAAGGTTCGTTGGTCGCCTGGCGCGCAAGGAATCTTCTAGAGCTGTCAGTTTGGTGTTTGTATTGCTCGAAAAGCAGAGAAAATGCACGCCGTCTTTACGAGGACGCGGGACGCGACGTGCTCGGGCTTTTCAGTGCTTTCACAAAATGGGGGACGGTGACGGCACAAGACCCCGACTGGCTCGATCTCTTTACGGGTGCGAAGCAAGACCTTTCCCAACGAGCCGCTTCGGACGGAATTGCGTCTCTGGATGGACCCTATAAACAAGTCAGCGATGCGGCTAAAGAGGCTGGAATCGGTGAGCATTTCAGTCTCAGCTATCGAATGTTGTCCAAGTTCGCTCACCCAACCGCCATGCAAATTCTGGCCCCTCCCGATGAAGCAAAGGCCGCTCTGCAAAAAGACTGTTTCTTCGGCCAAGGTTGCCTTTTCTTCACTGGAGCTTTCGTGGCCCTTGAAGGCCAATTGCTTTAGGCCACTCAACTATTTGGGGTCACGACTTAGCATAACGAGGCGAGCCCAGCGCGCCGCCTGGCCTCACAGCCTGCGGAAAATCTCCCGTGGCAGAGCCATTCCTGGCTGTGTGCCCTGTAACGGCAATGGATTCAACAAAAGCAAGAAGGCGCTGGCGGCAAACACGATCCCAAATTGGCTTCTTCCGCAGCCTGTTCAGTCGCCGAAGGCTGGTTTTTCGAGTCGCCCCCCGGCTCCTCAGCTCGGCGAAGCCGCAGATTCGGTCTGGAGCCGCTTCCAGGCCCGTCTAAAGACTTCGCAGGCGTTCTCGTCGAACAGCACAAAGTAGATGGTTTCGAGAGAGCTCCCGTTCTGCAAATGCAGCAACGCTTGCTGCAGCATGATCTCCGCGCATTCCTTCATAGGAAACCCCGCGATGCCCGTGCCAACCGCCGGAAACGCGATGGTCTTCAATTCGTGCTCTCCGGCGATGCGCAACGCATAAGCCGTCGAGTGCCGCAGCGCTTCCGCCGTGGTCGCTCCTCCGAGTTGCATGCTCGCGGCGTGGATCACATGCTTGGCCTTGAGTTTGCCGCCGCTCGTAATGGCTGCATACCCGACCGGGATGCTGCCGATCGCGCTGCACTCGCGCTGGATCTCTTCCCCGCCCCTCCGGCGGATGGCCCCGGCCACTCCGGCGCCGAGGATCAGGTCGTTATTCGCGGCATTGACGATGGCGTCCGTCTCCATCTCCGTCAGGTCGCCCTGGCGTATCACGATTTTCGCCGCAAGTTCTTTCAGCGTTTGTTTGTCCATGTCGTTTTAGAAAAGCTAGTCCCGGGCAAGCTTTCGGAAAGCGTCTTCGTCATAGCCGAGGACGATCTCTTGGCCCCGGATCACCACCGGGCGGCGGATCAGGTTCGGTTCCTTGGCCATCAGCCGGATAGCCTCGGCCCGCGCCGGAGGCTTATCCTTCATGTTCCGCGTCCGATACAGCTCGTTGCGCGAGTTCAGAAATTTCTTGTAATCGCGCTCGCCAATCAGTTCGTCGAGCTCGGCTTCGCTCAAGCGCTGCGTGTCCAGGCTGCGCAATTCGAGAGCGGCGCCAAGCTTCTCCAGAAAGGCCTTCGCCTTACCGCACGTCGTGCACGTGGGTTTCTGCCAGAATTTGATCTTCATTTCACGCCCAAGTTTGAAAGTAGACCCCTAGTATCTGGGCACTTGAGCGTCGATCTCCAGGGACCAGCGCTCGATGCCGCCTGCCAGCGATTTTGCGCTCTCCACGCCCTGTCCACGCAGCCAGACGGCAACGTCGAAGCTCCGCATACCGTGGTGGCAGTAGCAGATTACATCTTCGTCCGTGTCCAGGGCCTGGAGATTCGCGGGAATCGAGCCCATGGGAATGAGTTTCGCGCCTTCGATGCGGCAGATCTCGAATTCCCAAGGTTCGCGCACGTCGACGAGCAGCAACTTCTCGCCGCCATCGAGCAGGCGCTTCGCTTCTGCCGGTGTTATTTCCAGATCGTCCACTTTGCTTTCTTGCGGCACGGCTCTCATCTGCCAATCAGGGGTTGGGCGGCCGTTCGCCGCCTGGGCAACTTACTTGCCTTCAAAATTCGGTTTACGCTTCTCGAAAAATGCGCGGATGCCCTCGCGGCAATCCTCGGAGAGAAAACACTTCATCTGGTAGTGGACTTCTTTCTCCAGCGCTTCTTCCAATGCCTTGCGCTGATCGCCGAAGAGCACTTGCTTGGCCGCCTTGATCGCCAGGGGCGGCCCAGCCGCGATCTTGCGAGCCAGGGCCATCGCTTCCGCGTCGAGCTTCGCCTCCGGAACGATGGAGCTGACGATGCCCAACCGCAGCGCGGTGGGCGCGTCGATCATGTCTCCGGTGTAGAACATTTCCGCCGCTTTGGATGGACCAACAAGCTGTGGAAGAAAAAACGTGCCGCCGTAATCCGGGAACAACCCGACTTTGGAAAAGTTCTGGCCGAACGTGGCTTCTTCCGCCGCGATGCGGATGTCGGCGGCCAGCGCGATGTTCATGCCGGCGCCCGCGGCCGCGCCGTTGATGGCGGCGATTACCGGCTGCGGCATGGTCCGCATCTTGAGCACCATTTGCATGCCTGCGCGCAGCAGGGGCTCAAGCCGCGCCGCTTCGCCACTCTCGCGGGCTTTGCCGATGTGGCCGAGATCGCCGCCGGCGCAAAAGGCGCGCCCCGCGCCCGTCAAAACCACCGCTCGGATGGATTCATCTTGCGCGGCACGCGAAAGCGCCTCATTCAGGGCCGCCGCCAGTTCGTTATTCAGGGCGTTTAAGCGCTCGGGACGGTTCAGCGTCAGTGTGGCAACGCCTTCCTCATGTTTTTCCAGGACGATAGAGTTTTCTGGCACGGTTTGCGAGGAAGTGCTCATCGTCACTCGGCATCAGCCGCTGGCGGGACACTCGAGTCGCGTTCCTTCTCAAGACGCTTCAGGAGCTGCGCCAGCTTCCGGAAATGCTGCATTTTTTCGCTCTTGCCCTGGGTGGGCAGGCCGGGCGTACACGGAAGCACGTACACGCGAGCGCCATAGAGATTCTCTTTCTGCAACCCGCATTTGCACTTTCTTTGAGCAAATTGTGCGTAGGTCAACTTTCCGTTGAAGGCCACCACGCGTGGAGCAAATTCTTCCAGCTTTTGCGAAAGTACGATGCGGCCTTCCGCAAAATCTTCACGAGAAAGACTGTCCGAGGATTTCGAGGGGCGCTTGACGAGGTCGGTCAATCCAATGCCGAACTCAATGACCCGCTTGTCGTCGTGATAATCGAAAGGCTCCGGCACCACGCCGCTCTCGAAGAGAATGGGCCAGAACTCGTTGTCGCGGCCGGCGTAATAGTGTCCCACGCGCACGGAAGATTCGGTGGGATTGCAGCTGACGATCACCAGCTTCATTCCCTTCCGAAGATGGTCAGGCAAAGTTCTCATATGGATAGCTTACCCGCTCACTCGCCTTTCCGGCGTAGATGTTCTGCCCTACCGATGCAATTTGTCACTTGCCCTTGAAATTTGCAGCGCGCTTTTCCACGTAGGCCGCTAGGCCTTCCTTGGCATCTTCGCTGGTGAAGAGCAACTGCTGCAGCTCGCGCTCGATTCCCAGGGCCTCTCCAAAACCGACCTCCGAGCCGGTCACCACGGCGCGCTTGATGAGTCCGACCGCGCGTGAAGCTTTGTTGGGAGGACAGAACTGCTTGGCATAGGCCATGACGTCGTCCCAAAACGTCTCGCGGGCGTAAATGTAGTGAATCAAACCAATCCCGAGGGCCTCTTCGAAGCTGAACGTCCGGCCCGTGGCCATGAGCTCGAGCGCCTTGGCTCGCCCGATCACGCGAGAGAAGCGTTGCGTGCCACCCGTGCCCGGCAAAACGCCGAGGTTGACCTCGGGCAGGCCGATTTTGCCGCCTTCCTTCTTCGCGAGACGAATGTCGCAGGCCAGGGCGATTTCCAAGCCGCCGCCGACCGTATGGCCGTTTAGTGCCGCGATCACCAGCTTGGGAGTCTGCTCCAGCCGGCAAAGCGTTTCGTTCGCGTGCAGGCAGAAGTAGTACTTAAAGTGCGGGTCGGCCTTGGTGAGCATGGGAATGCTCGCGCCAGCGGAAAAGAACTTGTCGCCCGCGCCGCGAATGACGATCACGTATACGTGCTCGTCCATGCGCGCCTTCAGAATTGCGGCGTCGAGTTGGAGCATCATTTCGTGGGTGTAACCGTTGACGGGCGCATCGTCCATCTCGAAGATGGCGACGCCGTCCTCCACGCGATACTTGATAAGTTCCTTCGCGCCCATCGCGTGCGTAGTGGCCATAGGTTTCTCCCGACTTGGGTCTTGCAGCGTGTTTCACGCCACCGCTCTAGCGGGTGTCAACGGCGTGCACACCTGCCGAGCTCCCGCAGAGGCTCCGCAGCACACCTGCAAGTACATGATTCCAAATAATATCTAGGATTTCCTGGGTTAGCCGCGTGGCGCACGACGCACCCAAACTCGGCTTCGGAATCCCGTGACATGAAAAAACGAGCAGGCATTACTCTCTATCGAACGTTGATCTGAGGCCACTCTACCCCGTGGCCGCCGCAAGCGTCAACCACGCATTCGTTGCCGCGCGGTCAGACAATTTCTTCATTTCTGAATCGAACCTTGTAGCGGCCTCATCCAAAAGGTGGGCTGAGATGGAACGGGCGTGCTTTGTGCTACCTTTATGATCGATACCGCAAACAGAGGGATGTCCCTATGCCCGCTGAAGACGAACGCATTGAGCTCGCCGAACCCACATCGCCTCCCTTCCACAGTGGCTCGTGAAGACGAGCATTTGCTTGTCGCCGCCGCAAAGTCCGGCGACGCGGCCGCGTTTGAAGAGCTCGTGAACCGCTACGAGCGGAAAATCTTCCGGCTGACGATGAACATCACGCGCAATCGCGAGGATGCCGAGGACGCCATGCAGGACGCGTTCATGAAGGCTTACGCGCATCTCAGCAGTTTCCAAGAAGATTCCCGTTTCTACACCTGGCTGGTGCGAATTGCGGCCAACGAAGCATTGATGCGGCTGCGCAAGCGGCGTCCGAATCAAGTTTCCCTGGATGAACCGATCGAGGGCGACGACGACCTCATGCCGCGCGAAATTGAGGACTGGAGACCGAGTCCGGAGCAGCGCTACGCGCAATCGGAGATGCACGAGATTCTGAATCAAGTGATCGATCACCTGGAGCCGGAGTTTCGGGTCGTTTTCGTGCTGCGGGACGTTGAAGAGCTTTCCACGGAAGAGACGGCCGCCGCCGTGGGCATTTCCGTTCCCGCGGTGAAGTCGAGACTCTTGCGCGCACGGCTGAAGCTGCGCCAGAAATTGAATCGTTACTTTCGGCAGGGTGAACCAAATTGAACTGTAAAGGCGTAATTCGCGAGATCTCGAATTATATCGACGGTGACCTGGATGCCGCGACGAAGCAGGAGTTGGAGAGGCATCTCGGTCACTGCGAAGACTGCGCCATGGTCGTCAATCAGACGAAAATGACGGTGGAAGTTTTCTGCGATTCCCAGGCGGTGGAACTTCCCACCGATGTACGCTCGCGGCTTCATGAGGCACTACGCCGCAAAATGCAGGAACCGGGCAGCTAGATCAAAATCTTAATCCGGCACACCATCCTTCCAGATGGGCAGTTCCCTGCCCATCCCTTTCTCGCGCGCCAGCGCATATACCTTTATCGCTACGGCCAAATCCCACGATGCGATGCCATTTGATTTGAATAGCGTTACTTCGCCGTCGCTGGTTCTGCCGCCGGTCTTTCCCGCGACCACATCCGCGAGACGCTTGACGCCCGTCCAGCAGGATTCGTCACCGTGAAATGCCAGGATCAGATCGCCGGCTTCCTGGCGCGATTGCTCGACGGAATCGACGACAATTACGTCGGCGCCCGCCACCGCCTCCTTATCGAGCTCGCGTTTGTGCGCGTGGTTCGCTCCAATGGCATTGATGTGCATGCCGGCGGCCAGATCCGCTCCGATCACCACGGGTTGCGAGGCGGTCGTCGCGGTGCAAACGATGTCGGCGCCGCGGGCGGCCTCGGCCGCGGACTCGGCGGGGCGCACGGGAACGCCGATTCGCTCCGTCATCTCTTTGCAAAAGCTCTCGCGGCGCTGCGCGTCACGCCCGTAGACGTTCACGGACTCGAGCTTGCGCACCGCGGCAACACCTTCGAGCTGCGTCCTGGCCTGACCGCCTGTGCCGATGATAGCGGCAACGCGGGCATCGCGCCGCGCAAGGTATTTGGTGGCGACTCCGGAGGCCGCTCCGGTGCGGAGCTGTCCCATGTAGTCGGCTTCGATCAAGGCCAAAAGATCGCCCTTGGCAATTTCGTAAAGCGGCACGAGGAACCTCATCCTGCCGCGCACGTAGGTGTACTGCTTCATCGCCAGATAGCCGGCGGGGTAATCCGCCGCGGCCATGTAGTGAAAGAATCCACCGCCGGGAAGCTCGAAACGCCGCCGTGGATGAACGATCACTTCTCCGCTGGCTTGCTTGCGCGACACTTCCTCGACAGCCTCGACGGCCATGGGCATGGTCAGAAGGGCGCGTACTTCCGCTTCGCTGATGTGCAGCGTCATTCATCACTCTCCACCGAGCATGCTGGATTCTACAGATGTAAACGGAATCTGAAAACACGCGAAGCTGCAACATCCAGCACGAGCAATTCTCCGGCAGGAGTGACGACCAGTTTGCGCGGCGTCACAGAACCACCCGGCATCCACGCGGACAAATCTTCGCCCAGGCGGTAGGTTCCGTCCAGCGTCCAGATGTAAACGGTGGGACGCCGTGTGTCCACAGCGAAAACATACTTGGCGTCGATTGCGAGGCCGTCCATCGCTGCCTCACCCGCCTCGGCAGGGACGGAAAGGATGCGTTGCAGCGTGCCGGTGGCGTCGTAGACGGTGATCTGCGAGCGCCCGGAGTCATTGATGTAGACAAGGCCGTCGGGACCCACGGCCAGGGCCGAGGGATTGTCGATGCTGGCCCCCTGCGCGGCAGATCCACCCCAGGAACCGGCCAGCCGCAACGCGGTATTGAACTTGCGGACGCCGAACGGGCGCTTGGCGGTGGCGAAGATCGTGCCATAGGCATCGACGCCGATGCGCAGTGATTCGCGGGCTGGGCTTGGCAATGAGCCAACACGCAATTCGCGGTGGTGCATGCCATCCGAAAAGTAAATGACGATAGTTCCACGATGCGCGTCGGCGACGTAAATGGCCGCCCCGGCATCGACCGCGACGTCCACAGGGTGCAGATTGGTGCGATCGTCCTGGAAAGAGAGACGCGGCTCTCCGCTGGTGGAAAACTTATGAATGAAACCGCTGGCCGCATCGACGATGTAGATGTTGGACTCGCCGTCAGCGACCATGGCCACGGGAGCATTTAGCTGTCCGGGACCATCGCCGTGAGTTCCCCACGCGTCAATGTATTCGAGTGGCGGGGGAGGTGGCGCAGCCGCCGTCTGGGCGGGGGTGGGCCGCGAACACCCTGCGACGTTCGCAGCGATGCACAGGGCCAAGAACGAGCCGCTCACGCGAAGGATCTTTGGCAAGATTCGACACTCACCAGCTGTCATGGAATTCACGAGAAGAATGGCACCCGCTGATGAAACTCTTCGCGCCCGTCTACTTCGCGGAAGGCTTGGCCGCACTGCCATGCGCCGGTTTTCGGGGGGTCTCATCGCCTTCGCGGACGCGGCGGACGACGGTCTGGATCAGGTGGTACACGCGTTCGTCTTTGTTGCCGTCCATCACGCGAAAGCGAAACTCCGGCTCGCCCTTGGGTCCTTTGCCAACGCGGACGGGCAGTTGTCCGCACAAATCACTTTCAATGAACGCGGTCTCGTAGCGGGTCTTCTTCGCGTTCCAGGTATACACGCGGACCGTGGTGAAATCGCAGGCTTGGCCTTCTGGGCCGCGCGATCCGGCCGCCAGGTATTGCGGCTTGTCGCCCGATGGATCGGGTACGCGGTTGAGTTCAAACCAAGCGAGCGGGCGAACGTTTGCGGACGCGATGCCGTCGCGCACGGGTTCGGGGAGATCGAGCTCGACGAAGCGGGCTACGACCCAGCCAGCAATCGGAATACTTTGGTCGCCAGGCTGCGTGGTGTTGGATTCCGCAGAGCGCGAGGCGGATTCGCTGGGAGGCCGCGTGGCCACGCCGCGAATGAGAAACCAATCTTCTTTCTTAGTGTCTTGCGGCTCGTTGGAGGGTTCCTTTTCGTCGGTCACTTGCACCCAATCGGCGACGGCGCGGCCCACGATCTCGACGGGAATACCGCGTCCGAACTGATAGAGGCGAGGTTCCGTGCGTCCGGGCTCGACGCGGAGATTGGTTTGCACCTTGGTGCGCCCGTGGGCCTGGACCGGGATGGCCTGAGCCTGCGTGAGCAGCTTGGTGCTGCGCTGCCACAGGGAGGGCTCCAGGAGCTGGCGCCCGTCGACCCAGCCAATGATGCCCGCCGCGGTCCGAATTTTTACGTTGTCGTTGCGGCGGGCGATAACATCCACGCGATCGCCGTAGTGGAGGATGTCAACCGGCTCGCGGACCTGGGCGACGCTGCTCCAGAGCGTGACGCTGCGCTCGCTGACGTAAGCGTCTCCGACGGATTCGCGCTTGGGCCGAAATGCCCAGGCGAGAAGCCCCACCAGAACGAGGAGAGGCACCGCAACCAGAAGCTTTCGCTTCATGCAGCGTCTCCGAACGTCCCACACACGGCATGTGCCGTTTGCACAATCTCCTCCGCCGTAATCGCCTGAATTGCGTTCCAGATTGCTTGTTGATCTTCGTTAAAGATTGTAACCGATTCTTTGATGGCGCTGCGTCCGCAATCGGCGAAGTATTTTTCTGTTACAATGCGCGGCGGCGCGATGATTTGAGAGATGCCGCCGGAGAAGATGCTTGAAATTCTTGAATACAGTGCAGCCGCTCGCACTGCTGGTTCTTCGGATCGTGCTGGGGATTATTTTTCTGTATCACGGCTATCCGAAACTGGCGCACTCGCACGGCAACATGCAGGGTCTTTTCATCGAGCACGGCATGCCGGGGTATTTCGTGTACGTTGCCGGAATTATTGAGACTTTTGGGGGCGGGTTGTTTTTGTTGGGGTTGTTTACGCGGCCAGCGGCATTGCTGGTGGCGATCGAGATGTGCGTGACGATTTGGAAGGTGCACAGCGTGCACGGATATTTCGCGGTGCATGAGTACGAGTTTCCGTTGGTTTTGGCGGCGGCGTGTTTGGTGCTGGCGACGGTGGGGGCGGGGTTGATCTCGCTGGACCATCCGTTGTTTGAGAGCGGCGGCGGCGGCCGGGCGCGGGCCTCGCGCGGGGGCAAAGACTAGGCGGCGGCGCTGGGTTTGGTTGCCAGGCAGGGGCGCAGCATTCCTTCGACTACGCTCAGGATAAAGCTGCGCCCTTACGGGGGAAAAGAGACCGGTTACGAGGCGACCGAGGCGGAGGTGTTGACCGCAGGTGTTGGCTCCACCGGCAGCGCGATCCACAAAATGATGTACGCGAGCCCGCCCGTTCCCGCGCACAACACCGCGAGCAGCCAGCAAATGCGAATGATCGTGGGATCAAGATCGAAGTAGTCTGCTAGTCCGCCACAGACCCCGGCGATCTTTTTGTCGGTGAGCGAGCGCACCAGTCTTTTCTTGCCGCCGTATTGGGCGGGCGAGACGGGTGCGGCGGCCGCGGATTGTTTCGCGCCGCAGTTGTAGCAGAAGTTGGAACCGTCCGCGATGTGCCTCTGACAAGTGGCGCAGACCATGGTTACCCCCACAGAGCAATCTTTCGATGTTTCCCTACTCTTTAGTACGCAACGGGTCGCGAAAAAGTTTCCTTGGGTCCGGACCCGGCAACCTCAGTACTCGAGGAGCTGCTTGACCGCCGCGGTGAGATTGTCGACTTGCGGCAGAATGACGTCCTCAAGTTTCGGCTGATAGGCACAGAACGAATCCATGGCCGCTACGCGTTTAACCGGGGCATCCAGCTCTTCGAAGAGTTCTTCGGCAATCCGGGCGGCAATCTCCGCGCCATAGCCCCAGCTCAGCATGTCTTCATACGCGACGATCACGCGGTGGTTCTTGCGGACCGTGGCGGCGATGGCTTCCCAATCATACGGCGAGAGCGAGCGCAGGTCGATGATCTCCACGGAGATGCCTTCCCGCTGAAGCTGCGCGGCGGCGACTTCGGCGCGGTGCACGATGGCGCCGTAGGTGATGATGCTCACCTCGGTGCCTTCCTTTACGACGCGGGCCTTGCCAAAGGGCACCATGAAATCGGGGCCCGGGTATTCGGACCGGTTGTAGGGCTGGCGGTAGAGATGTTTGTGTTCGAGGAACATCACGGGATCGTCGCAGCGAATCGCCGTGCGCAGAAGCCCCGCAACGTCCAGCGCGGTTGATGGCATGACGACACGCAGGCCGGGGCAGTGGGCGAAAATCGATTCGCCGCTCTGGCTGTGATAGATGCCGCCGCCGGTCAGGTAGCCGCCAATGGCGACGCGCAGCACCGCGGGGCATTTGAAGCTGCCATTCGAGCGCCAGCGCAGCACGCAAAGCTCGTCGCGTATTTGCATCATCGCCGGCCAGATGTAGTCGAAGAATTGAATCTCGGCGACCGGCTTCAGGCCGCGGGTGGCCATGCCGATGGCGCGCCCCACGATACTTGCTTCCGCAAGCGGTGTGTTGAAGACGCGGTCGGCGCCGTATTTTCTCTGCAATGCGGAGGTGGCCTTGAAAACGCCGCCTTTGCCCTTCACATGCTTCAAATTTTCTTCGCGGCTGGCGTCGGCGACGTCTTCGCCGAAAACCGTAATGCGTTCGTCGCGCGACATTTCGTCGGACAGAGTCGCCGCCACCATTTCCACCATCGTCTTGGGAGCGCCGTGGAATTGCGGCTGCGTTGCGAATGACGCTGCAGTGGGATCGACGTCGGGCGAATAGATGTTCACGCGAATGGAGTCGATCTCGGGCGGTTCGGCGGCGAGCGCTTGGTCGCCGGCCTCGCGAACCTCGCGATCGACCTCGGCTTCCAGCGATTCGATTTCTTTCTGGTCCAGCAAGCCTTCGCGCACCAGGAACAAAGAGAATTTCGACAGCGGATCGCGGTGGGCTTCTTCCTCACGCTCTTCCGCCGTCTTGTAGAGCTTCTCGTCGTCGGAGAGCGAATGAGAGTACGGGCGGATCACGTTGGCGTGGACGAGCGCGGGGCCACGGCGCTGGCGGCAATACTCCACGGCTTCCTTGCACACCGCGTAGCTTTCCAGCGGATCGGTGCCATCGCACTGAACAACGTGCAGGCCTGGAAAGCTTCGCGTCAGCTTTGAAATGCTTCCGCCGGCGGTCTGCACTTCGACGGGAACCGAGATGGCGTAGCCGTTGTCTTCGATGAGATAGAGCAGCGGGAGCTTTTTCGCGCAGGCGGCGTTAAGCGATTCCCAGAACTCGCCTTCGCTGGTGGCGCCATCGCCAGCGGAAACGTAAACGATCTCGTCGGCATCATGGCCGACATATTTTCCGAGGGGGGCTTTTCTTGCCTGGGCGAGAGCCTTTGGGCGGCCTGCGTAATACAGGGTGGCTTCGGCGGCGCCAACCGCTTGGACGAACTGCGTCCCGGTGCAGGAAGACTTGCTGGTAATGTTCAGCTTGGGGTGGCCCCAGTGCGAGGGCATCTGGCGGCCGCCGGAGGCGGGGTCGTCTTTGGCGCCGACAGCTTGCAGCAGCATGTCGAGCGGCGTGACGCCGAGCATCAGGCAAAGCGCGCGGTCGCGATAGTAAGGATAGATCCAGTCGACACCGGGACGAAGAAGAAGCCCCATTGCGGCCGTGACACCTTCGTGGCCGGCGCTGGAGATCTGGAAGTAAATTTTGTTCTGGCGCTTTAGCTGGATCTCGCGGTCGTCCAAGCGGCGAGAGAGAAACATCGCGCGGTAAACACGGATCAGGGCTTCCCGATCGAGGCCGCGAAACCTGACAGCGTCAAGCTTGGCAAGTTTGACGCGAGTTTGTACCGCCATTCCGTCTGCCCTCGTCTTGGAGTGGGATGCCTGCCCTTGGGGAATTCCCATTATAACGAAAAAACGGCTCGCCGAAGTGAATCGGTGTTCGCGATTGCCCCTCCCGGCATCCCTTTTGGCGGGCGGGACACTGCGAGGGCCTAGTCCAGACGAGCGAACTGCGCTACGGCGTCCGGGAACCCGGTTTCGCCCTCGTGGATGACCTTCGGCGCCGCGCCTTTGAAGAGTTCTTCGGAAGGGATGCGGTCGAGCCAGCGTTGCTCCGAGAGTTTCTCATGGGCCGAAAAGTAGAGGCGCACCAAGAGCTTTACGTCGCCATTCTTCGCGGGTGCCGCTTCGCCGGATTTGGCCTTGGGCTTTGCTTTCGCCGATTTCTGGGACTTTTCGGCTTTTTCCGGCTTTTCCGGATTTTCGGCGGCTGCGGGCGCGGCAGTTTCCCCGCGATCAAACTTGAATTGGAGTTTCTTGTCCAGACGAAACGCCTGCTTCCAGCCTTCGAGCTTGTGGCGCGCTTTCTGCGCGGTCTCTTCGTCCGCGCCGAAATCAAAGAGCATATAGATATGGGCCATACCGCGAGTCTGCGATGGGCTCCGTCGCAAGTCAAGACGGGACCGGCAGAAAGAGCTATTCTTAGTTACGGTGAGGCCACAAATCGGGCGGTTGGACCGTGCGATGTCTGGACCCCGAAGATTACAAACTCACGACATCTTTTGCCGCCGTAACAGTCCAATTTGGCTTATGATTGGTGTCTACTGGGAAGACTCGTGAGCAAACCGACCGAAGATCGCCGCCGCGTTTCCGCCGCATGCTTGTGCCTGCTGGCGATTGTGCTTCTCTATGCCCCACTGGCTGGCGCTGCCTGGGTGGGTCATGCCATGGCTTGCTGCACGGCGGATCACTGCAATATTCCCGAGCATCACCACCGGAAAGCTCCGGCGCATCCGGCTTCGGACATGGACTGCGGCCATGACATGAGTGGAATGACCGCTTGCTCGATGTCCTGCTGCCAGGATCCGGACAAGCCCGCGGTCACCGCAGTCGCATTTGTGCTGCCGTCCTTGACGTTTGCCAGCGCTCCGATGCTGGTTGCTCGTGCGGTTGAAGCGGCAAGGTCCATCGAGATTCCTCGCACCATCCAGCCTTTGGCTCCCCCTCCTCGCCACGCTGCCGTTCTGTAGAACCGCCGCTCCTCAAAAACTTACTCTGATTCACTCCAGCCGCGACCTAGATCGCGCGTGAACCCATCCCATGAGGAGAAAAGGATTTCATGCGACGCGTATTACCGCTTTTCGCGGTTCTGCTTTGTTTCGGGAGCATTGCGTTTGGAACGATCTTCGGAACGGTGCGCGGGATCGTACACGACCCGCAACACCGCTCTGTTTCAGACGCGAAAGTCGTCTTGAAGGCAAAAGCATCCGACTACACGCAAGAGCTGCAAACCGATGCCGATGGGCAATTCCATTTCGATGCGGTTCCGCTGGGCCAGTACGTTGTAACCGTGTCGCAGGCTGCCTTTGCTACCGGACAGCAAAACGTCACCGTCCTCTCCGGCACGGCGCCGATTCTGCACTTTGAGTTGCAGCTTGCGGCGCAAAATCAATCGGTTACAGTTTCGGCGGACTCCGCTCCGGCGCAAACCGAGTCGGTGACGCCGACCGGCCTGGTCGATCGCGAGGAGATCAGCCAGACGCCGGGCGCGAGTCGCGCCAACAGCCTGGCGATGATTACGGACTACACTCCCGGCTCTTACGTCACGCACGATCAACTGCACATTCGCGGCGGACATCAGGTGAGCTGGCTCATCGACGGCGTGCCCATCCCAAACACAAACATCGCCAGCAACCTGGGCCCCCAGATCGATCCGAAAGACATCGACACGGTAGAAATGCAGCGGGGAAGCTACTCCGCGGATTTCGGGGACCGCACCTACGGAGTCTTCAACGTGGCGCCGCGGACCGGGTTCGAGCGAAACAACGACGCCGAACTGCTCTTGGGCTTCGGAGATTTCTCCCAATCGGACGACCAGATCAACGTTGGCGGCCACACGAACCGCTTGGCGTACTACGCCAGCGCCAACGGCAATCGCACGAACCTGGGTCTGCAACCGCCTACCTCGGCGGTGATTCATGACGCCGCCAATGGGTTTGGCGGATTCGGATCGCTGATCTACAACGTGGACTCGCAGAACCAACTGCGCGTGGTTACGCAGGTCCGGCGCGATTTCTACCAGGTGCCGTTCGATCCCAACGACCCCGATACCCAGGGCCAGTTTCTGCGCGACGCCAATCGCGAGAGCGATTCGTTCCTTACGTTCTCGTGGGTACGCACGTTTGGTCCGGGATTGCTGCTAACGGTGTCACCGTTCTACCACTACAACAGCGCGAACTATGAAAGCAGCCCGCTGGACCTGCCGAGTTCCGCAACCGAAGACCGGTCTTCTAAATACGAAGGCGGGCAGGCCGCCCTTGCATGGGTCAAGAACCGCAACAACTTGCGCGCGGGCCTCTATGGTTTCGCGCAGCAAGACCACCAGCTCTTTGGCCTGACTTTCCATTGCCCGACGCCTCCAACGCCGTCCTGTCCGGACACCAGCACGTCGAACTTGTCTCCTCTTGCGGAAAACCCGCAAGGCAGCCTGGTTGCCGTCTACGCGGAAGACCAGTTCAGAGCGACGTCCTGGCTGACGTTGAATGCCGGCATCCGGCAGACGCATTTTTCCGGAGGCGCTGTGGAAGATGCCAGCAGCCCGCGAGTCGGCGCTTCGGTGCGTGTTCCGAAGCTCAATTGGGTGTTCCGCGGCTTCTATGGGCACTTCTATCAGGCGCCGCCGTTGATCACCATTTCCGGTCCACTCTTGCAACTGGCCAACAACCAGAACCTGGGCTTCGTGCCGCTCCACGGAGAACGAGACGAAGAGCATCAGTTCGGGGTTACGATTCCTTTTCGAGGGTGGACGTTGGACGCCGACAATTTTGTGACGCGCGCGAACAATTTCTTCGACCACAATAGTTTCAACGACTCCGACCTATTCTTTCCGATCACCATCCAGGGGGCACGGATCAACGGGTGGGAACTGACGCTGCGTTCGCCGCGCATCAAAAACCGCGCGCAACTGTATTTGACCTACTCGAATCAGCTCGCTCTTGGGTTTGGAAACATCAACGGGGGCCTTACGAACTTTGCCTTTGGCAACGGATTTGGGCTGCTCGATCATGACCAGCGGAACACCCTGCACACCGGCGCGCAGTACAACTTGCCATGGAGCGCGTACGCATCGACGGATGTGTATTACGCCTCGGGCTTCACTAACGGCAGCCCTTCGCCCGCCAACCCCGGCGATCATCTGCAGGCGCACGCGACGTTCGACCTTGCTCTCGGGAAGAGTTTCGGAGAGAGCTTCTCCGTGAGCGTCCAAGGCGTCAACGTGGCCAACCGGCGCGTTCTGCTCGACAACAGCTTTACGTTCGGTGGAACGCATTTCTTGAATCCGAGGGAAATCTTTGTGCAGGTGCGTTACCGCTTTCATTATTGAGACCCCAATGGCCGTAATCGTCTGTTGTTTGACGGAAACGGTACAGCTACACTATCCGGCGAGATTCGATCGAGGGCGATGGAGTTCGCCATAAGCGCTCCAGTGAAAACTGCTGGAGCTGATGACTCCTGGCCGCCGCGCGGCGCCAGGAGTCTTTTTGTTTCGCCGGCGGGCGGCGGATCGGAGCAAAGTTGCGCCTTATTCTGATCGCGGTTTTTGGAGCCATCGGCACGCTGGCGCGTTACGGGCTGCAAGGCGTCGTGCAGGTGCGCACTGTCGGCACATTTCCGTACGGCACGCTGCTCATCAATCTGACCGGCTGCTTTCTTCTGGGGCTGATCGGGCAGTTCACGCTGAATCGCATGGTAATCTCGCCGGACTGGCGTGTGGCAATCACCATAGGCTTCTTCGGCGGATACACGACGTTTTCAACTTTCGGCTGGGAAACCGCCAAAATGCTCGAAGATGGCGAATGGCTGCCGGCGACTACTTATGTTGCAGCGAGCGTCGTGGCGGGCTTGCTGCTGTCGGTTGCCGGGATTCGCTTGGCGAACAGATTTTAGTAGGAGCCGCGCATGACGCACGAAAAATTCGAAGGCGAACGCACGCTGATGCGCATCCACATCGGCGAGTCCGACAAGTGGCACGGCAAGCCGTTGTATGAAGCCATTGTGGAGATGCTCCGCAAAGAGGGATTTTCCGGCGTGACGGTGCTGCGCGGCGTGGCAGGTTACGGCGGATCGAGCATCTACCATACCGACAAGATCCTTCGGCTGTCGCAGGATCTGCCGATCATCCTCGAAATCGTCGAATTCACCGAGCGCATCGAGAAACTGCTTCCTCGCCTCGATGAAATGGTGGAAGGCGGCTTGATCACGCTGGAGAAAGTGCGCGTAATTCTCTATCGCGCGGCAAAGAAATGATCGACGCGCGATCTGCGAGAGTGAACATCTAATCCCACATGGCCGAATCCAGCGAAAACAAATCCTGGCTCAATCGCACCGTCCTCGGCGTCGGACTCACCAGCCTATTCAGCGATTGGAGCCACGAAACCGCGACGGCGGTGCTTCCCGCCTTTCTTGCCACGATCGGTGCGGGCCCGGCTTGGCTCGGAGCCATCGAAGGCATCGCCGACGGCCTGTCTAGCTTCACTAAACTTGCCGCGGGCCATTATACGGACCGCTTGAAACGTCGCAAGCCGCTTGCCGTGTTTGGCTATGCATTTACCGCTCTGGCCACGGCGTCCTTTGCCTTTGCGACGCAGGCGTATCACATCCTCTTCGGCCGCGTAACGGCTTGGCTTGGCCGCGGCGTGCGATCGCCCGCCAAAAAAGCGCTCCTCGCTGCGGACATCCCGCCCGGTGCTTACGGCCGGGCATTCGGTCTCGAGCGCCTGATGGACACGATCGGCGCCATCGCGGGTCCGCTCACTGCACTGTGGCTGCTCGAGCAAACACACCACTCGTATAGAAAGGTTTTCCTCTGGACGCTGCTGCCTGGACTGATCGCGGTGGCGTCGTTCTGGCTATTGGTGCGCGAACGGCCGATTTCCGGGCGTGTGAAGCAGTCCTTCGTCACCGGGCTGCAGGCCTTGCCGATTCCCTTCCGGCGTTTTCTCGCCGGTGTGGGAGTTTTCGGCGCCGGCGATTTCTCGCACACGATGTTGATCCTCTATTCCTCGCGGATGCTCGCCGCCGAACACGGAATCGCGAGCGCCGCCAGCCTCGCCGTCGCCCTGTACACGCTGCACAATGTTTTCTCCGCCGGCTCGGCGTATCTGAGCGGCTGGCTCAGCGATCATGTGCCGCAGCGCAAATTCGTTCTCGCCGCTGGTTACGGACTGGCGGTCGTCACCGCCATACTGCTCTGCACGGGCACGCATTCGCTGACGCTGCTTGCGCTCATTTCCGTTCTTGCAGGCCTGTACGTCGGCACGGAGGACGCCCTGGAAGACTCCGTCGCCGCCGAGCTCGTTCCTAAAGAGCAGCACGGAATGGCCTTCGGCACCCTTGCCGCTGTTAACGCCGGCGGCGATTTTGTCTCCAGCCTCCTGGTCGGCTTTTTGTGGAGCGCCGTTTCCGTGCAGGCCGCCTTTGCGACTTCGGCGGTTCTGTTCTTCATCGGCGCGGTCATGATTCTTCGGCTGCGCCACTGATCTTTCTTCTCTGGACTCCTCACGGTACGCATCCACAACACAGACCCGCAGAACGAGGTTGCGCCTGTTGGAACCACATGCTAGCCTGAGCGAACAAAAAGCGAATTACAGGAGGCGCATCTCATGTCCAAATCGCTGGCCGTCGGCAGGGCACCCCATTCGTTGGAGCAAGACTCTAACGCGTCGGGGCTAGCGACGGGCTCGACGGCCTCGACGGCCATCACGCGCGTCCACGAAGTCCTTGAGGCGTTCGCCGGGCGCGACACCCGCGGCGAGATTCTTACCGCGGTCCGCCACTTCCCCGCCCGCGAGGCGCAGTGTGCTGACTTTCCTGCGTGGGTGCATTCCGACCTTGTCGCCGCCTATGCCGGCAAGGGCATTCGCCAGCCCTACAGTCATCAAGAGGAGGCTGCGGAAGCGGTGCACGCGGGCAAAAACGTCGTCATCGTCACGCCTACGGCATCGGGTAAGACGCTCTGCTACAACCTGCCAGTGCTTAACGCAGTTCTCGAAAACTCCGACAGCCGCGCCCTCTATCTGTTTCCCACGAAAGCTCTCGCGCAAGACCAGCTCGCCGAACTCCACGATCTGAATCAGCGCCTCGAAAATCGTTTCGGCGTCTTCACCTACGACGGCGACACGCCCAGCGACGCCCGCAAGTCCATCCGCGAGAAGAGCCACATTGTTCTGACGAATCCCGACATGCTGCATACTGGCATCCTACCGCACCACACGCGCTGGACGCGCCTGTTCGAAAACTTGCGCTACATCGTGATCGATGAGCTGCACACCTATCGCGGCGTGTTCGGCAGCCATTTGTGCAACGTGCTGCGACGCCTCCGCCGCATCGCACGCTTCTATGGCCGCGATCCGCGGTTCATCTGCTGTTCCGCCACGATTGCGAATCCTGGAGAGCTCGCCTCGCGGCTGCTCGAAGCGGACGTTGAGGTTCTCAACGCGAACGGCGCACCAGCCGCCGAGAAAACTTTTGTCTTCTACAATCCGCCGGTCGTCAATCGCGCGCTGGGCATCCGCCGCAGCTACATCAATGAATCCTCGCGCGTGGCGCAGGAATTTCTGAAGCATGATCTGCAGACGATGGTCTTCGCCAACTCGCGCCTGCATACGGAGATTCTGCTGAAGTATCTGCAGCAGGCAAACCCTCAGCCTCCCGGCAAGCCGGAAACGATCCGCGGCTATCGCGGCGGCTACCTGCCAAACGAGCGCCGCGAAATCGAGCGCGGCCTGCGCGACGCCCGCATTCGCGGCGTGGTCTCAACGAGCGCCCTCGAACTTGGCATCGACGTCGGGTCGCTGGACGCCGTCGTGATGGCTGGTTACCCGGGCACCATCTCCGGAACCTGGCAGCGCGCGGGACGCGCCGGCCGCCGCAGCGGCAGCTCGTGTGCCGTGCTCGTCGCCTCTTCAGCGCCCCTCGATCAGTTCATCGTGCGGCATCCGGACTATTTCTTTGGCAGCACCCCGGAGCACGCCTTCATCCAACCCGACAATCTCGAAATTCTCGTCAATCACCTAAAGTGCGCCGCCTTTGAATTGCCCATTGCTCCAGAGGAACGCTTTGGCGATGTCGATATCCCCGACCTCTGCGCGCGGCTGGTCGAAGCAGGTTTCCTCCACCGCGCGGGCGATCGCTATCACTGGACCCACGAGGCTTACCCTGCGGACACCGTCAGCCTGCGCTCCGTCACCAGCGACAATTTCGTGATCATCGATATCACCGGCCAGCCAGAGGTCATCGGTGAGGTCGATTACCCTAGCGCGCTCACGACCGTTCATGAAAAGGCCATCTATCTTCACGGCGGCCAGCAGTACCACGTCGAGCATCTTGACTTCAAAGAGCGCAAAGCCTACGTGAAGCAGGTTGACGCCGACTACTACACCGACGCCATCCGCTACACGCAGGTGCGCGTTCTCGAAATTGCTTCCACCGCCATGGAGTGTGGCGGCTCGCCGGCGCCTTTTTCCAATGATGTTGCACTCGCATCACCTGTCGCGTCCTCTCACTCTCACGGCGACGTGCTGGTGCGTTCCCAGGTCGTCGGCTTCAAGAAAATCAAGTTTTTCACCAATGAAAACGTGGGTGCCGGAAACCTCGAGCTTCCCGAGAACGAGATGCACACGACCTCGTACTGGATCACGCTACAACGGCCGCTACTCGACTCGCTGCCGTACACCGTCAGCGAGCGCCAGAGCGGCATGTTCGGGCTACTGCACGCGCTCGAATCCGTAGCCACATTGCTTCTGATGTGTGACCAGCGCGACCTGGGCACTGCCATCGGAGAACGCCCCCCTGCCCCCGATGCAGGCACCGATGCGCTCGCACCTATGCGCATGGAGGATGTGCTGTCCTCCGGCGCCAAGGAATTCTTCGAACCCAATCTCTATCTCTTCGACGCCTATCCGGGCGGCATCGGCTTTTCCGAGCCGCTCTACCGCGCCCACGATCTGCTGGTTCAGAAGACCCGTGAACTCATCGCCGCTTGTGGTTGCGAGCAGGGCTGTCCTTCCTGCGTCGGACCCGCAGGCGACCTCGCACCGCGCGCGAAGGAAGCCGCGCTGGCGATCCTCGATCGGCTGTGTGCCTAAATGGCGGGAATGGCCGACAAATTCTCGCGACTCGCTGCGCTCAAGCCCGCGCGGCCTGCGGCGTCGTGTCCTGCCGTGCTGCGCGCACCAAACGAAGAAGACGGTCTCTTCCGCCTTCTCGGCGCCAGCGTAGCGACGAATCACTATGGTGAACATATCTCCGTACGCAGGTGGTTCTCGACACCCGAATTCTCGGAACCCTCGAAGGTAACCCTCGAATTACTCTCGCGAACGCGCGATGAATCGCTCTCGAAACCCACACGAGCCGCGCTCGCCGATCCCACACAATGGCTCTTCCTCGACACGGAGACGACAGGCCTCGCAGGAGGCACGGGAACCTACGCGTTCCTTGTCGGCCTGGGCTGGTGGGATGCAGATGGGTTGCAGACTGAACAACTCTTCATGCGAGACTTCGCCGAAGAGCACTCCATTCTTCATGAACTAGCCGCCCGCATCGCCGAGCGCCCTGTCCTCATCACCTTCAACGGCAAATCCTTTGACTGGCCGCTTCTAGAAAACCGCTTCACCATGACGCGGGCGATTCCCACGCCGCGGCTCGCCGCGCATCTCGACTTGTTGCATCCTGCGCGCGCGCTGTGGAAGATGCGCCTCGGCTCCGTGCGGCTCGTCGAGCTGGAACGCCACGTCCTGGATGCGCCTCGGCTGGGCTGGCATCGTGAAGACGACGTGGTGTCTGCGCTCATTCCGCAACACTACTTCGACTATCTTCGTGGAGGTCCTGCCGAGCCGCTGGCGGGCGTCATGCGCCACAATCAGATGGACTTGCGCGGTCTGGCGGCGCTTTTTGGCAAGATCGACATGCTTCTTGCCGAAGAGAATCGTCCGGATCAAGAAGTCGACAGTCTGGATCTATTTGGTCTTTCGCGCTTCCTACAGCGCCGCGGCGATCCCGATCGCGCGCACGCCGCCTGCGCTCAGGCGCTCAACCTCGGCCTTCCCGCCGAGTTCCGTCCACAAGCGCGTCGCGAACTGGCTCTGCTCGCCAAGCGGCGCGGCGACCATGCGAACGCTGCCGCGTTGTGGCACGAGCTAGCAGCCGAGTTGAATGGGAACGATCACGACGGCATCCACGCCTGCGAGCAGCTCGCCATCTATTACGAGCGTCGCGTCACAGATTTCGCGCGCGCCACCGAATTCGCTCAACTCGCGCTTGCGAAGCTTCGCCGTCTGCGCACCAACTCACGCGATCCCTACGCCGCTGCTCGCAGCGTCCGCCTCGAACAAGCATTCCTGAATCGTATCGCCCGCCTGGAGAGACGAGTGAAGTTCCACAAGCGGAGGACCAAACATCGAGGGAGTTTGCTGCCCAGCGAACTCTTGCGGCCTAATTGCCCGCAGTAGCTTGTGCCGTATGCTTCGCCACTTGTCTGGTTGGCTGAGGCAACAAGCCTTCCAGTTCTTTGCTTAGCTTGTTGAACAGCGTGTGGTCGCCGCCCTCGAGCGTCACGCACTCGCGCCCAACGCATCGCAGGAGCACGCCGCCATCCGGCGTATCAAACGACAAAAGCTTCGGCTGGCGCAGCAACTCTGTCCGTTGCTCGTGCTTTTTCTGAAGCGCTTCGGAGTACTGCCCGAAAAAACGTTCTGCCTGTTCTTCGCTTGCCAGGCGTACCCGTGTGATAAGTAGAAGCCGCTTCGTCTGCTTCTGTTCGTACACCAGGTAGCGGTCCCCGTCCCAAGCCGCAGACAAAGGCGTAGCTCGCTCCTCGCCAAGGAATTGCTTCAATACTTCTTTCCAGCCAAATTCGCCCATGGCGTTGTCTTCGAGTTTGGCCCAGTCCCCACCCAACGTTTTATCCATCGACGGAAGCGAAACTGGCGAAGGAGCTTTGCCGGAGCGGTAGAGCGCTGGATGTAGGATCTGCTGCGTTGATACCGGCGGCTTCGCGAACACCCCGGAAAGCCCGCTCCAACCCGCAGGCTTGAGCACAGCCGCCGAAAAATTCAATCCATCCAAATAGGGAAACACCAGCGCATCTTTGAGGAACGGCGGCGCCTTTTGCAGCATGGGCGTGCCTGCCATATCGCCGATGAGCATGGATGGATCGATATCCGGCAAATCCTGAAGAGAACGCCCCGTCCCCTGGAGCAAGTAATCGACCATGGCCGCCATCGCGCTGCCCTCGAGAACCGATTCGCGCGCCAGCTCGGCATCATCGTTTGGCCGGGCGGCTTTCACCCACGCCTCAATTTGGAAATGCTGGTCTTCCAAGGCATGCGTCAACTCGTGGGCCATCACCATGCGCTGGTCCGCGATCGGAATCCAGTCCGCGACGTAAAATTCGTGCGTCTTCGGATCGTACAGCCCGGCAATTTGCTCGGTAAGCAGTTCGACCATGAAGGAATCCAGGTCGAATCCCTTAGGGAGCAGGCCGAAGGCCTCGGCACTCCTTTGTCCCGCGTAGCGCTCGGCGGGATTCTTATCTTCGTCCATCTCCTTGATGACATACGCGCGAATCTCCTCGCGCGTGCGCAAGCTTTTTTTCAGAGGGGTGCGAAGTTTCAGCCCCGTGATCTCGCTCATCTGCGCGAGAACTTCATCGGCCGCCGCGGCAAAATCACCATTCGTGGTTCCACTGGAAGCGGGCGGCGTCGCGGGGACGGTTGTTTGTTGCGCTCTGCCGGCCCCTGAACCCGTAAGGAGAGCGCATGCGAGAAGCAGCGCCCGGATCCGATGATGAGTGCCTTTGTTCGAAGAAGCCATGATATTCGCAGAATAGCAGATTCCTTGCATGCTCGCCGGGCTCGGCTGCTGCGCAGTACATGAATCGTCACGCACTCCGGAGAAAATGCGCCAAAGGAACGAAATACTCCAGGTGCCGGAACGGTCTTCTGGTGCGGAAGTTTTGTTAAACGTCGATTTGAACGGTGAAGATGTCCGAATGGCAACCCGCCGATGCCGAGCGCTCTATACCGTTCATTCTTCGAGAGATTAGAATTCTACAGAAGACGTGCAGACGCTCCGGCGGAACACGTCTGCCAAATCGCGTTCCGAATCCTTAACAAATTGGTAATTCTAGTGTAATCTTCCTCGTCAGCTTCCAGCCCCTCTCCGAGGAAGATATGATCCCCGGCCTTCGTTTGCGACAGGTCCGCGAACGACTTGGTTTGACCTATCGTGATGTTGAGCGTTCTAGCTTCGAACTGGCTGCGCAGCGCGGCCGTACGGAGTTTATACTGCATATTAGCCGCCTGGCGGATATTGAAAACCGGGGAGTGGTGCCCAGCCTGCATAAAGTCTACACGCTGGCAGTCGTATACCATCTTAATCCGCTCGATATCTTCCGCTGGTACGAAGTCCCGTTGGACGAATTCTTCGGCGATGCCGCCGTTTTCCACACTCCACAGAGCCACCTCATGGCGCCTCCGGTGTCTTTACGCATTCCGGTGCATTTTGACCCGGCATTCGATCCGGACCGCACGGAGTTTTTGTCTCGCATGGTCGAGCAATGGGGGAAATTCGAAGGGGTTCTGACCAGCGGAAATGGCCACCAACGCTATGGCTATATCGGGCTAACCGACCGGCGCATGATGCCCATCTTGCGGCCCGGGAGTATCGTGTTGGTTGACACATCCGTGCGGCGAGTCGAAGAAACCGACTGGACCACGGAATATGACCGGCCGATGTACTTCGTTGAGGTCCGGAATGGTTATCGCTGCGGCTGGTTTCACCAGGATGCCTCGCACCTGGTGATGCAACCTCATCCTCTCTCGCGCTGCTTGCCGGAATCCTGGAGCATTCCGAATGAGGCCGAAGTGGTAGGCCGGGTCGTAGGCATCGTCACGCGTTTGAATGATCCATCGAGCATTCTTCCTCGAGAATCTCCAGAAGCGCGCGGATATTCGAGCAAAAAAGCTCCTTGAGATAGTCGGGCGATTCCGCCGGTAACAGTGTCCGATACGCCTCGAGTTTCCGCCAATGTGACACCGCGACGCACAGACCATTCTGCATGGCCTGAAGGTACGCTCGAAGATCTCGTGCTTGCTCTGCGATCCCGGATTCCAGGATCCGCTCAAAGATCTCTTCGTGGCACTGTTCAAGCGCTTGTTGCACGGCCTCTTGCGGGTAGACCGCCGTCAGCCCGGCATGCTCGTAACGTCCGCTCGATAGATCCCTCAAAGAAGCCAAATACGTAAGCCGCGCAAAGGCACTTGGAATCGCGGCCAGCGTCGTCGTCGTGAAATCTTGGATGACACGGCGGTTTTGCTGAAGTTGTGTCAGCGTGCTCATGCGCGGTTCTGTTCCGAAGACGGAACGTTTTTGACCTCAAATCTCCGCTGATCTTGCAACCCCTCACCGTTGGTCCCAGGAGGGGTTTATCCATGAACAAGAAATTAGCGTTCCTTATTGTGTTGCTGGTCTTAGCTGTTGCAAGAGTATTCCCTGTCGTTGGCTCCGTCAACAACTTGGCAGCTAACCATGCCACCGCGGCTCCTGCTCTTGTCGCCGACGGTGATCCCAGGCCTGCACCGATCCCGCATCGCAACGTCCTCGTCGCCGACGGTGATCCTAGGCCCGCACCAATCCCGCATCGCAACGTACTCATCGCCGACGGTGATCCCAGGCCTGCACCAATCCCGCACCGCAGCGTCCTCGTCGCCGACGGTGATCCCAGGCCCGCACCAATCCCGCACCGCAGCGTCCTCGTCGCCGACGGTGATCCCAGGCCCGCACCGATCCCGCATCGCAACGTCCTCGTCGCCGACGGTGATCCCAGGCCCGCACCGATCCCGCACCTGCATGAGTCGATGATCGTGCCGGCGTAACCATAACAAGGACGAGGTTACTTAAGATTGAAGTATCGCCGTTTGTCGAGGGGAAGACTCAAGTTCTTCCCCTTTTCTTTTCGCGATACATGTATAAGGTTGCCGAAAGCCTGCCAGTATCACTTCCTACCCCTGGCGTCGCCAGGCCCTCCGCGAGCCAAGCAGGGCCTTGCCCCACATCCAGCCCTTTGCTAGCCATTTACGGCTGTGCTACGATGCGTCAAATGGTTGATTTAGCAACAGCCCAGCGAGTCTGTTGGGACCTCAGCATAGTGCTCCGCGCGCTGCTGCTTTGCCTGGTCCTGTGGCGTAGAAACGTCCGCTCGTTTCCGTTCTTTTCCATCTATCTCTCGGCAAACCTCTTGTACGCCTTGCTTCTCTATGTGGCCTACAGCGTTTGGGGCTCCTTGTCTGTGGTGTCTTTTTGGATCGCATGGGGATCGCAACCGGTCATCAGCTGCGCCCGCGCGTTGGCCGTGGCAGAGATCTGCCGCCTTTTTCTTGCCGGTTACCGCGGAATCTGGTCGCTGGCATGGCGGCTGCTAGTTTCGTGCGCCACCTTCGTCCTTCTCTATTCTTTCCTCGCTTCGAAGCATCAATGGGATTTCGCGATCCTCGGTGCGAATCGAGCCCTTGAACTCGCCATCGCGGCCGTCATTGTTGTACTACTTGTTTTTCTGCGGTACTACCAGGTTGTTGCGGAGCCCACACTGCGCACTCTGGCAATCGGTTTCTGCCTTTTTTCTTGCTTCGCTGTGCTCAACTACACGATTCTGGAGCACTGGCTGAAAAAATACGCGGGCATCTGGAATTTTGTGGAAGTTATCTCGTACCTTTTCTGTGTGCTGGCCTGGACCTGGGCCCTGCGCAAGCCCTTTCCGCGACCCGCAGTGGATCCCGCGCTTCTCCCCGGTTCCGTTTACCGTCAACTCTCCCCTGAGATCAATCTGCGGCTGCGCCTGCTTGATGAACGCCTTAGCGACTTCTGGAGAGCAGAGGCGCCACGCTCGTGAGTTTCACGTTCATCCTCTTCGTCTCTATCGTCGTCGCTTTGCTGATTCTGCTTGCCTGGGCGCTCCGCAACCCTGCACAGCGCAAGGCGTTGAAAATCGAACCTGCTTCTCTCGAACAGCCCGGTCCTCGCCACTCGACCTACCTGCCGCTGATTCGCCAGGCTCTATCGCCCACGGATCTCGAGTTTCTGGCGACCCGAGGATCACCCGGGTTGGCTCGCCGAGCCCGCAAAGAACGCCAGCGAGTCACATTGTCGTATCTCGACGAGCTTCGCAATGATTTTCAGCGTTTGCTGCGTCTTGCCCGGGTCGTTGCCTCTTTATCGCCTGAAGTGGGCGCCGCTCAGGAATTCGAGCGGCTCCGCCTGAGTTTTCGATTTTCGTGCCGCTGCCAAATGGTTCGAGTAGGACTGTACTCCGGGCTATTGGTGCTTCCGCAACTTGGCGGTTTGAGTCAAATGGTCAGTGAACTCGCTGTTCGAATGGAAGCCGCCATGCAGGAACTGGGGGAACGCGCCGTCCTGGCGGCGAAACTCGCCTCATCGCCCGATCAGCGCGGCGTGGACATCACCTAGCGCTGCTTCCACTACGGCCAGCAGGTCCGCCGTCTTGAATGGTTTTTGCAGTATCGGAAGCCCGCTCCGCGCCTCTTCATTTGCCGGCCCGGATGGCGCTGCCGCGCGCATCAGAACCAACCGCTGAGCGAGAGCTGGTTTGTTTGCTGTCAACCATGCGTGCAGCCCCGGCTGGCCAACCCTTCCAGATACTTCCACGTCCGCCAGCACCAAGTCGAAATCTCCCTCTTCGATCAAAGACTCCGCTTCGTCGAGGCTGCTTGCCGTTCGCACCGCATGGTTCCGCCCACGCAATATTGCTCCCACCGCCTCGAGCACCGATTGGTCGTGGTCCACCAGCAGGATACGCCCTTCGCGGCCGGCCACCGCCGGACCCGGTTCGCTCGAACTTCTTCGCGTCACCGCTGGCTGGAATGGCAACTCGATCGTAAAGGCCGCTCCGTGGGGCTGCACGTTGCGCACCTGGATCGTTCCGCCGTGCTCCGTGATGATTCCATAGCAAATACTCAACCCCAGTCCCGTGCCCTTCCCGACCGGCTTCGTTGTGTAGAAAGGATCGAACACTCGCGATGGATCCCGGACGCCCGGGCCGCTGTCCGCAAATTCAACGGTCAGACGATCCTCTCGCGCCGCGGTACGCACCCACAAGTCGCCGTCGGTCGAACTTTCCAGAATCGCGTCCACCGCATTGTTGACCATGTTCAGAAAAACCTGCTGTAGCTGATGAGGGTCCGCCGCCGTTATGGGCAAGTCCGGCGCGAGTTCCATGTGCACGCGGATGTTCTTCATACGCAAGTCATAATCACGCAGCGCCAGAGTGTCTTCTAAAACTTGATTGAGCTGCACCGCGATGCGCTCGGGCTTGTGCTGTCGCGCAAAACTCAACAGGTTTTGCACGATCCGGTGCGTACGCTGCGCCTGTTTATATAGCTTGTCCGTGTATTCAATTCCCTGCGGCCCCATGTCGGCGCTGGACGTGAGCAACTGGCTGTAGCCCAGGATCGCCGTCAGTGGATTGTTCAGTTCGTGCGCAACACCCGAAATCAGTTGCCCCACGGCCGCCATCTTTTCGCTATGGAGCAACTGCTCCTGCGTTCGCCGTAGGTTGTCATACGCCTGTCGCGTCTCTTCGTACCGCAGTGTTCGATCGATGGCGTTCGAGATCTGGCTGCCAACCGCGATCAGGAGATTAATGTCCGCGGGAGCGAACTCGCGGTCCGTGCGGCTGCCCACGACAACCACCCCGAGCACGCGATCTTTCGACCACAAAATCACCAAAAACGCGGAGCGCACCCCCTCCTTCTGTTGTATATCGCGAAACACGGGCGGAAGCGGCAATCCCTGCGCGGAAAGAAACGTCGCATGCACCGCTTTGATTTGTTGCAAAAGCTCAGGCTGCACGCTCACTGGCGGAAAGTGCCGCGCGTATTCCGAGCGGTAGCCCACCATGCCGATCCGCCGCAGCGTCAATCCACCTTCGTCAAACAAATAAAGTGAGGACACGTCGAGGCTGAACAGCTCTGCCATCTGCCTCAGCGTCCGGTGCAGGGAGTCGTTCAGGTCCATCGATTCCGTGAGCGTCTCCGAGATGGAATTCAGCACCATCAGTTCGCGGTTGCGGCGCCGGATTTCTTGCTCCGCGCGTTTGCGATCCGTGATATCCAGCAGAAAACCCTGAAACGCCGTAACGTTGCCGGCGCCATCCCGAACCGCGATCGAGGATTCGGTCATCGAGCGCACTTCCCCGTCTTTTCGCCGAATCTCAAACTCGAAATCCGCCACCGAGCTATGTTCCTGCAGCAATTTCTTCAGCCGCTCGCGATCGGAAGGGTTAACGTACACCGTGGGAATGTCCACGCCGAGCATTTCCTCGCGGTTCTCATATCCCAAAATGCGCATGAGCGCGTCATTGAAATCCAGGAAACGCCCCTGCGGCGTGGAAATGAACACTCCTTCCTGAACGTTCGAAACCAGTGTGCGGTATTTCTCCTCCGCACGCTTTCGGTCGGTAATGTCTTTCAAGACGTGCACCGTGCCGAGCTGCCGCCCCTGCGGATCCGTAAACGTCGAATTCGACGCCAGGAAGTACCCCGGTAGCCACGGATCGGGATCGTCGCCTTCTCCCGCAGCCCCCTCGCAGTAAGGGCAGCTCTGATAGTTGACGCCCTTGCGCGGTAGCAGATCGCTGACCGCGCGTCCCACCAGCGCCTTGCTTTCACGCCCAAGAAGCTGGCCCAGCCGGTGGTTGCTGCGCAGGATCCGAAATTCCCGGTCGTGCACCAGGATCGGATCTCCGATCGAATCAAACGTGTACACCCACTGCTGCTGCACTGTGGCCACTTGTTCGAACAGCCGCACATTTTGCAGCGTCAACCCCAGCAGGTTGCCCACGTTCACCAAATACGAAATTTCATCCGCTTGAAACCTAACGCGATCCGCGGAACCCACCGTAATGATCCCCAGCGGTCCGTCCTTTCCCTGTAGCGGAAGCGCAACGATCTCGTTCATCCCGCTTTCCATCATTCTCCGCCGCCCGTTCGGGTCCTGTTCTTGCTCAATCCGCAGAAACAGGTACTCACTTTCCAGCACGCGTTTCATCGAAGGGTCCGCCACCGCTATCTGCGCGTGTTTCTCCAAATAAGCCTGCCGGAATCCCACCGAGGCCCGGGCAACCAGTTGCGCTGCCTTTCCTTCTCCCTCGATCAGCCGCACGATGCCGTGCGTCGCCGCCAAGCTCTCGACCAGATTCCCAAGCACTTGGTCGAGCACCTCGCGCACCGAAAGAGTTTGCGTGCTCGCGGCGGTGAGCAGCGTGAGCCGCCGCATCTTGTCGTTCAGCTCGTCACTGCGCGACCTCGCGCTCTCCAACACCAAAACCACCATGGCGATTCCGATCGCCACGCCGAGCAGATGCTCGAAAGCCACACGCAGCAGGAAGATCGGATAATGCGGCCACTCCGACCGGTCTATGCCGTGCAAGCCGCTGACAAAAAACGCTCCCGCAAGCAGCCGCGCACCATGCCCCTGGTGCGAAGGGGACGCCCGCCAAAGCAACCACCCTGCCCACAAACACACTACCGATTCCAGAACCGCCGTTTCCCAGTGCATCGAACCAAAAAGCGGCGCGGAGCCGCGCTCCACGTAATACACCCCGAGAAGTGTGACGCTCACCACGGGCAAGATCGGCCAGTTGCGCCTTCCCGAGCCTGCCGTGTACCGCATCACTGCTCCCAGAAACACCAGCAGCGCCGCCACCTGCGCCGACAGCGCCAGCAGCCGCAGCTCGGGAGCCTCACGAACCACCAAGCCCAGCTCGCACAACGCGGAAACAGTTAGGAAGAGCCAGCCCGTCAACCATAAGCGGAAATAACCGGAGGGATGATCTCGCCGCAGAAGAAAAAACAGGACGAGCAGGATGATAAACGCCGTCGCTTCAAAGAAAGCGATGCCGAGCAGGCCCTGGTTCTCCAACACGTGGTACCGCCTCTCGTTCAAACTGCCACGGCCCCAGGAATTGATCTCGCGAGCCCGGTTTTGAGTTTCTGGAAGCCCGCATGATGAAGTCTTATCATGACGCTAACACGCTATTTTCTGACTGAGCAAGCCCCCCACATTCCCCCTGTGCCGTCCCGTATAATGACTGCTGGGAGCCAACCACCGTGGATCTCGAAAACATACTGGTCGTGGACGACGAAGAAGCCATTCGCGAAGTCGTCTCCACGATGCTCGAATCGAAGGGTTATCACTGCACCGCTGTGAGCAACGGCCGTGCGGCCCAGGATCAGGTTAAGCGGGTAACGCCCGACCTCGTCCTGAGCGACATGATCATGCCCGAGATGGACGGCATCAAGCTGCTCGATTGGTTACGCCAGTATGACCCCGAAGTCCCGGTCATCATGGTCACCGCCATCCACGACATCTCTACGGCCCTGGAAGCGATTCGCCGCGGCGCCTATGACTACATCCTGAAGCCTTTTGAAAAGGATCAGCTCTTCCTGGGTGTTGGCCGGGCCTTGCAGCATCGCCGCCTGGTGATGGAAAACCGCACCTACCAGCGCAACCTCGAACAACTGGTGGAAGAGCGCACCGCCCAACTCTCCGGCGCCCTCGCGCAGCTCGAGCAATCTTACGACGACACACTCGAGGCCCTCGGCAGCGCCCTCGACTTAAAGGACGCCGAAACCGAAGGCCATTGCCAGCGCGTCACCGCCTTCTGCATCTCCATCGCTAAAGCCATGCCGGTCCCCAATCCCTATCTGCCGGTCCTGGCGCGCGCCGCATTCCTCCACGACATCGGCAAGATGGCCATTCCCGACGGCATTCTCCGCAAACCAGGCCCGCTCACAGACGACGAAAAACAGATCATGCGCAAGCATTGCGAAATCGGCTACAACATGCTGATTCGCATCCCGTTCCTGCGCGACGCCGCGGAAATCGTCCTCGCCCACCAGGAGTTTTTCGACGGCTCCGGCTATCCTCGCGGCCTCAAAGGCGACCAGATTCCCCTCGGTGCCCGCATTTTCACCATCGCCGATTCCCTGGACGCCATGATCAGCGACCGCCCTTATCGCAAGGCCCTCCCGCTCTCCCACGCCCGCGAAGAGGTTCGCCGCTGCTCCGGCACCCAGTTCGACCCCAAAGTCGTCGAAGTCTTCATGTCCATCCCTGAAGAGCACTGGCTCGAGCTCCGGGAAAACCTCGGCTCCCCCTTCCGCCTCGCCCACCTCCGCAACCTGTAGCGCAGGGCGGAGTCCCTCGTAGCCCTGCGGCCGCCTTCTACGGCGGGCGCTTTCCGACTCACCCAATCGCGCGGAGTGCCACTTCCGCCCAGTCGTCATCCCCAAACAAAAAAGCCGCCCCGGTGTCGAGACCGGAGCGGCTGTTGTGGAGTACGGCGGCTGGCCGCCGCCTTTCCGTGTTGAACCGCGAGTCCTACCCTAGGTCCGTCGCTTTTAACGTCGCCTCCACGCAACTGACCTTAGAAGTCATACCGCAGCGAGAATTGCATCTGTCGCGGATCATTCGAGGTCGATGAGATTACGCCGAACCCTTGCGGGTTGCTCAATATGTTGTTCGAATTCGTCAGCAGCGTGGGATCGCCCGGCACCGAAAAGCTCGCGTGATTGAACACGTTGAAAGCTTCCCACCGGAACTGCAATTTGTGGTGTTCCGACCATGGCATCGTGAAGTTCTTGGACACTGCGATGTCCACGTTCGAATAGCTCGGTCCGTGCACCGGATTGCGCGTCCCGGTATCTCCTCCGAACGGGAAGCTGAATGCGCCCAATGCCGCTGTCTGGTCCGCAAAAAACTGGATGGCCCCGGTAGTTGGGTCCGTGTGAATGTGCTGGCGCACCGCCTGCTGGTCCCCGTTGAACACTGCCGGAGCGTCTTGCGTGAAGTTGATCGGGAACGTCCCGGTGTGGGTTGCGAACGGAAAGCCTGTCCGGTAGCGCACGATCCCTGAGGTGGACCACCCTCCCACGATCGCGTTCAGCCAGTTGCTCGAGCTCCCCAGGAACTTTTGCCCTCTTCCCACCGGCAAGTCGTACACATAGTTCGCGCTGACGATGTGCCGCGCGTCGAATAGCGAATCCGCTCGGCACGTTCTCAGGTTCGTCAGGTCGCAGATGATGCCTTGCCCGCTGAACGTAAACTGGTTCAGATCGTTGATGATGTTGGATTGGTTATCGATCGAGTGCGAATACGAATAGTCGAAATCCAGCAGCAGGTTGTTCGAATACCGCTTGCGCACGCTCATCAGCATCGCGTTGTACGATGAAGAAGAATAGTTTCCGATGTATCCGTTCGCACCCGTTTGGGCGTACAGCGCCACGTTGGGGTTTAGCAAGCCATTTTCATCGAGGATCAGTATGGTGCTCGAAAGATCCCCAACCTGCACGAAATTGCTCAGCGCATTTCCCACGATCTTCGTGCAGTTTGGCGCGCACGGGAAACCCGTCGCAGTCATCTGGTTTTCAAACCAGGGCTGCGGCGTGATCGGTGCTCCTGATTGAACCTGCGCTTGCAGCTTCCCGAACGCATCCTTGAGGAATTGCCCGGAGGTTGCGTCCTTGAAATTGAGCGTCTGCGCCGCGTCGCCGTCGGCGATTAGCTTGCGGCCCATCCGGCCATAGTAGTCCACTTCCACCACCACATTTCCCTTAAGCTCCCGCTGTACTCCAAACGAAAGCGTGTACGAATAGGGAGTTTTGAAATTCTTGTCAAACTGCAGAAAACTCGGGAAACCTCCATTAGCAAGCCCCACCGGCGCTCCCGTGCCGTCCACATTGGGCGTGATCGGCCGTGGTGTCACCGCCGGTGTTGCCGGCAGCGGGGGCGTCGCCGTCAGCGACGTGAACCTTGGGCTCGTTGCCAGGCTCGTAGCAGGATCGGCGCCGCCGTAGTTCAAAATCGGGCTCGAATCAAACAGGAATGTCTGTTGGTCCAGTTCGAACCCTAGCGTGCTCAACACCCGGTCGTAAATGATTCCTCCACCTGCCCGCACCGTCGTCTTTCGATCCCCGAACACCGCTCCCAACAGCCCGTTTGTAAACGAAGGAGAATAGGCCACGCCCAATCGCGGACCGAAATCCCGATAGCTCGGCTTGTAATAGTCGGGCCCATGATTCGCCGGTCCTCCCAGGTTGTAGCTCACCAGCGGCGCCGCGTCGTTCCCGGATACGCCCTGAGCCGCCGCCGCCACGCGCGCCGCGAAGAGCGTATCGATGTTCCCGCTGGAAACGGACTGCAGTCCGTTCGATTCAAATGGCACGGTGTGATACTGCCACCGCAAGCCATACGTCAATGTCAGGTCGTGCCTCAGTTTCCAGCTGTCCTGCGCGTAGAACTCGTACTCGTTATAGTGAAAATTCCTCTTGGTCGTCGAATACAAAGGCAACGCGCTCCCCGAACGATCGTAGGCGATGAAGGGGTTTGACTGGCTGAATCTCCCCAATAGCAACGGGAACGCTTTGTCCCACTCCGCCTGAACCGAAGCCGTGTCCGGATTCGCCGGATCATTTAGGATATCGGCTGGCCGGGTCGAATCGTCGAGGGCAAAGAGGGCGCCTCCCAGCCCGATCCCGACAAAATTTACGTCCGGCTGGTTCGACGAGTTTACCCGTATGGGCTTGATATCCGTACCGAACGTGAAGGTGTGTCTTCCATGGTTATACGACAGGTCGTCCCGAATCTCGGGCACGAGAACATTACGGCCCTGCCCGCGAATGTCCGCAAAAGGGTTGGTGATCAGGCTGGTCGTAAAAAAGTTCGGCGCCTCTGGCGCAAAATTAACCGGAAAATCCGCAACTTGTCTCGTAAGGCCACCATACACTTGGTTGGTCAGGTTCGTGGAAATGAACCAGGTCTCTCCGACCACCCACGAACGGTCATGGTTGATGTCACTTACCTGCGGAGTTGGGTCCCCAGGAAATTGTGGCAACACATTTTGGCTGTCGTCGTCATTGAACCGGTCCAATTGCAATCGCGCGAACAGTTTGTGCTTGGAAGAAAGGTTGTAGTCCAGACGTCCCGTGTAAATATTGTCCTTGACGCGCGTGGGGGTGTTAAACAGGAATCCCGACGTGTTCAATCCATCGCCCAGCGCAGGGTCGTTGCCCACGGGATACCGGGAGTTTAGGAAGGTCAGAAACGCTGCGTTTGCTCCCACCCCCAGGGGATCGATCCCCTGCAATTGCGCGGTCGTCGTCGTTTGCACGTTTCCGTTCACGTCTACGTATTGCAGCTGCCCGCTACGCAGGGTGTCGCTCGGTACCACTTGTTGGACTTGCGTGGAAAGCGCGTCCCGGCGGCCCTCGTAATTGAAAAAGAAAAACAATTTCTCCTTGAGAATCGGCCCCCCGATGCTTCCCCCAAATTGGTTGCGGTTCAAGGGCGGCTTCTTGACCCCGTTCTTGTTGTTGAAAAAGTCGTTCGCCGCGAACAGTGTGTTGCGGTTGTACTCGTGCAGCGATCCATGCAAGTCGTTCGTGCCGCTCTTGGTTACCAGGCTGATCTGTCCGCCGCTGCTCCGCCCAAAATCCGCATTCAGCCCTCCCACCGTTGTGTGCACTTCCTCGATGGAATCGATTGGCGCCGAGCCCACCGCCCTAAAGGCTTGGCCGATGGTTTCATCGTTCACGTCCAGACCGTCCAGCGTGATATTTCCCTGGTCCGCGCGCGATCCAGTCACCGAACCGGTTTGGCTGTCCGCCTCATGCCCATTGTCCGAAGTGGCCACTACGCCGGGCGCCAGCGTCAGCAGCGACGCCGCGCTGGTGCGAAACAGGCTTGGTAACTCCGCCACGCGTCGGGTGTCGATGTCATTGCCTATGGCGGCGTCCGTCGTATTGAGCGTGAGGCCGCTGCTTGCGGATACTTCTACGGTTTGCGTCATCTCGCCAAGTTCTAAGGGCACGTCATAGGTAGCCGTTTCGGTCACCGCCAGCGTCAGATTCGAGACCGTTACCGTCTTGAAGCCCGTCTTGCTGACGGTCAGCTTGTATCCGGCACCTGCCGGCACCCTGCTGAACAGATAGGCGCCGAAACTTCCGGTCTTCGATTCGTACGTCGAGCCCGTGCCAGTATTGGTCAGTTTCACCGCCGCATCGGTAACGGCGCCTCCAGTCTTATCCGTGACCGTCCCAGTAAGCGACGCGACGTCTTGCGCCACCCCCACCATGGAGCAGGCGGCCATCAAAACCAGTGCCGCCACCAGACGCAGAGACAGCCATTGTCTCTTTCTCCACACAACGCCATTCGGCTGATTTTTCGTATCGCCCTCTAGCTCCAGTCGGAATCCACACACAACCTTCATGCGCGCAGTCTTCATCCACCCCTCCAGACTCAAGAGACCTTCAGTTTTTCTTACTAAAATATTGAGGGTACAAACCCCCGAGGAAAGCTCACAATGAAAATAGTAACAGCACGCGAATTTCCATACCTAGGCGTGTTGCCAATTCGATACCTAGTTGCGTAACTAGCCTTCTATCCGTTGATTACGTCTCCTTTGAAAAGCCTGGCCGCATCTTAAGCATGGGCTACATACCAGTTTCCGTAGAACCCTTTATCCATGTCGATATTTTCGGGATAATTTACGAATTGTTTAGATTAATGTAGGTGTCACTATTTTAGAAGTGGCCGTCGATATACACGAGCCACTATCCGCCGGGCCTTTCGGGAGCACCTCGTCGCCATCCAGTTGCCGTCGCGCGGCGACCTTTCTGAACCCACGCGCCGCATCGTTCTCTGCTGCACGCGCAAGCCGCGCAAGTTCGCCAGGAAGAATTGGGATGCGTTTTGGGCACACATCAATTCCTGCGCACTAGTTGGCGGAAAGTCGTTTCCGCAGGTCACCAGCACTTAGTATCTGTTCAGCGGGCTTTAAGCATCATAGAATAGGGGTACCGGTCGCCGGGGCGGCTGGGCCCCTGCATCTATGTGGAACTGGCTGGCCATAACGCTCTCGCTCTTTCTGTTCGCTGGTGCGGACGTGCCCGGCGTCGAGCGCCTGCATCCCGTCACCCCCAGCGATACTTTTTCTTCCGCGGACGAAATTTCGCTTTTCCCCAGCGCGCTTCCCGCCGGGGACAACCAGCAAGCGCAGCCCAAACAGCAAGACAAGCCCAAGGGCGCGCGCCTACAGGACGCGTCGAAACTCGAACTGATCCGCTACGTCTCCGGGGAGTTCGCCAAGGCCATCAAGCCGCTTCCCGCCGGTAAGGAAGGCTTTCTGGTGTACGTGGGCAAGCCCGTCGCTTTCGATCAACTGGACCGCGCGGTGGCCACCCACGGTGCCGCTGTGAACTCCGGCGACCACGTGCAAATCACCAAGCTGGACTTTCGCGACCACACCATCGTCGTCGATGTAAATGGTGGCGGGCGCGGCAAGAGGAACTGGCGGGACCACATACAGATCGGCATGGGCGGCGGTCCCAGCGCGAGGACATCCACAACCACGCAACAGGAGAATGGCCCGCCCGGCGTTCAGCCCGGTATGGGCAGCACCATTTTCCTGGAATTCAACAAGACCATTCCGGATCTCGCGCCCGAGGACCTGAAGCAGTTGCTGGCCCCGTTTCTCGATTTTTCACGGCAGCGTTCCGCTTCCGTTCAGTGGGCCGACACGCTCCCGCCCGAAATGAAGAAAGCCATTCAGGAGCGCCGCCCGGCCCTCGGCATGGATCGCGAAGAGCTCATCGCCGCCATTGGCAAACCCGAACACAAAGTCCGCGAGCGCGACTCCGACGGCAACGAAATCGAGGACTGGATCTACGGTCAGCCCCCTTCGAAGACCGTGTTCGTCCGTTTCCAGGGCGACCACGTCACCAGCATCAAGCAATACCCGCAATAATTTCCACCCAGATCTCAATGTCTAAGAAAAAGGCAGACCTCAAGAAGGTAGCCGAGGAATTGGCTGATGCCGCTCTGCGTCATTTGAAGCCTTTTTCTGAAGAAGAGCAGTACTGGCGCATAAGTGCTGCAGAGCGTCGAATGGCTGCGGCTTCTCGAATTAGGAATCCTCGTCGCCGGACGTGAACGGGTTCCATTTGGCTGTGTTGCTGGTCAAATTCAGATTGAGTGATAGTCGCGAAGACTTTTTTGCCACGGTCGTCATGCGCCGCAGCAGTGCGAATGGAGTTGCCTTCCACTAGAGTTTCTTCATTCAGGCGATTCATCGGTTACGCTCCGAAACAACAGGGTTGACAATATTCTCTCCATGGTTGACAATGTGACCTGTCTTGGTTGACAAACATAAAGTTAGAAGTTGACAAAGGTTTAGGAGTGCCTTGTGACGAGGGCGCGAACTCGCGGAGAAGAGATTAGACACTTCATCTTACAAAACGTTGAGAAGCATCCAACGGATATAGGCAAGTTGACCGCTGATAAGTTCAAGATTTCACGACAGGCAGTTAACAAGCATCTACAAAGGCTCGGCGCGGAGCATGCGCTAGCTGAAACGGGTAAGACGCGAGGTCGATCCTACAAGCTATCCCCTCTAGTAGAATCGAGGCAGGTGTACACGATCTCGGCAGAACTGGCCGAGGACATCGTGTGGATGAATGATATCGCTCCAGCAATCGGGCAAATGCCAGAGAATGTAGTGGACATCTGGCGCTATGGATTTACTGAGATGTTTAACAACGCTATTGACCACTCTGGCGGCACAGTGATCACAGTGCATATTAAAAAGACGGCTGCAACTACCGAGATGGCGATATATGACGACGGAGTTGGAATTTTCAAGAAGATTCAAACAGCATTAAACCTTTTGGACGAACGTCATGCAGTTCTTGAGCTATCGAAGGGAAAGCTCACGACTGATCCCAAGCGACACACGGGCGAGGGGATTTTCTTTGCATCCAGAATGTTCGATTCATTCGATATTCTTGCTGGTGGGGTATTCTTTACCCATTCCTTTGGTGATTCAGAAGATTGGATCATGGAGGCAAGGCAGTTTGCACATGGCACGGCAGTTTGGATGAAACTTGACAACCATACATCGCGAACAGAGAAAAAGATATTCGACAAATACACATCCGGGGACGACTATGGCTTTAATAAGACAGTTGTTCCTGTAAGACTCGCGCAATATGGGGAGGACAAATTAGTCTCCCGTTCTCAAGCCAAACGTGTGCTCGCAAGAATTGAGTTATTCAAAACTGTTATTTTCAACTTTGAAGGGGTTGAAACTATCGGACGGGCATTTGCGGACGAAATCTTTAGAGTATTCCCACAGCAGCATCCAGAAATCCAGACGTTCACTTCCCATGCCAATTCAGCGGTAAAACGGATGATTACACGAGCAAAGTCTGGTGCAGTCGAACCAGATAAAGCGCCTACTACTTTGTAACTTTCACCTGGGGCATATGCGATACGTTGACTTTTCGTCCCGCAGCCCCTAGCATTTTAGGTTCCGCAGCAAGGCCTAACCTCCCTTCTGGCCGCGCCGCAAATCACGACACTTGCAACGGAGGAAGAATGCCCATCAAGGTAGGCATCAACGGCTTCGGCCGCATCGGACGCAACATCATGCGCACGGCGCTCGACGACAAAGACATTCACTTCGTCGCCGTCAATGACGTCACCGATGCCGCTACGCTCGCGCATTTGCTCAAGTACGATTCCATCCTGGGCAATCTCCATCACAACGTGACCCATACGGACGATACGATTTCCGTCGAAGGCAAGAGCTTTAAGGTTTTCAAGACCAAGGATCCCGCTGAAATCGACTGGGCATCCGTCGGCGCGGACATCGTCGTCGAATCGACCGGCCTGTTCACCAAGGGCGCCGACGCGAAAAAGCACCTCCGCGCTCCCGTCAAGAAAGTCATCATCTCCGCGCCCGCCGACGGGCCGGATGCGACGTTCGTGCTCGGCGTCAACGACAACACCTACGACCCGGCGAAACATCACGTGGTCTCCAACGCATCCTGCACCACCAACTGCCTCGCCCCGGTCGCAAAGGTTTTGCAAGACACCTTCGGCATCAACAGCGGCACCATGACGACCATCCATTCCTACACCAACGACCAGAAGCTTCTCGATCTACCGCACAAGGATCTTCGCCGCGCCCGCGCCGCTGCTATCAACATGATTCCCAGCTCCACCGGTGCCGCCAAAGCGCTGCACCTCGTCATCCCCGCGCTCAAAGGCAAGCTGGACGGCTACGCGATGCGCGTGCCCACGCCCAACGTCAGCGTTGTGGACTTGACCGTGTTTCTCGAAAAGCCGGCCACCGTCGAATCCGTCAACGCTGCTCTCAAAGCCGCCGCCCACGGCCCGATGAAGGGCATCCTCGGCTACACGGAAGAAGAGCTTGTTTCTTCAGATTTCAAGGCGAACTCAAATTCTTCCATCGTCGATTCGGGCTACACCAAAGTCGTCGGTGACCGCTGCGTGAAGGTTCTGGCCTGGTACGACAACGAATGGGGCTATTCCTGCCGCTGCCGCGATCTAATCAAGCTCCTGGCCTCCAAATTCTAGTGGCACAGGTTTCAACCTGTGCTCTTTAGCGCCACGCAATCGCGCACAACGGCATACACATGAACAAACTCACCATCAACGATCTCGACCTTCGCGGCAAGCGCGTCTTCATCCGCGCGGATTTCAACGTCCCCCTCAAGGATGGTGTCGTCACCGACGACACCCGCATCCGCGAAACGCTTCCCACGCTCCGCCTCGCCATCCAAAAGAGCGGACGCCTCGTCCTCGCCTCGCATTTCGGCCGGCCGAAGGGTGGGCCGGATCCCAAGTATTCGCTCGCACCCGTCGCCAAAAAGCTCGAAGAGCTCTTGGAAAGGCCGGTCGCGTTCGCCAATGATTGCGTCGGTTCCGACGCCGAGGCCAAGAGCAAAGCCCTCCCCGACGGTGGCGTCCTTCTTCTCGAAAATGTCCGCTTCCACCCGGAAGAAGAAAAGAACGACGAAGGCTTCTCCAAGCAACTGGCCGCCCTCTGCGATGGTCTATTCATTTGCGACGCGTTCGGTTCGGCTCATCGCGCGCACGCCTCCGTGGTCGGCATCACTCACTTCGTCAAGCAATCCGCCGCCGGCTTGCTCATGGAAAGAGAGCTCGCCTACCTTGGCAAAGCTCTCGCGAATCCCGCGCGCCCCTTCGTAGCCATCCTCGGTGGCGCAAAAGTCAGCGACAAAATCGAAGTCGTCGAAAACCTGATGAACATCGCCGATGCCATGCTCATCGGTGGCGGCATGGCGTATACCTTCGAGAAAGCCCAGGGTCTGGAGATCGGCAAATCGCTGGTCGAAGACGACAAGCTCGAATTAGCCAAACGCCTTCTCGCCGAAGCCAAACAGAAAAATTTCAAGCTTCTGCTTCCTATCGACCACGTCGTCGCCCGCGAATTCAAAGCCGACGCCCCAGCCACCATCTGCGACGTCACCGCGACCCCGGCCGACCAAATGGGTCTCGACATCGGCCCGAAGACCGCCGCCGCCTATTCCGCCGAAATTGCCAAAGCCAAAACCATCGTCTGGAACGGCCCCATGGGCGTCTTCGAAATGCCCGCCTTCGCCAAGGGCACTCTGGAAATCGCCAAAGCCGTGGCCGCAGCCACCACCGCAGGCGCCACGTCCATCGTCGGTGGCGGCGATTCCGTAGCCGCCGTCCACCAATCCGGCGTCGCAAACAAGATTTCTCACATCTCCACCGGCGGCGGCGCCTCCCTCGAATTCCTCGGCGGCCGCAAACTCCCCGGCGTGGAAGCCCTGACCAACAAATGACCTCATTCCTTCTTTCCGCAATCTCTGTGAACTCTGTGTCTCTGCGTTATGTTTCTCTTTTTCTCCGGAGGTTCGTATGCGCCGCCGCGTAATCGCCGGCAACTGGAAAATGTTCAAAACGCTGGCGGACACCCGCGCGTTCTTCTCCGCCTTCACGCCGCTAGTCGCCGCCGCAAACCACTGCGACATCGTGATCGCCCCATCCTTCACCGCCATCTCCACGGCCGTCGAAGCCGCCAAAAACACCAACATCGCCATCGCTGGTCAAAACGTCTCTTGGAGCAAAGAAGGTGCCTTCACTGGCGAAGTCTCCGCTCCCATGCTGGTGGAAGCCGGTTGCCGCTATGTCATTATCGGCCACTCCGAGCGGCGCCAGCTTTTCCGTGAAACCGACGACGGCGTTGCCAGGAAATCCCTGATCGCGCTTGCCACTGGCCTGATCCCCATCGTTTGCGTCGGCGAAACCGACGAGGAGCGCTCCGCCGGTCTCGAAAAGGAAGTCCTCAAGCGCCAGTTCGCGGGCGGCCCCGGCGCGTTGACCCCCGACGAATTCTCCCGTATTCTGTTGGCATACGAACCGGTATGGGCCATTGGCACGGGTAAGACCGCAACACCAGAAATTGCCGCCACCGCTCACCGGTTTCTCCGCCAATGCGCGGCGGAGCAGTTTTCCCCCGCACATGCCTCCGCTCTGCGGATTCTGTACGGCGGCAGCGTCAAGCCCGACAACATTCAGGGATTGATGGCCCAGGAAGAACTCGATGGTGCGCTCGTGGGCGGCGCGAGCCTCGACGCAAAGTCGTTCGCCAGCATCGTCAAAGATTCGCGGTAACCGCGTTCAGCCTTAAAGCAGGGAGATGGAAATGCACGGAATGCCAGGTTGGATGAAGTGGGTCATCGCGCTGCTGATCGGCTTCGCGATTATCGTTCTCGGCTTCCGGTTTGCCGGCTGGCTGCTGACCTCATTTTTCGTGCTCAACTGCCTCGTGCTGATCATCGTAGTGCTGCTGCAAAGCGGCAAGGCAGCCGACCTCGCCGGCGCATTCGGCGGCGCAGGCAGCCAGACTGCCTTCGGCCCTCGCGGCGCCGCCACGATTCTTTCGCAAGCCACCACCTGGTGCGCCATCATGTTCATGATCTGCGCCATGGCCCTCGTGCTGCGCACAGACAAAGCCGTCGAGCAAGGCGGCTCCATCCTGCAAAAAGTTTCCAAGCCAGCTCCGAAACCTGCCCCGGTCACCTCGGCGCCAGCCAAGCCGCAATCCACCGCGCCGCAATCGAACGCAGCCCCCGCCACCCAGCCACCCGCGCCTCAGCCTCAACCCAAAAAGCCGTAGCCCCGGAGCCTCATCGCAGGTAACGTAGCCGCCGGGCTTTAGCCCGGCGTTCCATCCCAAACTCTTCGCTGTTGTGGAGTACTTTTCAATTCAGGCAGGTAATCTTCCGCAGCGTTGCAATACAATCGAGGACGCAATTCCCGCAAAAACCAAAACGTTTCTTGCCGCCTTATTAGATGGTGCGGTCGAGAGGACTCGAACCTCCACGGTATTACTACCGCCAGCACCTCAAGCTGGTGCGTCTGCCAGTTCCGCCACGACCGCACATCGCCACCGATTATAAACGATAAATTAGTTTGTTGCGAATCGCTCCTAAAATTATCCACACCCTTCTAGATCATTGACCGCCCATGTATCATCGATCTTCGTGAACATCCACCTCACCCCCACCGAAGCCCGTGTCCTCGGCTCCCTCGTCGAAAAAGAAATCACCACTCCCGAATATTACCCGCTCTCCTTGAATGCCCTCGTCAATG
>JBGOVR010000117.1:0-14970 GCA_041478205.1 Candidatus Acidiferrum sp.
AGAGAACTCACAGGCTAGGACCAAAAATCTACAGGTTGCTACTTGACGTGGCTTTGCAGTGTGTTACCTTGCGCTCATGAAGTAATCACATCCCAGTCATGAGGAGGAACGCATGGCAACCCTGCAGCGGAGCCCTCGGAACATACTTCTCGATACAGACGCCGAGTATCAGCGTCTGGCCGAGCAGCACTCGAAATACGAAGCGGAACTTCAGAAACTCACCTCAGCAGCCTACCTGAACTCGGAAGCCCTCCTGGAAGAAATCAAGCTAAAGAAGATGAAGCTCTACTGTAAAGATGAGATGGAACGGATTGCCGCGCGTGTCCAACGCGTGCGCGCTCACACGCAGTAACGAACCCCTCTAGCATTGTGGCGTAGAATGCCGGTGCTTTCTCGCGCCCCTGGAACCGCGGGCGAGAGCGCTGTGGTATTGTCTAAGAGCCATGGTCAAGGAAGGCTACTATTTCGGGCTGCCCCTGCTGCTGCTCGGCGGCGGCGCGTTTCTGGCGCATTGGACGATCGCCGGAGTTCTGCTGCTGGCTCTCGCGTCGTTCGTCTTCTATTTCTTCCGCGATCCGGAGCGCGTGATCCCCGCGGACCCTGGCGCCGTGGTGTCGCCCGGGGACGGCCGCGTGGTGGTCGTAACGGATGAGGAATACGCCGGACGGCCGGGCAAACGGATCAGCATCTTTCTGGCTGTCTGGAACGTACATGTGAATCGTTCGCCGGAGGCCGGCACGATTACCGGGATGGAGTACCGTCCGGGCAAGTTCTTGGCGGCGATGCGAGCGCGGGCGTCGCTCGAAAATGAACAAAACGTTATTTCCCTTTCGACAGCATCCGGTGAAATGGTATTCAAACAGATTGCCGGACTGATCGCGCGGCGCGTAGTGTGCTGGAAGAAGCCGGGGGACACGGTTGCGCGCGGAGAGCGAATCGGGTTGGTGCGATTCGGCTCGCGCGTGGATCTTTGGGTGCCGCGAGGCGTCGAGATTGTTGTGGCCGTCGGGGACCACGTAAAGGGCGGATCGAGCGTGCTGGCGCGCTGGCCCGTGAAGGCCGGTTCCGGCGCGGCGGGCGGGCAGAAATTGGGCGTTTCGGAAGATAATCTGACCACGGCCGGGAAGCGGACGTAACCATGTCGGAATTTGAACACAGCGAGGTTTCATTCCAGGGACGCCGCATCCGGAATCCCAAGCTTCGGCGCGGGATTTTCTTGCTTCCCGCGATGTTTACTTCCGCGAACCTCTTGTGCGGTTACTACGCGGTGTTGGCGTCGTTGATGGGCACGATGGACGACTTCGACCACGCGGCTAAGGCGATTGGGTTTGCCATCCTATTTGATTCCCTCGATGGACGCATCGCTCGCATGACCGGAACGAATACCGAGTTTGGCGTGCAATTTGACTCCCTGGCGGACGTGGTGAGTTTTGGAATCGCCCCCGCCGTGATGGCGTACGCCTGGGGAGTACGCAGCTTGCCGGGACTGAACACCCAGCGAGGACAACTCCTCGCCGAAACCGGCTGGGTCTGCTGCCTCGTCTTTTTGGTCTGCTGCGCGTGGAGACTTGCGCGCTTCAACGTGCAGGGGATGGCGCCGGGGGGATCGAAAAACTTCGTGGGTATGCCCACGCCGGCGGCCGCCGGGATGATCGCTGCGTTGGTGCACGGGTTCAAGATGCCGCTGACGGATTGGCGGTGGTCGCTGGCCTGGTTGCTGCTCGCCGCGGCGCTGGGCGCGCTGATGACCAGCACAATCCGGTACTACAGTTTCAAAGACATACCCTGGACGCGGCGCCAGCCTTCGCTGGCCGTCGTTCTACTGCTGATGCTGGTGGCCGTGGTCTGGAGATTCTCGGAATTTGCGCTGGTGATTTTGGCGTCGGCCTATTGCGTAACCGGCGTTGCCTTGCACGTGGTGCGGGTGTTGCGGCACCGTATGGTATCGCGGACTCATGCCGTTTGAACGAGACTCCCACCGAATCGTAATTGCGGGTGCGTCTTCGCTGCTCGGGGTGGAGCTCAAGTCCTTGCTGGAACAGAGCCGTTTTGCCGCTGCGCACTTTCGCTTGCTCGACGAAGAAGTTGCCGCCGGCACGCTCACCGAGGCAGGCGGCGAAGCAACGGTGATTCAACCGGTCGAAGAAGGCAGCTTCGAGCGCGCGCGATTCGTGTTCTTTGCCGGCTCAGTCGATTTCACGCTCGCGAATTTCCAATCGGCGCACCAGAGTGGCGCCGTGATTATTGATCTGTCCGGCCACTCTGCCGGACTCGTCAACTCCTTCGCATGGTTTCCTGGCATGGACAAACTTCGCGGCCAAGCTATCCCTGAGAAACCCCGCCTCGCGGCCATTCCCTCCGCCCCGGCCGAGGAGGTTGTCCGTCTTGTTCTCTCGTTGCAAGGCCTGGGCCTGCGCCATCTTACCTGCACCATGTTGCAGCCTGTTTCTGCGGCGGGAAAACTGGGCATCCAAGAACTCGAAACACAAACAAGCCATTTGCTTTCGCTGCAAAGTCCTGGAAAGCAACTATTCGATGCGCAGGTGGCTTTCAATACTCTCGCCCGTTTTGGGCCGTCCAGCCGATTCGATTTGCACGAGGCGTTAGCAGTTCTTAGAACCGAGGTACATTCGTGCCTCCGTGGTGGCGGTCCCGTGGCTCCCGCGATTCAGTTGTTGCAAGTGCCGGTATTTTACGGCGCGACATTTTCGGCTTGTGCTGAGCTGGATCCTTCCGCCGACGCGACGCGGATCCACAACGCATGCAAGTCCGGCGGCTTTTCCATGGCGCAACCCCCCGCGAGTCCCAGCAACGTGAGTGTCGTGGAAGAATCAGTCATCCATTTGGCGCAAGCGGAAGCGGATCCAGCCAAACCAGGAACTTGGTGGTTTTGGGGAGCCACGGATAATATCCGTTTGCCGGCTTGGAATGCCGTCAGGCTGGCGGAGAAATTGGCCGAATGAAAAAACCTTCCTGGTGCACGTTGGTGCTGGCGGCGTTGGCGCTGAGCGGCTGCGGGTACCATGTCGCCGGGCGAAGCGCTTCCCTGCCCCAGTCGATCCATGTGATTGCCGTGCCGGCCCTGGAGAACAAAACCACCAGCTACCGCATCGAGCAGAAACTGACTTCCGCGACGGTACACGAGTTTTTGGCGAAGACGCCGTATAAGGTTGTGTCGAATCCGGAGGCCGGGGACGCCGTGCTGCGCGGCAAGGTGGTGAGTGTGGAGGCGGTGCCGCTGCTCTTCGACACCAAGACGGGGCGCGCCACGACCATGCTGGTTACGGTGAAGTGCGAAGTCACCTTGACGCAGACCGACACGCAAAAGGCGCTGTATCACAGCGACAATTTTGTATTTCGGAACGAGTACGAAATTTCAACGGACGTGGCCAGCTTCTTCGAGGAACAAGATCCGGCGCTGGACCGGCTAGCGCAGGACTTCGCGGCGCGACTGGTGGCCGCGGTGACGGAGAATTACTGACGGGAACCGCCGGGCTAAGGCCCGGCGGCTACAGGAGCAGGGGGGATGGCGCGAGTTTCAACAGAGGAGTTGCTGGTGCGGCTGGAAAAGGGCAAACCCATTCCGGCGCTGCTGCTTTTGGGAGAAGAGACGTACTTGCGGGACACCTGCCGCGGGCAATTGATCGAGAAACTCATTCCGGAGGCGGCGCGAACCTGGGCGGTGTCGCGGTATTCGGCGGACCGGGGCGAGACCCAGGACGCTCTGGAGCAGGCGCAGACCCTGCCGATGCTTGCGAAGCAGCAGCTGGTTTTTCTGGAAGACGTCGAGAAGATCGAGAAGCTCGGCGAGAAGAACCGCGACTTAGCGGTCGAGCAGCTCGAAGCCTATCTCGAGAATCCGGCGCCGTTCACCCTGCTGGTGCTGGAGGCCACGGCGCTGGACCAGCGTATGAAGTTGGCGAAATTGCTCGCGGAGAAGACTCTGGTCGTGGATGTGGGCTTTGGCGAGAACGCCGCTGACCGCCAGGTTGCCGCCATAGCGCTGGCGCGCACGATTGCCAGAGAGAAAAAGGTGGAGTTTGAGAAAGGGGCTGCCGAGGATCTGGCGGAATTTGTCGCCGCGGATTTGATGCGGCTCAAGACGGAGATCGAGAAGCTCTCGACGTATGCGGGCGAACGAAAATTGATCCGGAGGCAGGACGTCAGCTCGATGGTGATCTCGGAAAAGACCACCACGGTCTGGGAATTGGCGGACATGCTGGCATCGCGGCAGCAGAAAAAAGCTTTGGAGTTTCTCGACCGCCTGCTCCGTGACGGCGAAGAACCGTTGCCAATGCTCGGTGCGATGACCTGGATGTATCGCAAGCTGATCGAAGCCAGCGAGGTCAAAGGCGTCACCAACGGCTGGCAAGCGGCGCGAGCACTCGGGATGCGGCCGGAGCAAGCGGAACTGGCGCTGCAGAACGCGCGCAAGATTTCCAAGCCGCGGCTGCTGGAGGGATTGCGCGCACTGCAAAAGGCCGACGACCGCCTCAAACGCGGCGGCGAAGACGCCCGCGCCGTGATGGAATTTCTAATCACCGAATTGACCGGCACCGGCGCCGCCGCAAAGTCCCCCACCCACTGATAGCAAGTCTCGCCCCGGCAATTTCGTAGCGAGCTAGCTTCCGATAATCCGACTCATCGTCTACTTCGGTTTCAACAGTGGACGAACACAGCTCACTCAGCGAGTGGTCTTGCAGGGTGAGAACGCGGATGTGTACCTCTCGTAGCGGAACGCTATTTTCACGGCGAGCCTTCCTGGCAGGATCAGACGTGCAGGAGACAAACACGGGCGCAATCCCACCGAGCCATCGCCGCATGGTTTCTCAAGAACTGCGTCACGGACGTTTGACTTGCGTGCGATGCCAGCCTTACACTCCGCATTAGTGTCCTGAATCATAAGGTCGCAGCCTAGAAATTCGGGCTTGGATGTGCGCAAGCTGTTTATTTGCAACGCCGGCAGTCCAAGACTTATTCAAAGAATCAGCAACTCAGGACCCTAGCGCACTTCGTAGTCCGGCGTGCGAGAGTTGTATGACGGAACGAATGGAAGACCAACCAGTGCTCCTCCAGCACCCTCAGGCCGAGGTGAGAATTCACCAAGAGGGCGCCCGGAGGAGGATCGTCGTCGAGCCTCGGGTTCCCTTGTTCATACACACGCTCACCTGTTCGACTACCTACTCTGTGGAACTCATCGAACACGTGCTCGCGGTGAAGGGGCCGGGGTATCTGTGTGACGAGATTCGGCGCGACGAAGACCCGGCGTACGTTCAGTCGTACCTGGAATGGGACATCCTCAGCTACATCGCCGCGGAGGATTTCCATGGCAAGCGAGTGCTCGATTTTGGCAGCGGTTGTGGCAGTTCGACCATGGTCCTCGCCCGAACGGTGTCGCCCAGTGCGCAAATCGTTGGCGTGGAATTGTTACCGGAATTCATCGACTTGGCACGGCACCGCGCGCGGTTCCATGGAGTGGAACACCGCGTTCAGTTCCTGCAATCTCCCAGCCCGTTGAGTTTGCCCAAGAACCTCGGTGAGTTCGACTATGTGGTGCTCTCGGCGGTGTTCGAGCACCTTCTTCCCGCAGAACGTCAGACCGTTCTTCCCCTGATTTGGTCCGTGCTGAAGCCTGGAGGAATTCTCTTTCTCGATCAGACCCCCTACCGCTGGTGGCCTGTCGAGGACCACACCACTAAGCTTCCCTTTATCAATTACCTTCCTGATTCCCTGACCCGTTGGGCGGCACTCCGGTTTTGCAAGGCTCTCAGCCCCGGCGACAGCTGGGACGAACTGCTCCGAAAGGGCATCCGGGGCGGGACCCCGTCTGAGATTCTGAATATTCTCAACCGCACCGGGCATGGAGCTGAGTCACTCGCACCGCGTAGGAACAGCGTGCGAGACCACATTGAGCTTTGGTATCAAACCTCTGCGCCAGTCGGAAAAGTTCGCGCCAAGAAAATCATGAAACGCGCCCTTCAAGCGATCAAGCCTATCACCGGAGGAGACCTCCTCCCCGATGTGACCCTGGCGATCCAGAAATCCGCGCTAAATAGAAACTAGTCCGCTGATTCTGACGGCCCAGGCAGTTTCCCCTCAGCCTGAGATTCACGTCGCGGAATCGTTCCGGATAGAACAGGCAGACAACCCCTAGAGAGCGAACATCGCCAGCGCTTCTCGGGCAGGTGGATTCCACTTCACCAGTGCTCGACCATACGTCCACTTCCAAATTGGACAGGGCTTCACAGGCACGCGGGAACAACCCGCATCGCTAGGCTTCGGATTGCAGGCGGGATTGAGAGTTCACAATCGGGGCTTTCGGCCGCCAATTCCACAGATTGTTTGCGTACAGCCCGATGCAGAAAAGATTGGCGGGAACGAATGCGAATTGAGCCGTTCGCATTCCGATGACACACAGGACGATGCTGTTTGCTCCCGCAACGACCCAGCCTTGCCACCGCTTCTTCCCAAGGAGAACTGTCGAAAGGATGGTCAAAACACACGAAAGATAGTCAAGCCTCAGCATTTGCCGCCCCGTCAAAGAATTTTAGTCTGCTCGCAATCATCTCTTCAGCAGTCTAGAGACGCGCGCGATGACGCGATAGTTGGTCGGGCGAACAGGTGCAGCTAATGTTGAATTGCGTCTTGCGACACAGCAACTCGGGCCGGCATGGAGTGTGAGAAAATTCTAACTGGACAAATTCCCCGGACGCGATTTCCCGGCTCATGGCGCATTCGGATGCGCAGGGGTTCCGAAGAGGTGCAATCTCGTTCGGAGTTCGCTTTCGGAGCGCTCTTTCCGCTAATCGTCGTTACATTGCGCTTCCCAAGGTCGCTCGGAGCGGCTGCAGTCCCCCCTCCCCCCTACTTTTTGGAAGTGCGGATTACAAAGGAGTCATGGTCGGAGAGCGGGTACGTTGTTCATTCTACGGGACTTTAAGTCCCGTATTTTCTGTGCGAGGCATTGAAGTCTGTAAGTGCGGATTCTAAACGGGTTAAAGACATTTGTTTTGATAGAGATTCGCGTGATTCTGTAAGTGCGGATTCTAAAAGACTTAACTGCCGCGACTTCGCAAGCGTATGAAAAGAAAGGGCTCTGTGCAATTAGTGTGGTTAACGGAGTTATTGATAAAGATATCATACCATAGAGGTACTCTTCCTGTCAAGGAAATTGTGGCGGCGGGTTTGAGAGGAGGGACAGACACCAAGCGCCTGCCCCAGGCAAGGATAGAACGAACATTCGTTCTAAGCTTGCGCGGTTTTGACGCCGTTGAAGGCGAGGGTGAGGCGGGACTTGTAGCGGTTGCCGGTGTTTTCGTGGAGTACGCCCTTGGTGATGGCGCGGTCGATCGCCGACATGGTCGGCTGAAGCAGATTGCCTGCGGCGGTGGCGTCCTTCGCAGTAATCGCGGTGCGCAAGCGCTTCATGAGCGTGCGGACCCGCGTGCGGTTGGCGCGGTTCACATCGGCGCGTTGACGAGATTGCGCCGCGCGCTTCAAAACCGACTTTTTCTTCTTCTTAACCTTGGTAGCCTGTCCTTGGGCCATCTACTGCTCCTTTTGCGTATCACTCAAACTTCTAACGTTAAACGAGGCGTATTGCTTTGTCAAACGTGCCGAAAGCGTGTGAGAGCGTGGCCACATCCGGCGCACTAGGCCAGTTTGAGGCTCGGATCGGCATTCAGAGAACTATCCGCGAGGTCACCCGCGCGGAATCGGAAATAGGCGGCGGCGGCGATCATGGCGGCGTTGTCCGTGGACAACGCGCGGCTTGGGAAGAAAACTTCAATGCCGGCGAACTGCCCGCGTTCCTCGAACGTGGCGCGTAATTGGCTGTTGGCGGCGACGCCACCGGAGACGAGGACGCTTTCGGCAGGCAATTCCTGGGCGGCAGCCATGGCGCGGTCGACTAGATCACGTACCACCGCGTTTTGAAACTCACGCACTAACGCCAGCGTTTGCGCACTACAGAGCGGCAGGAGTTGCTCGAATTTTCGTTCGCCTCGTTTGAGGGCCGCTTCCCTGGCGAGAATCTCGGCCCCATATTCGCAATGCTCGCGCACGTGATAGAGCACGGCGGTCTTCAGGCCGCTGAAGCTGAAGTCCAGAGGGTTGCCGCGCGTCTTGGTGGGCCCGAATTTCACCGGTGCAGGCGCGCCGTTGGCCACGGCGGCCAGGCGGTCGAGCATCGGTCCGCCGGGGTAACCTAGCGCAAGCAGCTTGGCCACTTTGTCGTAGGCTTCGCCGGCGGCGTCATCGCGCGTCTGCCCAAGTTTTCGGTACCGAAAAGTCTCACCGCCGCCGTCCGGTGTAACTTCGTACAGCACCGTGTGCCCGCCGGAAACGATCAAGCACACCGCCGGAAGCTTCGGCCTCTTCCCGGCTCTATGCGCTTCGAGAAAAACCGCGTGTACGTGACCTTCGAGGTGGTTCACGGGCACCAGAGGTTTGCCGAGTGCTTGCGCAAGCGCTTTTCCGTAGGTAATTCCGACGAGGAGCGCTCCGACGAGTCCGGGGCCGTGGGTGACGCCGATGGCGTCGACATCGGCCAATTGCATTTGCGCCTGGGCTAAAGCTTCCCGCACGACCGGAACGATCTGCCGCAAATGCTCGCGCGAGGCCAGCTCCGGGACGACGCCGCCGTACTTGCGGTGCACGTCGATCTGCGAAGCGACGACGCTGGACAAGATTTCGCGGCCGTCGGCGACCACGGCCGCGGCGGTCTCGTCGCAGGAGGATTCTATTCCTAGAATTCGCACGAACTACCTTCACTACTACGCAAAATCGAATCGCTAAAAACATGCTAGCACACGGAGTCTCCGCGAATGAACGCTGCGACTTTCCTGGCGCTCGTGTAATCGCCAAGCACCAATTCTCGCGTAGTGCTTTCGTTTTGGCTGGCGCGGGGGAGCTTCGCGCGATACTGTACGGGCTCATCGCGGGGTGGCGTTTCATGAAGAAATCGATTTGGTGTGGACTCGCGGCCGCAATCGTTCTGACGATCGGAGCGAGTTCGCCGGTTTGCGCGCAGCAAGAAACTACTTCCCTGCTCGGCACGGTTACGGATTCACATGGTCCGGCCGTAGCGCGTGCAGGCCATCTAGCGGCGGAAAGCAAACTCGAGCCCCAAGGCAAGACTCGCAATGTCGTGCTGATCGTGGCGGACGGATTGCGCTGGCAGGAGATTTTTACCGGCGCCGACCCCACTCTGCTGAACGACAAAGACGGAGGAATTTGGGCCAACCCCGAAGCGCTGAAACGCGAGTTCTGGCGCGACGACGTCAACGAGCGGCGAAGGACACTTTTTCCTTTTCTTTGGGGCACGGTGGCGGAGCAAGGGCAACTCCTCGGCAATCAGACCAAGGAGAGCATCGCACGAGTCACCAATGGACGAGCGTTTTCGTATCCCGGCTACAACGAAATGCTGACGGGGCGCGGAGATCCGAGAATCGACTCGAATGAATTCGGGCCCAATCCCAACATGACCGTGTTCGAGTGGCTCAACGGCCAGCCGGAGTTTCGCGGAAAAGTTGCCGTCTACGGCACCTGGGGCATTTTCAAGAATATTTTCAACGAGCCGCGCAGCAAGCTGGTCATGCAGACCGGCTGGGACCCGCCGTACCACGGAAAACTCACGGAACGCCAACAACTGCTCAACGAACTGTATCGCACGACGACGAAACTCGACGACGACGATACGTGGGATTCGTTTCTGCAAATCCCGATGCTGGACTACGTGCGGAAGAATCATCCGCGCGTGTTGTTTGCCGGCTACGGCGAGACCGACAACTGGGCGCACTCGGGACGCTACGATCTGGTCCTAGAGAGCGCGCACGCCTTCGATGGGTTCGTCGGCCAGCTGTGGAAGACGATGCAGTCCTTGCCCGCGTATCGCGGCACGACAACGTTCCTGATTACCACCGATCATGGCCGCGGCAGCGGTCCCACGGAATGGAAGGAACACGGCATCGAGCAGAAAGGCTCGGAGAACATTTGGATCGCGGTCATCGGACCGGACACGCCGCCGCTCGGAGAACGCACTCAGACTCCCGCGGTGACGCAATCGCAAATCGCTGCAACGATTGCCGCGCTGTTGGGAAAAGATTACACGCGCGAAGTGCCGGAGGCTGCGAGTCCGCTGTCCGTCGTTCTGGCTGGGCCGTCGCCCGCGCCGGCGCCATAACTAGGGAAGCATGGATGTCTTTCCAAGCAGGCGCGAGGCCAGATATTCCGCATTTCCCGCCGGCGCTTACGGACTTCACCCGATATTCCGTTGCCCTCGGATTGACAAAACTGTGGCGGCACGGCTACTGTGCAGAAAGCGATGAATAGACTCCTCCGTGGCCTGAGAGCGCACTCGACCCAATATGACTCCTAACGATTTTCCGTCGTCGTCGAACCCTGCTCCGGTGCGTAGAGTGCGCAAAGCCGTCCTGCCCGCTGCGGGTCTTGGCACGCGTTTCCTGCCCGCGACCAAGGCGCAACCCAAGGAAATGCTGACGGTCGTCGACAAGCCGCAGATCCAATACGTCGCCGAAGAGTGCGTCGCCTCCGGCATCGAGCACATCATCATCGTCACCGGCAAGGGTAAGAACTCAATCGAAGACCACTTTGACTCGGCGCCGCTGCTTGAAAGTTATCTCGAATCAAAAGGCAAAAAAGAACAAGCCGAGATGATCCGGGAAATCAGCAACATGGTTCAGGTGAGCTACACCCGCCAGAAGGAGCCCCTCGGGCTTGGCCACGCGGTGCTGGTGGCCCGCGATCTCGTCGGCGATGAGCCGTTTGCCGTGCTGCTGGGTGACGTCCTGATCCCAGGGCCGAATCCCGCCACCAAGCAACTCATCAAGGTCTACGAAGCCACCGGCGTCGGCGCCATCGCCGTCGAAGAGGTGCCCCGCGACCGCACGCATCTCTACGGCATCGTTGCCGGAGAGCCCGCGCCGCTGCCGCCATTCGGGGCGCGGCTGTTGCGCATTCACGATCTCGTGGAGAAGCCCCAGCCAGACAAGGCGCCATCGAATCTGGCCATCACGGGCCGCTACGTTTTGCCGCCGGCCATTTTCGATTGCCTGGCACGCACCAAACCGGGCGCGGGGGGCGAGATTCAACTCACCGATGGGCTGCGACTGCTGGCGCAGGAGCAAGGGCTTTGGGCCTATATCTACGAGGGTGTGTCTTACGACGCGGGAGACAAGCTGGGCTTCCTGAAAGCCACGGTGGAAATTGCTCTGGAGAACCCCGAACTTGGCGCTGACTTTCGCAGCTATTTAAAAACTCTGAAGTTGTAAGCAGAAGCTCTGACGCGGCGGGTTACTATTTCTTCTTCGCCGGCTTTTCCGTTTTCTCGGCCTTCTTCTCTTTCGCTTCTTTCGTCTCTTTCGTCGAGCCTTCTTTTGCGTCGGATGCCTTCGCCGCGGATTCTTTCGACGTCGCGTCCTTGGCGGCCTCGCTGGCGAGTTTCCCGTCTTTGCTTCCGTCGCTCCCTTTGGACTTCCCGGCGTAGTCCGTCACGTACCAGCCAGACCCCTTGAACTGGATCGCCGAGGCAGAAATCATCACCTCAACCTTGCCGCCGCAATGCGGGCATTTCTTTAAATGCGGACCGTTGACGCTCTCGATCTTCTCCGTGCGCCGGGCGCATTTCAAGCATTTGTACTCGTACAGGGGCACAAACACCCTCCTTGGGGATAGTTGAATCAAAAAGTATACCACGTGCTGGTAAGCAGCTTCGGGGCGCGTGCTAGACTCTCATTCATGACCGGCAAACGTTCGCCGAGCGATTCCGCGGCTCGCGAATCAAATCCAGCACCAGATGAGTCGATCGGATGTCTTTATCTGGTCGGCACTCCCATCGGCAATCTGGAAGACATCACGCTTCGCGCCCTGCGCATTCTCCGCGAGGTCGACCAGATCGCTTGCGAAGACACGCGGCATTCCCAGAAACTTTTGAATCACTACGAGATCGTGAAGCCGCTGGTCAGCTATCACGAACACAACGAGATGACCCGCGCGCCGGAGCTGCTGATTGCCCTCGAGCAGGGCGCCAAAATCGCGCTGATCAGCGATGCCGGGACGCCGCTGGTTTCCGACCCGGGCTATCGCCTGGTCACCCTGTGTTTGCGCCACCACATCCCGGTGGTTCCCATACCTGGACCGTCGGCCTTACTTGCTTCGCTCTCGGCCTCGGGCTTACCGAATGAGGAATTTCTGTTCGTGGGATTCCTTCCCGCTCGCAGCGGCGAGCGGCGGCGCGCGCTCGAACGCCTGCGCATCGAGGATCGGACCGTAATTCTCTACGAGGCGCCGCACCGCGTGGAAGAATGCATCGCGGACGCGCAGGAAATTCTCGGCGATCGCCCTGCGTGTCTGGCTCGAGAAGTCACCAAGCTGCATGAGGAATTCCGGCGCGGCAAACTCTCCGCCCTCGCCGCCTCTCTGACGGAACGCCCTGCCCGGGGCGAAATCACGCTGTTGATCGGCCCAGCCGATCCTGCCGAGGGACACGCGCACGTCGACTCGGCGCAAAACCTCTCCGACCGCGTCGAGGAACTCATCCACCAGGCGAAGCTCGACCGCAAGGACGCACTAAAATTAGCGGCGAAAGAGAGAGGATTGACCAGACGTGCTGCCTACGATCAACTGGTCGACGCGCGGAACGACGAGAGCAAAACCTAAAAATACTTAGGAGCTCCTCAAAAATTGTCAGGCGGCGGATTCGGAACGGAACAGCCGGCGGAAGCGCGGGCCGGTGAATTGCACGCCGACCAGGCGTTCTCCCTCTTGGGAGTCCCGGACATGGACAACGCGGCCCTGGGTTGCAAAATCGGGCTCTTTGCGGCGGGCGGCGTACTGTGAAAAGGGGATGGAGATCTCCAGGTCGGAGCCGATGGCGACGTCAAAACGCGTGACGAATGCCGCTCCACCCCGGCACAGATTTTCACTGGAGGTCTCTTCCTCGAAGGTGACACCGCGAGTGTCGCGCCCGCGCACCGTGAGAGGCAGGCGCACGGCGATTCTACGCTCCGTGCGTTGTTTCGAGATGGAAGGGCTGCTGGCCTCTAACATGTCCTTCATCCTCCCCCACAGCCGCCCGATGCTCGAAAAATCGTTCCACGCTTTCCAGCACTTCGGCCTGGGTTCGCGCCGCATGTACCTCGCGGCGAAGTTCGCTGCCGTTCCCCACGCCATGCGTAAACCAGCAGGCGAACTGTTTCATTTTGCCTACACCATCGGGCAGGTTTGCAGCGGTAATTTCCTGGTAGTAGCCGGAAAGTAAACGGTGGCGGTCGGCGTCGGTGGGAGCGTCGTAGCGGCCCGTCGCGGCGTATTGTTGCATTTGCGCGAAGATCCAGGGGTTTGTCGGGGCGGCCCGGCCGATCATCACCGCGTCGCAATGCGTCTCGCGCACCATCCGCGCGGCATCTTCCGGAGTATTGATGTCGCCATTGCCGATGACCGGGATTTGGACGGCCTGCTTGACCGCGGCGATGAGACCCCAGTCGGCTTGGCCACTGTAGCCTTGCTCCTTGGTTCGAGGATGTACGGCGATGCCCTCCACGCCAGCATCCTGGGCCATTTTCGCCACGTCCACGGCGACGATGGAGTTTTCGTCCCAACCCGCGCGCAGCTTGATGGTCAGCGGAATGCGCACGGCGGCACGCACGGAGCGAAAGATTTCTTCGAGCAGCGGCAAATCGCGCAGCAAGCCCGACCCGCCGCACTTCACCACTTTTTTCGCGGGGCAGCCCAGATTGATGTCCACCGCGTCGTAGCCCAGGTCTTCGACCATTCTGGCCGCATCGGCCATGACCTGCGGGCTTGCGCCGAAAAGCTGGGCGGTGATGGGGTGCTCGTCTTCTTGAAAGTAGAGATAACGCAGGGTCTTCTTTGCGCTGCGGGTGATGCCTTCGGAGCTGGTGAATTCCGTCATCAGCAGGCCGCAGCCGCCGAGTCCGCGGATGACGCGGCGAAATAACGTATCGGTCACGCCGGCCATCGGCGCCAGCACCGTCGCCGGCCGGATCGTCACGTCGCGAATCTTCAAGCTCGGAGGAATCATCTCTTCCAGTGTAGGCCGGTGGCGGTATCCGTAGCAACAAAGCAGAAACGCCGGTAGTGTTTTAATTTGACGAGAGCTCCATCTCGCGGCGAGTCTGTAGGGGCGCGCTTTAGCGCGTCCCTACGTTTACATCTTGCCGAGCAGGGGCGCAGCAGTGCTGCGCCCCTACAGGAGACCTTGCCGCGAGATGGAGCTTAGCCGGATTAGGACACTACCGAAACGCCGGTGCTGGGTCAGTTTCCGGTTACCGCGTCCTCCGGCACGAACCGCGGAGGTATAACCGTCTTTGGCTCTGTTGAGATCCTCGTGATGAGGCAGCCCAAAGCGAAAAGCAGATCCCTCACCCCGCAAAAATCGCGGGGATTCGGGATGACAACCTTTGGTAGGGTCGCTTTTAGGCGGGGATATCAACAAAGCCACCGTCATTTCGAGCGAAGCGAGAACCGCTTTCGCTCCGCACGAACTTTGCGCGGAGGAATCCCTCTTCGGAAAGCGGCCGCTACAACGTCATAGCTTACCGAATGGGGCCGCAGCAGCAAGACTCGGTGACCGGGGACGCGCTAAAGCGCGCCCCTACAGAAAACTTCTAAACCGGCGGCCGTAGCTTGCCTGCGGCCAGGGCATCCAAAGCACGCATCCGCTCTTTGAGCTCAGCAGCGGTCAAGCGGCGTTCGCGGCAGAGCCAGCGCAGGAAATCCTCCGCCGGCCTCTCCCCTTTCTGCGAATTGCATTCCAGGCAGCAGGAAACCAGGTTGCGGTAGGAATTGCGTCCCCACTGCGCAAGCGGCACCACGTGGTCCAGGGACCTGATCGAAGGGGCGAGCCGGCGCAAACAGTAAAAGCATCGCCCACGCTCGCGCAAGTGGATGGCCTGCCGCGCCGCCTTGCTTTGCATAAAATCGATTTCC
>JBGOVR010000243.1:0-4319 GCA_041478205.1 Candidatus Acidiferrum sp.
GCGTTCAGCGGCGGCGCCGCCGTACTGGTGGCATACACGCCTGCACGCGGCGCACTCCTGATGGCCGTCATCGCCGGAGTCCTCATCTTGCTCGGGGTCGCATTGCTTGAGCGTGCGCCCTACGAAACTCAGGCGCGCAAGCCGGTAGTACCCGTCCGGCACGTTGATCCTTCCCCGGGATAACTTCCATTTCAATTGTCTTGTGCCGGTGAGGTTTGCCGCTACTCCTGGATTCGCTATACTTACGTCGTCGCCCTCGCATCCTATCGCCGCGCCTCCCCGCGCGAGAAGGGCGGGAAGTGGTTATGATCTTTGGCAGCGTGTGACTCGGTCGGCTTGGGTTTCCATTTGCCGGCGCGATAGGAACAAACGCGAACCGTGCAAAGCAATCAATCCAAAGACAAGGCCCGCCAAGACGCGGGAGAAGTTGTTGTCGTAGGCGGCTCGGCCGCGGGACTCTACACCGCCACCGCCATCGCCCGCGGTGGCCGCCAGGTGCGCGTACTGGAATCGAAGCCCGGCCACGACCCTGCTCCCCGGACGCTTATCGTCACCAATCACTTCCGCAATCAACTCGGAGCCTCCGCAGGCGAAAGCATCCTCAACGAAATTCGGCGCTTCGAGCTTTTCACTGATGGCCGTTCGGCGCAAATCGCACTGGCAAAGCCCGATCTCATCATTGAGCGGGCGCGGCTGATTCCCGCCCTGGCTCGCGAAGCGCAACGCGCCGGCGCAAAGATTTCCTTTGACACCCGTTTTCTTGGCTTGTCGCCGAATTCACGCGGTCTTCACCTCGACGTTGAATCTGCCGGACGCCGCGAACAGATTCACGCCGCGAGTGTGGTTGGCGCCGACGGCGCCTCCAGCCGCGTGGCCCGCACGGCAGGCTGGCCGCCCATCGAAACCGTTCCTCTCGTTCAAGCTATCGTGCGTTTGCCCAAGGATTGCCCGCCGGACACCACGCGCGTCTGGTTCGTCCCCGACGACACTCCGTACTTCTACTGGCTGATTCCCGAATCGGCGGAGCGCGGCGCCTTAGGAGTAATCGGTGAGAACGGCCCTGACACCGCTCGCTGCCTAGCGCGCTTTCTCGAAAAGAAACACATCGAGCCTCTCGAATGGCAAGGCGCGCGCATCCCCGTCTACCGCCGCTGGGTGCCGGTCAAGCGCCGCATCGGCAATGGCGAAGTGTATTTGGTAGGCGACGCGGCAGCACAAGTAAAGGTAACCACCGTGGGAGGCATCGTCACCGGCTTTCGTGGCGCTCTCGGTGTCGCGCAATCCATCTTGCAAAATAACCGTGGCCGGGAACTGACCGTGCTCCGGCGCGAACTCGACACCCACTGGCTGATCCGGCGCACCATGCATCATTTTCAGCAGAAAGATTATTCTCAGCTCGTCGATCTTCTGAATCTCTCGACGCGCGACACCCTCAGTGAGATTACGCGTGATGAATCCACGCGCCTGCTCTGGAATGTTCTTCGCCGCCAGCCGCGGCTCGTGCTTCTCGGCCTTCGCGGGTTGCTCTTAGGCAGGAACCCTACGAAAACCTCCATTCCAAATGAAACATTCGGTCACTAGTTCAACCGATGAGTAGACGGCTTTGCTCGCGTGCGCAATTCAGTCACAATAGTGGTTCCGGATTCAGCAGCTAAGGTCCGCCTCTACGTCCCAGAGGAATTCTCAGGAGATGCAGCTTGCGTCTTTCAGTGATTGGTTGCGGCTATGTGGGCCTGGTAACGGGGGCGTGTCTCGCCGAAGCCGGGCATGATGTGGTCTGCACGGATGTCGATGAGCAGCGCATCGCGCAATTGCAATCCGGCGGCGTGCCCATCTACGAGCAGCACCTGGACAAAATCCTCGCCTCCACGAGCAAAACCGGCAAAATTTCGTACACCTCGGACGCGGGTGAAGCCATCCGCGGCAGCGACGCCATTTTCATCTGCGTCGGCACGCCACCAAAAGAAACGGGCGAGGCGGACCTTTCCGCCATCGATCACGTCGCCCGGCAGATTGCCAGCGAGGCACGTTCTTCCAAGCTGGTGATCGAAAAAAGCACCGTTCCCGCGCGCACGGGCTTGGAGTTGCGCCGCGCCCTCACCGCCTACTCGCGCAACAGCGATGTCACTTTCCGCGTGGTCTCGAATCCCGAGTTCCTTCGCGAAGGCACCGCCGTCGAAGATTTCCTTCATCCCGACCGCATCGTTGTCGGCGTGGAAGACGATTCCGCCGCCAGCGATATGCGCGAGATCTACCGCCCGATCCTCGAACGCACCTTCCACTGCCCGGTCCACGATGGCGCCTGCCCTCCGGGACGCTCTGCCGAGCTTCTCGTCACCACCATCAGCAGCGCTGAGCTCATCAAACACGCTTCCAATTCGTTCCTGGCTCTGAAAATTAGCTATGCCAACGTCATTGCCGATCTTTGCGAAAAAATCGGCGCGGACGTCGAGGAAGTCACGCACGCTATGGGGCTGGACCCGCGCATCGGCGGGCAGTTTCTGGGTGCGGGGCTGGGTTTCGGCGGCTTCTGTTTTCCGAAGGATGTCCAGGCGTTCGTTCATCTCGCCGGCACGGTGGGCGTGGACTTCGACATTCTCAAAGCCGCCGAGCGCGTTAACAAACAACGCGTCGACCGCTTTTTTGAGAAGGTGCGTCAGGCCTTGTGGGTGGTCAAGGGCAAGCGCGTCGCGGTTTTGGGGCTGGCCTTCAAAGCCAACACCGACGACATCCGTTTTTCACCCGCTCTGGAAGTCGTCAAGGGACTCCTCAAAGAAGGCGCTCAGGTCCACGCCAGCGACCCCGAAGCCATCCCGCGGGCAAAAGCCGCTCTACCGCAAGTGATCTATCACGCAGATCCCTACGAAGCGCTTCGTGATGCCGAGGCGGCGCTCGTTTGCACCGAGTGGGACGTTTTCCGCACTCTGGATTGGGAGCGCGCCGGGAACCTCATGGCCCGCCGCCTCGTTCTGGATGGCCGCAACCTCTATTCCCCGTCAAAAATGCGCAAGCTAGGCTTCGAGTATTATTCGTTCGGGCGCGAATAGCGCGGACTATTCAGGACGGCGTGGCGTCGATCCCCGGCACATGTAGCGGCCGCCTTCCGAGGCGGGCGCTTTTGACGCTCACCTTGCAAGACCTAAACCGTTAAGCGTTCCCACTTGTCTTCTTCGCAAAATGCTCTTTGAAATAATCCAACGTAATCTTCAACCCGTCGTCTAGCCCCACTTTCGGTTCCCACCCAAGAACGCGCTTCGCCTTGGCAATATCCGGGCACCGCTGTTTCGGATCATCCTGCGGCAACGGTTCGAAAATGATTGGCGGCGGGTTTTTAAAATGTGTGCGAATGCGTTCCGCAAACTGCAGGATCGTAATCTCCTGTGGGTTCCCGATGTTGGTAGGCAGGTGTTCGTCGGACAGCATGAGCCGGTAGATTCCTTCGATTAAATCGGACACGTAGCAAAAGCTCCGCGTCTGCGTGCCATCGCCGTAAACCGTGATCGGCTGCCCGGTGAGCGCCTGGTGCACGAAATTGGGCAGCGCCCGCCCGTCGTTCAATCGCATGCGCGGCCCGTAGGTATTGAAGATGCGCACGATGTGCGTGTCCACGCCATGATAGCGGTGGTACGCCATGGTCATGGCTTCCGCGTAGCGTTTGGCCTCGTCGTAGACGCCCCGCGGCCCGATGGGGTTCACGTGTCCCCAATACTCTTCGTTCTGTGGTGAAACCTCGGGATCACCGTAGCACTCGCTCGTCGAAGCCAGAAAAAACTTGGCCTTTTTTGCCAGCGCCAGGCCCAGCGCGTTGTGCGTCCCGAGCGCGCCAACTTTCAGCGTTTGGATGGGCAGTTTCAAGTAGTCCACCGGGCTCGCCGGCGAAGCGAAGTGCAACACGTAGTCTACCGGCCCGGCCACGTCGATGTAGTTCGAGACGTCGGCACGCGCGATTCGAAAGTGTGGATGCCTTTGCAGATGGCCGGTGTTCGCATCCACTCCAGTGACGAGATTATCCAGCGAAAGGACGTCCCAGCCCTCCGCGATCAGCCGGTCGCAAAGATGCGACCCGAGGAACCCTGCCCCACCCGTCACCACTGCACGCATGTATTCTCCCGGAAAATGCCGGTGTCATTTTATCGTGACCCCGGATGATTGACCACTTCCGTTCCCCGGGATACGATGCGCCCGCTGTCTATGGCCCAAAGCACAAACCCCGGCATGCGAACTCGCACGCGCGGCAGTGTCGCGCTCATTGCACTCGCCGTCGTGCTGGTCCTCGCAACGATCGTTTTCCTTGGCGTTGGCCGTTGGCTCGTGGTGGA
>JBGOVR010000118.1:0-14740 GCA_041478205.1 Candidatus Acidiferrum sp.
GGCATCTCGGCTGGCCGAACATCTACACCTTTACCAAGAGCCTCGGTGAGTCCATCCTGGCGCGGCACGGGCGTGAACTCCCGATTGCCGTCGTTCGTCCGTCGATCGTCGAAAGCTCGCTGCGTTCTCCCTTTACCGGCTGGAACGAAGGCATTAACACTTCCGGCCCGCTTTCCTATTTGCTGGGCACGAATTTTCGTCAACTCCCCACAAACGAACGCAAGTGCCTCGACGTGATTCCCGTGGATATGGTTTGCCGGGGCATGACGCTGATCGCCGTCGCGGTGATGGCGCGGCGCAACGCCCGGATGTATCAACTGGCGACCTCGGCGATCAATCCGGTCAACATGGGCCGCAGCATTGAGCTGACCGGGCTTGCGCATCGCAAGCATTACCGCAGGCAGCAGGGCATCGAGCACTGGCTCAAATTGAAATTCGAGACGATCCCGGTCTCCAAGCAGCGCTACGAGCGGCTTTCTATCCCCATGCAAAAGGCCGTCGTCTCCAGGATCAACCGGGCCGCGACCACCCTGCACATGAAGAAACCTCCCCTTGCCAGGCAGGAACGCGACCTGGGACGCGCCGAAAAACTCATCGAGCTCTACGAGCCTTTCATTTTGCACAACGAACACGTCTTCGAATGCGAGAACACGCGCCTCCTTTCTGCCGCGCTGCCGCCCGAAGAGCGCTCGCTGTTCGAATTCGATCCCGAATTTATTGACTGGTGGGATTATTGGATTAACATCCACATACCGGCGCTGCGGCGCTGGTGCTATCCGCTGATGGAGGGACGCCCGCTGGAGTCACGCGCGCCGCGCGAGCTTGATTGGTCCGCTCAAACGGCACGTGCGTCCGCCGCCTCCAACTCTGCGCCGCCGTCCGATCCCTTATGGCGATCTTCGTAACCGGCTCCACCGGCTATCTCGGCAGCTACCTCGTTGCCGGTCTGCTGAGGGAACATCGAGACGCGCTGAACCTGCTGGTCCGCGCAAAATCCGGCGAGGAAGCACGCGAGCGGCTCTGGCAGTCGCTCCAGTTGCACTTTGAATTTCCTGAATTCCTCGAATACATCAATTCGCGGGTCAAGATATTTCGTGGCGAGCTCACCAGCGAGTGCTTCGGTCTTTCCGATGACGAATACCACGTTCTGGTGGACACCACGCACTCGCTCATCCACTGCGCGGCTTCGCTCAACCGCAAATCGGAGAAGCAGTGCCTCAACGTCAATCTGCGTGGCGGCCTGGAAGTGATTCAGCTCGCGCGGCGGGCGCAGAACCGCAACGGCCTCCTGCGTTATTCGCATGTCTCGACCGTTGCTGTCGCGGGCAAGCGCCAGAATGAAGTGGTGACCGAAGACGCCGCGATCGACTGGGCGCGCTCCGACTACGACCCTTACGCACGCACCAAGAAATTCGGCGAACACATGCTTCGGCAGCTCTTGCCCGACGTGCCGCGCACAATTTTCCGCCCTGCCATCGTTCTGGGCGACAGCCGGCGCCCCGAGACTTCGCAGTTCGACATGGTCCAGGCTTTCGACGTTCTCGCGCGCCTGCCCGTTCTTCCGCTTCGTCCCGACGATAGAATCGACATCGTGCCGGCGAATTACGTTGGCAAAGCCATCGTGGCCATTCATCAGAAAGAGCAGCCCGCGCACGATATCTATCACTTGTCTTCGGGCACGGGCTCGCAGACCTACCGCGAGATCACCGATGCGCTTGCCGCTGCGGGTGGTTGGCGCCGCCCTACTTTCTTGCCGTCGTTCGGAAAACCGTTTTCCGGCACGGTGGATTGGCTCGCGAACCGCGGTGGAGCGATCGCTCACGGCGCTTCGCTCCTGAAAGTCTTCTGGCCCTATCTGGAATGGAACACGGTGTTCGACAATTCGCGCGTCGTGGCCGAACTTGGGGAAGCTCCAGCGAAGTTTTCGACCTATGCCTACCCTCTTTTGCGATTTAGCCGCGAAAACAAATTCCAGTATCCCGCCAAGCCCTGGCCTTCTTCGGCAGGTCCTGCGACAAAATCCATCGTCGCCGGGAGCGCTCACGCATGACCGATTTTCTTCTGGTCGCCTGGGTCAGCGCGCTCATCGAGATCCGGCGCTTCGGCTGGATGTTTGGCCTTGGGCGCCGCTGGACGCCCGGCGAAAAACTCCGGCTCGTGTTCGCCGGCTACAACGGCACGCGCAATACCGGCTCCGACGTTCGCGTGCAGGAGATGCTTCGCCAGGTGCGCCACGTCCTTGGCGCGGGCAACGTCGACTTCAGTGTTATGTCGCAGAACTTCGACCGCTCTCGCGGCTATTTCGAAGGCACGCACCAGGTCTATCTTCCCGATGTATACCCACCGTTCTTATTCCGCGAAGTCCGGCAAAACCACGGCGTGATCGCGTGCGAGGGCTCGATGTTCAAGAGCAAGTTTGCCAACGCGCTCACGACCATGATAATCGGTTCGCTGGGCCTCGCTTCCGCAGAGAACAAGCTTTCCCTCGCCTACGGCGGCGAAGCCGGTCACATGGATCCCTTGATCCAGGACATGTGCGAGCGATACGTTCACGATTCGCTGGTGATCACCCGCAATACGGAGTCACAAACGCTCTTGCGCAAGCTCGGAATTCCCACCGAACTTGGCACGGACACCGCCTGGACGTTCGAACCGCATCCTGCCGAGTACGGCCGCAAGGCGCTTCGCGATGCCGGTTGGGATGAAAAAACGCCCGTCCTCGTGCTCTGTCCGATTCATCCTTTTGTTTGGCCGGTGAAGGCTTCCATCGCGAAATATATCGGGCGCGTGACCACCGGCGCGTACAAGGACAGCCAGTACCGCACCGTTTATTTCCACGAGTCGGGCCCCGAAGTCGACAAGAAATATCACCATTACATTTCTGGATTTGGCAAAGCGGCCGCCGCTTTCCGCGAGCGTCATCGCGTTTTTCCTGTTCTCGTCGCCATGGAGCGTCTCGACGCGCATGCCTGCCGGTCCATGGCCGAATTTCTCCCCGGCGCACCGATTTTCACCTCCGACGACTACGACATGTTCCAGCTTGTATCCATCCTGCGCTGCTGCTCGTACATGGTTTCGTCGCGGTATCACGGCATCGTCACGTCCATGCCCAGCTTGGTCGCATCCGCTGGAGTGACCATGGACGAACGTATCCGCAACCTTATGCGCGAGCGCGGGCACGAGCATCTGCTGCTGACCGTCGAAGATGCTGATTTGGAGCCCAAGCTCCTCGAAATGATGGAAACTCTCTTTTCCGAGGCGGATTCCGTGCGCGATGGCATTGGCCGCACCGTCGTCCGCAATCTTAAGGTAATGGCGCACATGGGCACCATCCTCGAAGACACCGTCCGCAGGACGTATCCCGAGTTCCCGCTTCGCTCCGGCGTACTCTCTTGGGAAGACTATCTGCCGCCGCTCAGCGAGACCCTGCGTCAACTCCTTGAGCGCTACGACACTTCGACTGCGGCGCAGCACTCCGTGGCAGGATCGTCGGCGCGATGACGGAGCCCGCCGTGCCCGCGAAGGGCAAACCCGATTATGGAACGGACGCGCCGGGCTTGCAGCGCATCGCTCTCTATGGCGGAGTCTTGGGCGTCGTGGCCGGCAGGATGTTGGCCGAACGCGGAGTGATGCAATCCGTGGATTGGGAGGTCGGCGCCGGCAGCGCAATGATCTGGACGGGCTTGTCTTTCTTCCTCATCGGCTGCGTGATTTTGTTGGGAAGGAAAGCTGGCAAGCTGATCCTGCGCGAGAGAATCCTCAATTCCATTTCCTGGCGTGGCGATGAGCAGGTGCTCGACGTAGGATGTGGCCGCGGGTTGTTGCTTGTCGGCGCCGCGAAACGCGTGCAAGCGGGGCATGCCGTGGGGGTCGATCTCTGGCCGCAAGTGGACCAGAACCACAACGGCGCCGAAGCGGCCATGAAGAATGCGCGAATCGAGGGAGTTGCGGAACGTGTTGAGCTGAAGAACGCGGATGCCCGGGAGTTGCCGGTCGCCGACGCTTCTTTTGACGTTATCGTTTCGAGCTTGGCGATTCACACTATTTCTGACGGCGCGGGACGCGAGAGCGCGATTCGCGAGATGGCCCGCGTTTTGAAGCCCGGCGGGCAGCTTGCGCTCGCCGACATTCGCTACACGCAGGAGTATGAACGGATTTTGCGTTCGCTCGGCTGGGAACAGACGCAGTGCTCGTCTCCCAGTTTTATCTTTGTCACGCCCACGCGCGTGCTTCGAGCCACCAAGCCCTGACGCATATGTCCAACTTTATCGAAAAGCTATTTGCCCAACTTCAGCGCGGTGCCGGGCGCGTGGTTCTGCGCGAGGTTCGTGGCGAACAGTTTGCTAGCGTCACGGGCAGCGAACTGCTGGATCAGATCCAGCGCGCGAGGGCATACTTGCGGCGTTTCGGCCTGGTGGCTGGCGATCGGTGCGCGATTGTAGGGGCAAATTCGATTCGCTGGGTGGTCATCGACCTGGCGCTCATGGCCGAAGGGATCATCGTCGTGCCGCTCTATTCGCGCCAGGCTCCCGCGGAACTCGAAGCCACGATGAAGGATTGCCAGCCACGGTTCTTGATTGCCGACGACACCCAGTTGCAAAAAGCGATGGAAGGTCGCTTGCCCGGCGGAACTTCCAGCGTGTCATTCGATCAAATCTTGGAGGGTGTCGCCGCCGCAACGAACTTCGAAGCGGCGCCGGTGCCGCGCAAGGACGACGACATCGTCAAGATCATCTACACCTCCGGGACCTCCGGCGAGCCCAAAGGTGTCTGCTTGAACGTGGAGAATGTGTCGTTCATGCTTTCCCGGACCACCCAGCGGCTCGATCAACTGATGCGAGGCACGCGGGAGCCGGACCGCATCTTTCACTACCTTCCTTTCAATTTCGCGGCCTCGTGGATCGCCTTGCTTTCCTTTTTTTCGAGAGAGAGCGTGGTTACGCTTTCCACGGATCTCAACCGTCTTACCGACGAGATCCGGATCGCCGCCCCGCATTATTTTCTGAACGTGCCGACACTTCTCGAGCGGGTGCGGCGCGGTGTAGAAGACGCGCTCTCGAAGCGAGCAACACCGGTCCGCGCGCTATTCGCCGCCTCACGCGAGGCTTGGCACCGGCGACACGTGGGCCGTGGCCGCTCACTCGATGCGTTCTGGCTCGGCCTGAGCCGAAAACTGATTTTCAGCAAAATCAGGGAACGCTTCGGGCCAAATCTCCGCGCGTTGATTTGTGGATCGGCTCCGCTCTCGCCCGAGACGCAGCAGTTTTTTGTGATGCTCGGTATTCGGGTGCTCCAGGTGTACGGCCTGACGGAAACGACCGGCATTTGCACCATGGACGATCCATGCATCCCCGCGGAGCCCGGCTACGTGGGTCCCACAATCGACGGTATCGAGATGAAGATCGGAGAGAATGAAGAAATCCTTGTGCGCGGCCCACACGTCTTCCCGGGCTATTGGAACCGTCCGGAAGAAACGGCGCGGGCCCTCAGCGAGGGCTGGTTTCACACGGGCGATCAGGGCGAGGTGACGGTTCGCGGGAATTGGCGCATCATCGGGCGCATCAAGAACCTCATTATCCTCAATTCGGGCCACAACATTCCTCCCGAGCCCATCGAAGAAAAAATCGCGCGGCTTCTTCCCGGCGCGCAGCACTTCGTTCTTGTGGGCAATGGACGCGGCTATCTCTGCGCTCTTGTCACCGGGCCGGTCGAGTCTGCCGCGGTGCAAGCAGCGCTCGACGCCGTCAATTCCGATCTTCCGCATTATCGCCAGATCCGCAATTTCACAGTAATCCGAGACTCGCTCACGCCCGAAAACGGCCTGGTTACGACCATGGGCAAACTCCGGCGCGACGCCATCAACGCCCGCTTCGCGCGGGAGATTGACTCCATGTACGATGTCGGGCGCAGCCACGAAGCGGTCAAAAGGCAGCCGGCATGAAGAGCTTCACCGGAAAAACTCTGCGTTGGGAATGGCGCGACAGCATCCTCGAGCTGACCTTGGACCGGGAGCCAGCCAACGAAATCGGTGTGGCCATGCTCGAAGACCTCGAGCGATTCGTCGGCGCGTTCCCCGCGCTGTCGGCGGAAACCTCCGCGTGCATCATTTCCAGCGCCCGCAGGCACGGCTTTTCTGCCGGCGCCGATCTACGCGAACTTTATGAGAGCGCCGCGCCACTGCCTGAGCGAGAACGTCTTGCGGGCGTCCGGGAATTTCTTGAACGCATCCACCCTGTTCTAAACGCCATCGATGCCGCTCCATTCGTCACGATCGCTGCGGTTCATGGCGTTTGTTTCGGCGGCGGTTTGGAGTTGGCTCTTGCTTGCGACATCATCATCGCCGACAAGATGGCGCGCTTTGCGTTTCCGGAGCTTCGCCTTGGTCTCATCCCTGGTTTCGGCGGGATTCCACGCCTCAAGCGCGACCTCGGCAACGCCTTCGTCCGCGATTTGCTCCTCACCGGCCGTAGCGTAAACGCCACACGGGCGCAGGCCGTCGGCTTGGTCTCGCAACTTGCCGCCGAAGGCGAAGCTCTCAAGATTGCTCGCGCCACGGCTGGTCAAATCACGAAATTCGACAGCGTCACCCGCGCCGCAGCCAAGAAATTCATCAAGCCCATTCCTCATGAGGAACTTCGCCGCGAAATCGATCTCTTTTGCGAACTCTTCGCGCGCCCTGCGGTGATGGCCGCCCTCAAGAAATTCGTCGAGTCCACCGATGCTATGCCCTACCTCCCGTGAGCTCCGGCCTCGGTTCACCAGTTTCCGATCTCGGAAGTTCGTCGTCCTCTCTGGTTGTTGTGGGAATATTCCCCGCAAAAAGAAGATCTTCTATATGTGGTTCATGCATCCAATGATTCGGGAATTGTTCCCATAAACAGAGACCAGTCCGTCTTGCCCTGCTATTGCTTCTTGCCGTCTTGACGTTTCTCGCGTCCGGACTTTACGGCAGCTATTTCTGCGTTTCTCCTTGGGCCGGGGATGGCCCCATACAAGGACCTGCAACCAATGCCAATCCTTAGCTTCGATCACGTGCAACTCGCGATCCCTGTTGGCGGCGAAGATCGCGCGCGGGAGTTTTACAGCGGAATCCTCGGGCTGTCCGAGGTTGAGAAGCCTTCAGCGATGGCAGGGCGCAACAGCATCTGGTTCGCGGCCGGAGCGGCAAATGTGCACCTCGGCATCGAGCCCGACTTCCATCCCGCAAAAAGGGCTCACCCCGCGCTGGTAGTCGAAGGGCTCGACGAAATCCTTTTGCTCTGCGAACGCGCTGGCCTACTCACAAAACCCGACGCCTCCTTCAACGGTTTCCGCCGTTTCCATGTTTTCGACCCCTTCGGCAACCGGCTCGAGCTCATGGAACGCGCAAAGCCGTAGTTCCCCGGCGGAATTTCACCTCAACCTCCCCATCCTTCCAGGTCGAGACCTAGCCAATCGGCGGATGTAGACGCCTCCAGATCTGTTGCATCTTGTTCATGGAGGTTAGAACATGTCTTCAGAACTCATCGAACTTTCAAATGCGCTGGCGCAAGCCACGGATCGTGCCGCCGCGAGTGCCGTCGCCATCCACACGGAGGCGCGCGGCTCATCAAGCGGCGTCGTGTGGCGTCCCGGCGTGATCGTCACCGCGGAGCACACGCTGCGGCGCGACGAAGAGATTCACGCGACGCTTCCGGATGGACGCGTCGTGCCAGCGGCTCTTGCGGGCCGCGATCCCTCGACCGACCTTGCCGTATTGAGATGTGTAGAAGCCAGCACCGCCGTAGAAGAATTTGGCGACGTTGCTTCGTTGAAACCGGGCAGCCTCATGCTTGTTGTCGGCCGCACGCGCGCCAGCGGCCCGGTCGCCGCTCTCGGCGTCGTCAGCCTTATTGCACCGGAGCGCCGCACCTGGACCGGCGCGTCACTCGCTCCCTATATCCGGCTGGACGTCAGCTTGCAACCTACAGCCGTGGGTGGCGCTGTGATCGACGTGCAGGGCCGCACGGTTGGGATTGCCACTCCGCGCTTTGCCCGGTTCGGCGCGATCGCCATTCCCGCGCCCGCCGTAAACACGGTCGTAGACACGCTCTTGGAAAAGGGCCGCATCCCTCACGGCTATTTGGGTGTAGGGCTGCAGCCCGTGCACTTACCCGAGGCTCTTCGTCAATTGCTGCAGCGCAGCGAAAAAACTGCAGCCATTGTTCTCGAGGTTGAACCGGAAGGCCCCGCACACAAGGCTGGAATCGTCATCGGCGATATCTTCGTCTCGCTAGGCGGCCATCCGGTTGCGCGACTAGAGGATGTTCACTCTCAGCTGCATGGCCGCGCGATTGGCAAGCCGCTGACTTTGAGATTCGTTCGTGGCGGCGCAGTGCAAGAAGCGAGCGTGGTCGTCGCTGAGCGCCCGCACGGAGGCCAGTAACATGGCCGTCACTGGATTCGGCGAAATCGCAGAGCAACTCCGTTGTTCAACCGTTCTTATTCATGCGGGAGATCGCGGCAACGGCTCAGGGACGATCTGGTCGCGGGACGGTTCCGTCGTCACCAACGCGCACGTCGCACGAGGCTCCAAGGTCTCCGTTCAGCTCTGGGACGGGCGTGAGTTTGACGCTACCGTCACGTCACGCGATTCCCGTCGCGACCTCGCGACACTTCGTATCAACGCAACCAATCTGCCTGCGGCTTCCGTAGCCGATTCTTCACAGGTCCGTGCCGGCGAGCTCGCGATTGCCATCGGCAACCCTTTTGGTTTTGTCGGCGCTCTCACCACCGGAGTGGTCCATGCGGTCGGTCCGATTCGTGGCCTCGGCCCGCAATCGTGGGTGCAAGCCAGCGTCCGTCTGGCACCCGGCAATTCCGGCGGTCCGCTCGCCGACGCGCATGGCCGAGTCATCGGCATAAACACGATGGCCGCAGGCCACCTCGCGCTCGCGATTCCAAGCAACGCCGTAACAAGTTTTCTTTCGGCTGACCCAGTCGACGGCTGGCTGGGAATAACCATCTATCCGGTGCAAGTCCCCAGGTCCAGCAGCCGAGGCAAGACTTTCGGTCTCGTACTTCTCGAAGTAGAGCCGGGCAGCCCTGCGGCATCCGCCTCGCTCTTACCCGGGGACATTTTGCTTGGCACCGAAGAAAAGCCATTCGCTCTGCTTGAAGACCTGTCCCGAGCGCTGCGAGGCAACGGGCCGCGCCTTCTGCGCCTTGAATTTTTGCGTGGAGACTACGCGCGCGTTCGCCGCGTCACCCTTCAACTCGGCAGCCAGACGGCTACAAAGGGTTCCGTCGCGGCGTGATTCGCGTTTTCATCGTCGCTGGGTCACCACTGGCTCGCGCAGGCCTGGAAACTCTTCTCGCAGCTCATGGCGCGGACGTCGTCGGCAGCGCCGGAACCCTTGACTCACTCGGCAGCCAACTCTCCGACGCGGAACCCGAAGTCATTCTTGTCGACACATCCAGCGAGCCACCCGAAGCCATACTCGAATCGCTCGCCGAATCGGACCTCGCTTTGGAGGCAGCCATCGTCGTACTTGCGGACCCTCCTTCGCCGGGATCGTCCGCCGAGGCACTGCGCGCGGGAGTTCGCGCAGTGCTGCCCAGCGATGTTTCTCCCGGCCAGCTCGTCGCCGCCCTCCAGGCCGCAGCGACTGGGCTCGTCATCATGCATCCCCGGGAAGTGGACACGGTGTTTCCCGCGATCGCGCCCGCTTCCCGTCCTCTAGCCGAACTCGCCGAGCCGTTAACTCGCCGCGAACGTGAAGTCCTCCAAATGCTCGCCGGCGGCGCCGGCAACAAGGAAATCGCTGCGCAGTTGGCCATTTCCGAGCACACCGTCAAGTTCCATGTCGCATCGATCCTGGGCAAGCTCGGGGCCGCGAGCCGGACCGAAGCCGTCTCTCTCGGTATCCGCCGTGGCTTGGTTCTTCTCTAACGCTCTTAGCTCGGCGCTATCGAATCTGCGTCAATCGTGCTCCTTCAATTTTCCTTCCGGGCGCGAGGATGATAAATTTAGCTGTCCATGCGCACCATCGAGCAGACCACCCAGGAAATTCTCGACCTCACTTCGAAGCACTTTCAGCTGCCCGCGGGTTCGCTCGCGCCCGATGATGACTTCTTCAAGAAGCTCGGCATTGACAGCCTCCAGACGCTCGAGCTCCTCAGTCGCCTTGAAAACCATTTCGGCATCGAGCTGCCTGACTATGAGGTCCAGGGCGTCAGCGACTTCCGCACCCTCGCCTCGCGGATTCAATCCCGCCTGTAATGCTGGATCTTTCTAAATATCAATCTATCGGCGCGGCACTGAAGGACGCGCTGGACCAATTCGCGGGAGAAACGTGTCTGATCGAATCCGATCGCGAGCGCGAGAAGGAACGCCTCAGCTATCGCGATTTCAGGGAGCGTGCGCATCCTCTCGCGAAAGCTCTGCAGGACGCAGGCTTCCAGGCCGGCGGCCGCGCGGCGATCGTCATGACGAATCAGTCGAAGTGGCTGATCTCAGCGTACGCCATCTTCTATTGCGGTGGCGTGCTCGTTCCGCTCGATTACAAGCTTACTCCCGACGAGCAGTGGCAACTCCTCAGGCATTCCGGCGCCACCGTCCTCATTACGGAATATCCGATCTGGCGTCAGCTCGCCACTTCAGGCGGCCGCAGCGCCGCAACAAGTCTCACGACGATCTTGGTCACCGAAGCTCCGCCGAACGCCGATCTTGCAGGCGCTCGCTGTTGGGAAGAATTCCGAGGAAGCGCCGCACCCAGCTTCGTTCTCCGCGCGCGCAAAGACCCTGCCACCATCGTCTATTCCTCCGGCACGGGCGGCCGCCCCAAGGGCTGCGTTATGACCCACGAAAACTATCTCGAACAGTGCGTCGCCCTCACGTCCATCTATCCTTTCGCTCCCGGCATGCGCTACCTGAGTATTCTTCCCACGAATCATGCTATCGATTTCATGGTGGGATTCTTCGGCCCTTTTATCTGCGGCGCAACGGTCGTGCATCTCCGTACCCTCCGCCCGGAGTACGTTCGCGACGCTTTTTCGAAATACAAGATCACCTACGTCAGTCTCGTCCCGCTGGTCCTGAAGAATTTGCAGAAGGGCCTCCAGGAGCGTTTTGATGCGTTGCCACCCGGCAAGCGCAAAATCTTCAACGTGTTGGTTGCCGCCAACAAGGTGCTCACGAAAAATCGACCGCACCTCGCCATCAGCCGCAGGCTGCTCAAGCAGGTACACCATGCTTTCGGCGGTGAACTTCGTGCCATCATCGTCGGAGGAGCCTTTACGGAGCCGCAAACGCTGCAATTTTTTTATGACCTTGGCATCCCGGTCGCGAACGGCTATGGCCTTACCGAGACCGTTGTCGCCATCACCGTCAACGACCTCAAACCCTTTCGCGCGGACACCGTTGGCAAGCCGCTGCCCGGAATGGAAGTGCGCATCGTAAATCCTGACCGAGAGGGCATCGGCGAAGTCTCCGTCCGCAGCAAGACGGTTATGTCTGGCTACCTGAACGATCCGGAGCTCACGGCGGAAACCATCGTCGACGGATGGCTGATGACCGGCGACCTCGGGCGTTTCGATCCGGCCGGTCATCTGCAGCTCTTCGGCCGCAAGAAAAACATGATCGTCACCGAAGAAGGCAAGAACATCTACCCGGAAGACATCGAAAGTGTCTTCGAAAGTCTACCGGTCAAGGAATTCTGCGTTTTCGCCGCCAACTATATTTGGCCGCTACGTTCCATGGTGGGCGAGCAACTCGTGCTGGTCCTTCACCTTGAGCCCGGCCAAACCTTTACGGGCGAACTCCGTGGTGACATTTCGGCGCGCAATAGCCGCCTGTTGAATTACAAGCGCATCCACGGGGTCGTCCTTTTCGACGAAGACTTTCCACGCACGGCTTCGCTTAAGATAAAGAGAAACGTCCTTGCGGAGCGGCTAGCGCAGCTGGACCGTACCGCGGCAATTCTGCTTTTGTGAAGCGGTGAAAAAGTGAGCGGTTGGAGACCCACGGCACCCTGATGGAACGCGAACGATTCCTCGCTATCGTTAACCCCGCTGCCGGCGGCGGCCGCTCCGCCAAGCTCGCCGGCCCGGCAATCGCACGCCTGCGCGGCAGCGGGCTTCGCGTTGACGTTATCGCTTCGACCGGGCCAGGCCATGCCATTCAGCTCGCTCGCGAAGCCTACGAGCAGGGCTACCGGCGCTTTATCGCCGTCGGCGGTGACGGAACAGCCTACGAAATCCTAAACGGCATTTTCACGCCAAGCGGCGCCGAGCGGCGCATCTCCCTGGGTCTTCTGCCGCTCGGCACCGGAAATTCTTTTCTGCGGGACTTCACGGCGGCTGGTGCGGAAACCTCTCTTCAAGCGCTCCTCGCAGGCCGCAAACGGCCCGTCGACCTCTTACGGCTAACGCATGCCGCCGGGGAAATCTATTCCTTCAATCTCCTGAGCCTCGGCTTTACCGCTGATGTCGGCGCCCTGACGAATCGGCTCTTCAAACCACTCGGTCAATTCGGCTACCTCCTGGGCGTTTTTGCGCGTGTCGTTCAATTGCGCCGGCGCGCCTTCACGCTGCGCTGCGACGACGACAAAGACTGGGACGAGCGCCGCTGCCTCTTCCTCACTTTCAACAACAGCAAGTACACCGGCGGCACGATGCTGATCGCGCCCCAGGCCGATCCCACCGATGGCCTCATCGAATTCGTCCGTTGGGGGCCGATCGGGCGCTTCGGCTTGATGCGCATGCTGCCGAAGCTCTACGACGGCACGCACCTCGATCATCCGCTCGCTTCGCGCCGCGCCGTGCGCCATGTCGAGTTTAACGTGCCCGTTCCCGTCGACGTCATGATCGATGGAGAAATCATGGCGCTGCAGTGCCGCTCCTTGGATGTCGTTCCCGGAGCCGTGGACATTTACATATGAAGGGCGTCCTGCTCGCGCTTCGCAGCTCGCTTCTCTGGGTCTTCAGCATCCTGCACTTTTTTATCGCCGCGCCGACGCTCGTTTTCCTCGGCATTTTTCTCGACCCGCGCAAACACGATTGGCTTCAGCGCGCTTTTTGCCGCCGCATCGCCTTTCTTTCGGGAGCTCGCGTCGAAGTTCGCTGTTCTCCCGGTTTCGATCAGCACCGCACGTCGTTTTTCATGGTCAATCACGTCAATCTCTTCGATCCCTTTATCTTGTATTGCGCGATCCCGCAGTTGGTGCGCGGCTGGGAACTCGAATCCCATTTCAAAATCCCTGCTTATGGCTGGCTCATGAAGCGCTTCGGCAACGTTCCCGTGCCCGACGTGCGCCGTCCCTCCGATCTCAAACGCATGTGGCGTTTGACGCAGGACGCCATCAACGGCGGCACGAGTCTGATCATTTTTCCGGAGGCCAAGCGTACCCGCGATGGTCACGTAAGCGAATTCCAGGATGGCGGCTTCCGCGTCGCGCAGCAACTCGGCATCCCCATCGTCCCCGTCAGCCTGGTCGGTTCGTTTCGGCACCATCGCACCGGCCACTGGATGCTTCGGCCCGCCACAGTCACCGTCTATCTCCACGACACCATCGACACCAAGGGTCTTTCGAAAGACGCGGTCCCTGCGTTGCGCGAACGCGTCCGCAAAACCATCTCCGCCCCAGTCGAAGCACCACTGTCATAGTCGCTAGTAGAAGGGAATCGCGGCGAATTGCCGCTCCGATAAGACCTAGAGAGAGAGTCTGATTCCCGGAAGCACACGCCCGGCTCGCGTTTCCTGCCACGTGTACACAATGCGGTGAATCACGGTAATCGTGGAAACCACTGCAATCACCCACAGCACGGCCGCCATGCGATTGAACACGCCACCGATGATCAGCAGCACCAGGCGCTCCGGTCTTTCCATGAAGCCAACCTTGCACAGTGGAATCAACGACTCCGCCCGCGCCCGCGCGTAGCTCACCATCACCGATCCCGCCGTCGCCACCGCCGCCAGCACCACGTAAGGTATGTGTCCGCTCACGGAATAATACACCAACAAACCCATGTACAACGCCATGTCCGCGTAGCGATCCAGCGTGGAATCGTAGAAAGCCCCGAACGCGGTCACGCGCTTTTGGCGCCGCGCCACTTGTCCGTCCAGCATGTCCAGAAAGCCCGCAAAGAAAATGATCAGCGCGCCGGTAAAAAAGTTTCCGATGGCAAACATTGCCGCCGCGCCAAAATTAACAACCAGTCCCAGAAAGGTCAGAACATTGGGATTAACCCCGGTGGCGGCCAGCGCCCCGACAATTCTGTCGAGCAGCCACTTGCTCCCGGTTCCGATCGCTCCTGTCAGCGTAGCCATGCGTGCGCGTCATTTACCCAAAAAAGTGCGTACTCGTCCCGAATTTCCGTGTCTTTTCTGTTTCTGCGGCATCGTACACTAGCCTCGCGCCGCACCGCAAACCGTCCTATTACTCTTCGCCGTATCAATGAAAGATTCGCATGGCTTGCATTCGCGGTTTTCCCTTGACGGGTGCGCGGTCCCAGCCTACATTTTCATGGTTCTGGCCGCTTCCTCTTCTATGACCAACGATCTCAGTCGTCGCGGCTTTCTTCTGCGCGCCGGCGGTGGCGTCAGCACTATTTGGCTGTCGGCGCATTGGCCCGCTCTTCTCGCGGCGTCCGCCCACGCCCGCAAAGCTGCGCAATCTGCCGCTCCCGCGAAGTTCGAGTTCTTCTCCACCGAACAGGCCAAGGAAATTGACGCCATCACCGCATGCATTATCCCCACGGACGACATGCCTGGCGCGCGCGA
>JBGOVR010000135.1:0-12148 GCA_041478205.1 Candidatus Acidiferrum sp.
CGAACTTATTGGGACTTCTTTAGCGCGTTCGGGCTTTTTTTCTCTGTGTTTCTTTTGTTCGCCGCGGTATTGGCGTGGCAGCTGGGCGGCCTTCCGGCAGAGACTTTTGCACGCATGCGCCGCACTGCGTGGGCGCTCGCCATTTGCTTTGCCGCGGTCACATCTTTGAGCTAGAAATACGCCTTCACCACCCCCATCGTTTTCTCAACCATGATCACGATGTGTTTGATTGCTGCGGCATGGCTTTCAGCGAAGAAGCCAATCTGAAGCCGTTGGTTGCGTGTGCTCTGAATTCTCTATTTCTTTTGGGTGACACCGGCCTAAGTCTTTCCGCGATTTTTTGGCGAGTTCAGTAGTGGTAATCTCCACCTCGGGTGGCACTAGCCCAAAAGTCCCTAGGCGGATCGTCGGCAAAGGGAATGCCAACATCATGAATGGCAGAAGAATAGAGACTGACAGCCATGCGTGAGACAGCAGGTACAAAGTCCACATGGTTCTTTGCGTTCACCATCTTAGGTGACCTGAGGAGTGTTCTCCAAGTTTTGCTGGTCAATGGTTAAGTCCTGATTAACGCTCTTACCGGACATGTAGGTAATAGGAGGAATCTGTCAGATTACGCGAACAATATACGCTGACGCGGCGGGGGGCCTTGAACGGGACGGCGGTTCTTGCGCCGGGACGGCGAAGCTGCTCGCCGGGTTTTACGATTCGTGGGTTGTTCGCTCAGCGCTTCGGCAGCATGAGCCGCCACATTGGTCAGGACTAGATCGGCGGCTGCGCCCGCCAGAAACACTCGGGCTGATATTTTGTCCACAGGCGCATCACAGACCTGTTCGAGTGCAGCAAGAAGTTCAGCCACACTACTAAAATGGTGATTTCGTAAGCCGAGAATGTCAGCTGCGATGCCCACTATTTTTACCTCAGATTGAGCACAGCATATCATCCCAATCACGCATTGCACCTGTACGAAAGCACAGGTGCATCGAAGCGTGAATCATATCGAGGCATACTGTGCTACCTAGCTTCTTCGTTGAACTGCGTCAAGTCCTGGTTAACGCGGTTACCGGACAAGTGCTTGCAGTGACTGTCGAGACCGAGCGTGACACCGCAAAGGCGCCGGCCTTCGGTTGGACTCAGCGCAAGCTGGCCGCCGGACTTTAGATTATTTGGCGTCGTGGAAGATGATGCCGAGGGTGTAGCGGGTGCCGCGGTGGAGGCGGCTTACGCCGTGGCGGAGATTTACGCGGTAGTGTCCGCGGGAGCCTTTCACGGGGCGGTAGCGGGTGGTGAAGAGGATGGCTTGGCCTTGATTTGCTGAGACCACTTCGGCTTTGGATTGCGCGCGGGGTTGCTGTTCGACTAAGACGAACTCTCCGCCTTCCCAGTCGCGGCCGGGTTGACCGAGGAGGAAGACCATTTGGAGGGGGAAGCTGACCTCGCCATATAAGTCTTGATGCAGGCAGTTGTATCCGCCTGCTTCGTAGTGAAGGACCAGCGGAGTGGGCTTTGTCTGCCCGGCTTTGTGGCAGATTTTTAGGAAAGCTGCGTGATCTGGCGGATAGGGCGGGCGCGATTCGCCGAACGCTTCCGCCCACTGATTGGCGACTTTGGCGAGGTGAGGATAGGCGGCGGTTCGTAGGCTGGCGACGGTTTCCGGGAGCGGGTGGGAGAAATATTTGTAGTCGCCGAGGCCGAAGCGGTGACGCTCCATGATGACGTGGCTGCGGAAGCGGGTCTCGTCTTTATAGAGCGTGACGATGGCGTCACATTCCGCGGGCGTGAGGATCGGCGCGGTGACCGCGTAGCCGCGGGCGGAGAGCGACTGCTCGGCGTTGTTCCAATCGAGTGCGTCGAGACGTTTTTGGATGGAAGACATTGTTCCTCGTCCTGATTTGATTTATTCCTTTTGCGACGGGACGGAACCTCGACTGTACGGCAGGTGGGAGCAGCGAATCTATCCGGATTTCGCCTTCAAATTGGTGATGAATGGAAGATCCTTGCAACGTGCTGGTGCGGAGCAGCAAACTTCGCCTGTGGACTCGGCAGGGCGCTCGTTTTTTGACGCGACTTGGTGCCGGGGCTATACTCCGCGGAGAATCCGCGAAAGATAGAGTCGATCGAAGAGCAGAGGCGGGAGTAAAGATAACGCAGAGACGCTGAGAACGCACCCCTCGGCGCTCAGGGTGCAGAGGAGCGCGGAGAAACAAGGAACCATGGACCAACCCATCACCATAGACCGCCGGGAATTGCTCAAAGCCACCACGGGCTTGTTGGCGGGTTTGGTGGTGGCGGGGAGTCCATTGGCACTGGTGGCGCGCGGGCGTGCTTGGGCCGTGGACCTACAGACCCTTACAACTTCCGAAGGGACCGCGCTGATGGCCGTGGCGCGCACGCTCATGCCCCACGACAAGCTGGACGATGCCGCGTACGCGCTGGTCATCCAGGCGATCGACAGCGAGGCGAGCAAGGACGAAAACATTCGCAAGACGATCAAAGACGGCGTCGCAGCCCTTGGAGCGGATTTCGTAACGCGTAAGGAAAAGGAGCGCGTCGAGACGCTTACGAAGGTGGAACCGTCCGGATTTTTTCAGATCATGCGCCAGAAGACGGTGCAGGTGCTCTACGCGACGCCCATCGCGTACGCCTACTTTGGATACGAGGGCGAAGCGTTTTCCAAAGGGGGCTATCTTTTGCGCGGATTCAACGATCTGCGCTGGTTGCCCGAAGTGCCGTTGGAGGATAGCGGCGCGATGCCGGTGGGTGGATAACTCGCGGAGAGCTGAAACATGGCGCGGATAGAGCTCAAGGACGGCAGCGCGGTGGTGATCATCGGCTCGGGTGCCGGCGGCGGCACGCTGGCGCACGAGCTGACGCGGCGCGGCATGAAAGTGGTTTTGCTGGAAGCGGGCAAGCGGCAATCGCAGGAAACATTTTCGCAGGTGCCGGGAGAGGCTTTCGTTCAGTTGACCTGGCTCGATGTCCGCACGCAGAGCGGGAACTGGGGTGTCGCGCGTGACTTCCCGTCGTTGCCAGTGTGGCATTGCAAGACCGTCGGTGGAACGACGGTGCACTGGACGGCCTCCGCGCCGCGGCTGGAGCCCTGGGAGCTGCGCGCGAAAAGCACTTACGGCGATGTTGCCGGCACGTCTCTGATCGACTGGCCGATTTCCTACGAAGAACTCGAGAAATATTATCAACTGGCGGAAAGCCGGCTGATTGTGACGCGCCGTAATGGCGTTCCAGGTTTGCCCGCCTCCAACAATTTCAAAGTGATGCATGCGGGAGCGAAGAAGCTCGGCTACAAGCGCGTGCACACCGGGCACATGGCCATCAATTCGCGCTCCGGCGATGGACGCGGCTTTTGCATCCAGCAGGGCTTCTGCGTGCAAGGCTGCAAGATGGGCGCGAAGTGGAGCACGTTGTACACGGAAATCCCGCGCGCCGAAGCGACCGGGAACCTCGATATGCGCGTGGAGGCCACGGCGACGCGTATCGAGCATGGAGCGAACGGCCGCGTGAACGCGGTGGTCTACCGGGATAGTGCGGGCCGGGAGCTGCGACAAAAGGCGCGTCTGGTCTGCGTGGCGGGCAACGCCATCGAGACGGCGCGCCTGCTGCTGCTTTCCACATCCGCAAAGTTTCCGCAGGGCCTCGCGAATTCTTCCGGGCAAGTGGGCCGAAATTATTGCCACCAAATCACCGGATTCGTCTGGGGGATCTTTGACAAGCCGGTGTATTCGTGGCGCGGAGCCACGCTGGCGGGCGTTGTCGAAGACGAGGTGGTCAACGACCCGCGACGCGGCTTTGTGGGCGGGTACCGCATCGAACTGCTCGCTCTCGATCTGCCGACCTTGCCGTTGGTGGGCTTGCCTTACGGATGGGGACGCGACTTTGCGTCCATTATGGAGAACTACCGAAACATGGCGGGCATGTTCATTAATGGCGAGGATCTGCCGCGCTCCGAGAACCGCGTCACGCTGAATGCGCAGGTGAAGGACAAGTACGGTCTGCCGGTGGCGAATATCCACGTGGACGAGCATGCCAACGATCAGGCCATGCGCAAACATGCGCAGGGGCAAATGTCCAAGATGTACGATGCGATCGGTGCGAAACGCATTGTCCTCGGCCCGACACCTCCGGCGACGCACAACCTCTGCACCGCGCGCATGAGCGCCGATCCGCGCGACGGCGTGACCAACGCATGGGGCCAGACACACGACGTCAGGAACCTGTTTATTTCCGACGGCAGCGCGCTGAGCACGCCGGGAGCGGCAAATCCTACGCTGACGATTGTGGCTTTGGCGCTGCGGCAGGCGGAGTACATCGCGCAGCAGGCGAAAGCACGCAACATCTAGGACACATAAGACGCAGCAGCTACGGAGCTAAGGACTCTTCACCAGCGGCGCCGGTTGCCAGCGAAGAGAAAAGGCAGAAAGAGACAACGCAGAGACGCGGAGAACGCAAAGGAGCGCAGAGGAGGCCCAAACTCCGGGTTGTTGAGTGGATGAAGGCGGGCGGGTTTGCTGCGAGATTTGCGACGGTTGCATCTCCGGGAGGAGGCCGAGCATGGCATTCGTTCGGGCGGTAGCGGTGGGTGAGATTCCGGTGGGCACGATCCGCGAGGTGAACGTTGACGGGAAGGCGATTGCGGTCGCCAACGTGGGTGGACAGTTCTACGCCATCAACAATACTTGCATGCACCGGGGCGGACCGCTGGGGGATGGGCCGCTGGAGGGCAAGATCGTAACGTGTCCCTGGCACGGCTGGCAGTATGACGTGACGACCGGCAAGATCAGCCAGAACCCGGCGGTTGGGGTGGATTGCTATCCGGTGGAGGTGCGCGGGGAAGAGATTTACGTTGGTTTGGCTTGATGATGGCGCGTAAGTAGTTGAAAAAAATAAGGATATGTAGTGTTCTTCGGAGCGGGTCATCCGATTGGAGCCCACCGGCCACGTTGGGCCCACCGGAAGCACCCTAGCGATCACGCATTTTCCGGCAGGCTCGGAAACTGCCCGGGGCGGCCATTGGCCGGCAGAACTCTCACATTTTGTTTCGCTTTTTTGTCGGCGCCGTGTATAGTGCCGACTCGAAGCCTCAATGGCAATTCCGACCGCGCAACGACACTACTGGATCTTCTGTGCCGACCCGCATCATTATCACTGGGATACGCTTTTCGTTAAGGGCAAGGAAATGTGGCACGGGGCGGCCGGCAAACCGGATGCGATCCGTGCGCTGAAGCAGGTGCGCAAGGGCGACCGGGTGCTGTGCTATCACTCGACGCCGGAGCGTTCGCTGTATTCCATCGCGGAAGTGACGCGCGACCCTTACCCCGACCCGCACGATCGTAAAGGGAAAAACCTTGTGGCGGACCTGCGAGCGTTCGAGCGGCTGCCGAGACAGATCGCGCTGAACGAGTTGCGCGCGAATCCCGCGCTGAAAAAAGTGAAGCTGTTGAAAAACGTGCGCGTGCTGATCTCGTCGATCACAGACATTGAATATTCGGAAATACTGAAGATGGCGGGAATTGTGGCTACGCCGGGGATTCCGCTGCCTTAGAGCACCGCGTAAAACTGGTGTGCGAGCTCGAGGCTGGCATCGCAAAGGCGGCGGCTAGCCGCCGCACTCCATGTGGCTTGTGCTTGACGGCGCGGTGTTTGCTGCGAAGAGTTCACTGGGGTGAAAGATGGGTGTCTTCGGCCGCTCGAGCATCTTCGCCGCCGGCGTCGTTGCGTTCATGACACTTCTTCCGCAGAGCCCACGTCAGGACACCTTGCTTACGAACATTCCATCGGGAAAGACGCGCGTGCTGGACCTGAGCTACGCGATCAGCGACAAGTTGGTGCCGTGGCCGGGAGATACGCGCTTTTTCGAAGCGCAAGTGAACGCGACGGTGGAGAAAGACGGCTACTTCACCAGAAGTTTCTGGATGCTCGAACATTACGGCACCCATCTGGACGCGCCGATTCATTTTCCGCCGGGTAAGACGCCGATCGATCAGATCCCCACCAAACAATTGTTCGGACCTGCGGTTGTGTTGGATGCGCGCGCGGCGGCGGCCAAGGATGCGGACTATCAGCTTCCGGCGGCGCGCGTTGAAGATTGGGAGAAAACTCACGGGCGGATTCCCGAGGGAGCGATCGTGTTGCTGCGGACGGGCTGGGCGGCGCGCTGGCCGGATGTGCAGCGGTATCGCAATCAAGACGCGCAAGGGCGGATGCATTTTCCTGGGTTTTCAGCGGACGCGGTGAAATTGCTCATCGAGCGGAAGACCAGCGGGCTCGGCTGCGATACGTTGAGCGTGGACTACGGTGCTTCTGGAGACTTTGCGGTGCATCATCTGGCTTTGGGCGCGGGACTGTATCATTTGGAGAATCTCGCGGACCTGAGCGAAGTGCCGGAAGCCGGCGCGTTCTTGATCGTCGCGCCGATCAAATTGGAAGGCGGGTCGGGTGGTCCGGTGAGGGTGTTCGCACTGCTGCCGTGATGGAGCGGACATTTGTGGATGGCGGCCAAACATTTTTGAGGTTTTGTGCGTCTTAAGGGGTGAGTTCCGCGCAAGGGCAGGTCAATAAAACAACCTAGCACCGCGGGGCCATGAGTGGCCGTGTCATCGGGTGTGTGCACTATCGAAGATCTCAGAAATTTCCGTCGGGAGGGAAAATGCGTTTGCGAATTTCAGTCTTCGTTGCGGTGTTGCTAGGATTTGCGGGTTTGGCTGCCGCTGAGGAAACGCCTTTGCTGGCGCATTCGCCGACGTTGAGCCGCACGCAGATTGCTTTCGTTTACGGCGGGTATTTGTGGAGCGTGCCGCGGGAAGGCGGGGAAGCGCGCCAACTCACGACGGGCGGGCACGAAGGGCGGCCTGTTTTTTCTCCCGATGGGAATTGGATCGCGTTTACCGGGCAATATGACGGCAACATCGATGCGTACGTCATGCCCGCGGAGGGCGGCGAGCCACGGCGGCTGACGTGGCATCCGGATGCGGACGTGGCCGTGGGCTGGACGCCGGACAGCAAGCGAGTGCTCTTCCGTTCACCGCGTGACGCGTACGCCGACATAGACCGGCTCTACACGGTGCCGGTCGAAGGCGGCTGGCCGGAAGTGCTGCCGATGTGGCGCGGCGAGGACGCGTGGTTTTCGCCGGACGGTTCGCGAATCTCCTACGTGCCGAACCTGAAATGGCAAACCTCGTGGAAGCGGTACAAGGGCGGGCAGACGACGCCAATTTACATCGTAAAGCTGAGCGACCTGACGCTGGAAAGAGTGCCGCGCGAAAATTCCAATGACTCGCATCCGGTGTGGTTCGGCGACTCGGTGTACTTTTTGTCGGACCGCAACGGGGCGGTCACGCTGTTTTCTTACGACACCAAGACGAAGACGGTGAAGCAGATGCTCGAGAACAAAGGGTTGGACCTGAAATCGGTTTCCGCGGGTCCGGACGCGCTGGTGTACGAACAATTTGGCGGGATTTATTTGTTCGACGTGAAGAACGGGAAAGCGGCAAAGGTCGGCATTCATGTATCCGGCGATCTGCCGTCGACGCGGCCGCACTATGAAAAAGTTGCGGTGGAGAAGATTCAGAATGCGGGAATTTCGCCGGCAGGAGCACGAGCTGTCTTCGAAGCGCGCGGGGAAATACTGACGGTTCCCGCGGAAAAGGGCGATGTGCGCAATCTGACGCGCACGACGGCCGTGGCGGAACGCGATCCGGCGTGGTCGCCCGATGGGAAATGGATTGCGTATTTTTCGGACGAGTCTGGAGAGTATGCGCTGCACCTGATCGATCAATCGGGACTCGGTGCGGTGAAGAAGATCGGCCTGGGCAATCCACCGTCGTTCTTTTATGGCCCGAAATGGTCGCCGGACAGCAAGAAAATTGCGTTTACCGACAAGCGGCTCAATTTTTGGTACGTGGACCTCGACAAGGGCGCGCCGGTGAAAGTGGATGCAGACCGGTTCGAGGATCCGAGTGTGAGCCTGGGTGCGGAGTGGTCGCCGGACAGCAAGTGGCTGACGTACTCCAAGTTCTTGGAAAATCACCTGCGCGGGATTTTCGTCTACGCGCTGGACACCGGGAAGGCTTCGCAGATCACGGACGGGTTGGGCGATGCGCGCTACCCGGTGTTCGACAAGGGCGGCAAGGCACTGTTTTTCGCCGCGAGCACGGATGTTGGGCTTTCGTCGGGATGGCTGGACCTTTCCAGCTACCAGCACCCAGTGTTGCGCAGCGTGTATGCGGTGGTCTTGAAGAAAGGCGACGCGTCTCCCGTGGAACCGCAGAGCGACGAAGAAAAGGTGGCGGACGAGAAGAAAGCCGACGAGAAAAAATCGGATGAGAAGAAGGACACCGCGGACAAGAGCAAGGAAGGGGACAAGGGGAAAGAAGGAGACAAGAGTAAGGAAGGCGAGAAAAAAGAAGAACCGGTCAAGGTGACGATCGACCTGGATGGAATTGGGCAACGCATCGTCGCGCTACCCAACAAGCCAGCGAATTACGTCGGCTTGGATGCCGGAAAAACGGGAATCCTTTTTCTGTCGGAGATACCGGATGTTCCGCGATTCGAGCCGTTAACTCCAGCGACGGTGACGAAATTTGATCTGAGCACGCGAAAGACCGAGCCATTCCTCGCCGGAATCAATGGATTCAAGGTGTCGGCCAACGGCGAAAAGGTGCTGTACAAGCAAGGCCAGGGATGGTTCATCGCGGCAACGAGCGCCGCGCCAAAACCAGGCGAGGGACCGCTCAAGCTAGATGGGATGGAAGTCTCCGTCGATCCGCGCATCGAGTGGAACCAGATGTACCACGAGGTATGGCGCATCGAACGAGACTTCCTATACGACCCCAATCATCACGGCCTGAACCTCGCGGCGGCGGAGAAGAAATATGCTCCGTACCTCAAGGGCGTGGGCGACCGAAGCGATCTCAACTATTTGTTCGACGAAATGCTTGGGGAAATCACCATCGGGCACATGTTCATCGACGGTGGTGACATTCCCGAAGCGCGCAAAGTGAAAGGCGGTTTGCTGGGCGCCGACTACAAGATCGAAAACGGGCGCTATCGACTTGCGCGCATCTATAACGGCGAAAACTGGAATCCCGAGCTGCGCGCGCCGCTGACGCAGCCTGGCGTGGAGGTGAAGACCGGCGATTATCTGCTGGAAGTAAATGGCGTGGACGTGCGGCCTCCGGCGGACGTCAGCCGCTTCCTGGAGAACACCGCGGACACGCAGATTCGAATCAAAGTGGGTGCAAACCCGGACGGAAAAGATGCGCGGGAAGTTACCGTGGTGCCGGTGGCGAGTGAATTCCCCCTGCGCAACCGCGCCTGGGAAGAGGATAACCGGCGTAAAGTGGACGAATTGAGCGGGGGCAAGATCGCCTACGTGCACGTGCCCGATACGAACATCGGCGGCTATTTGAATTTCAATCGGTTCTACTTTGGGCAGGTCGGGAAGCAGGCGGCGATTATCGACGAACGCTACAACCATGGCGGGCAAGTGGCGGACTACATCATCGACGAACTGGAGCGGCCGCTGCGGAATTGCGCCATCACGCGCGAAGGAGAAAAGTTCTGCTCGCCGCTGGCGCAAATCTACGGACCAAAGACGATGATCATTAACGAGATGTCGGGTTCCGGCGGAGATGCGCTGCCGTGGATGTTCAAGCAAGACAAGGTTGGCCCGCTGGTCGGGACGCGGACGTGGGGCGGCTTGGTGGGCATCTGGGGCTATCCGCCGCTGATGGATGGAGGCTTTGTCACCGCGCCGCGCGGCGCCATTTACGGGTTGCACGGCGATTGGGAAGTGGAAAATCATGGGATCGCGCCGGACCTTGAAGTGGAAAACGATCCGGCGTCCGTGGCCGGGGGACACGACGCACAGCTCGAGAAGGCCGTGCAGGTGACTCTCGAGGCGCTGAAGAAGAATCCCGTGGTGATTCCGGATCATCCGCCGTACCCGAACTATCACAAGAAGTGAGTCGATCGGTTCCCTCCGTTCTCGCCGCTGCGGCGCGGGCGAGCACGGCCCCTGTAGAATCGTGCCGCCGCGCTTTGAGGCTACGAGTCGAGTGCGGATGCGGCGCCATTGGTGGCTGTGGTAGCTTGATCGGGAACGGTCATGCCAGAACTTCCTGAAGTCGAAACGGTCGCGCGAGGATTGCGGCAATCGATCCTGGGGCGGCGAATCATGTCTGTCACCTTGGGGAAAACCGACTTCATCGACGATCCCGCCGCGCTCGAGCAGCATCTTCCTGGTAGACAGATCGACGCGGTTGAGCGGTATGGAAAGTTCATGCTGCTGCGGCTGTCCGCGGTGCAAAGCGGCGCGAGTGCTTCCGAAAATGGCGACGCCGCATCCGCGTCGCTGCTCGTGCATCTGGGCATGACGGGACAACTGGCGCCAAGTCCCGCGGCGCAACCCTGCGAAAAACACACGCATGTGTGCATGCTGCTGGATGATGGCAGAGAGCTGCGCTACACGGACCCGCGCCGCTTTGGGCGCATGGCCTATCTGACCGAGGCATCGCTTGCCGAAGAGCTGACCGCGTTTGGCGCGGATCCTCTGGAGGTCAGTTCGGAAGAGTTCGCCGCGCGAATCGGCTCTCGCAACGCCCGCGTCAAGGCGCTGTTGCTCGATCAAAGCGTGCTGCGCGGAGTCGGCAACATCTATGCGGACGAAAGTCTGTGGCGCGCGAAGATTCACCCGGCACGACTGGGCGCCCGGCTCAGCCAGAAGCAAATGGTCACGCTGCGCAGGGTGCTCCAAGACATTCTTCAGAAAGCCATCGCGATGCGGGGCTCGTCGATTTCCGATTTTCTTGACGCCAATGGCGAGCCGGGAGAATATCAGCGGCACCATCGAGCTTATGGGCGAGAAGGAAAGCGGTGCTACCGCTGCCGGGCAACGATTCAGCGCGCGATCGTGGCAGGGCGTAGCAGTTATTTCTGCCCGAAGTGCCAGCCGGCGCCGCGCGACGGGAAACGCGGAGTTCCGCGAAAAGTTGCGCGAAAAAAGTAAACAGTCTTGCGGCCATTCACAATTCTTGCGAAATCAAGCCGCTCAGTTAGAGGAGAACGGATGAATTCACGGCGAGTCACGGCGCTTGTGCTCGGTTGTGCGATTGCTTTGATCGGAGTGCGCGCCGGGTCGGCGAGGCCTTCGCCGGATGAGAAAAGTTCCTTCGCGGCGGCGGACGCGCAGATTCTCGGCGAAATCCGCGAGCACAGCCAGGTAATGGAAAATGTCGAATATCTTTCGGATAACATCGGGCAACGCCTGACGGGTTCTCCACAGCTCAAGCAAGCCAATGAATGGACGAGAGACAAGTTTACGCAGTACGGCCTCACAAGCGTGCACCTGGAGCCGTGGACGATTGCGCGTTCGTGGACTCGTGGAACGGCGCGCGCGCGTATCGTCAGTCCCGCCGAGCATCCGCTGACGATTGCATCCGCCGGATGGTCGCCAAGCACACCGGGCGTGGTGCAAGGGCCAGTCGTCTACTTCGACGCGAAGAAGAAAGAGGAGTTTGCGAAGTTCCACGGGAAGTTGCAGGGCGCCATCGTCATTTACCAGGAGCCCTCGATCCTTTCGCCGGCGGCACCCTCGGATCCGAACGCCGCGATGCTCCGCCCGATGCAAGAGCCGCCTGCGAAAATCGGCGAACCGCCAGTGCCCGATCCGTACGAGGCCCTTTTGCAAGCGGCCAAGGAGCGCACGGAATTCTGGAAGCAAGAAGGCGTCGCCGCGGTGCTGCGCGATTCCAACAAACCGCACGGCCTGTTGAACATGACGGATATCAGCCTGGAAAAATACGGCATCGGCCCGATTCCGGCGGCGTTCGTCACCGGCGAAGGCTATCGCATGATTTTTCGGATGCTGAAGCACGGGCCGGTCAAGGTCGAAGTGGAAATAACCAACACCATCGCGGACAAGCCAATGGAGGTCTACAACACGGTCGCCGAGATTCGTGGATCGGAGAAGCCCGACGAAATGGTGATCGTCGGTGCGCATCTCGATTCCTGGGATTTGGGAACGGGCTCGACGGATAACGGCACCGGCTCGATGGCCGTGCTGGAAGCGGCGCGGACCTTGGCGAAGCTCAACTTGAAACCCAAGCGGACGATCCGGTTCGTACTGTTCACCGGC